>JBJETX010000079.1:60430-67770 GCA_051883535.1 Christensenellales bacterium | reverse complement strand
CCGAACTAGTTTTACCCGAAGATATCACCGAGATAAATAACTATGCTTTTTACAAATGCAGTAATTTAACGAGCGTAATCATACCGGACAGTGTGACTAATATTGGGGATCATGCGTTCCGCGTTTGCACCGGATTAACGAGCATAACCATACCCGACAGCGTGACGAGTATTGGTAGTGATGCGTTCTACGCTTGCCGTAGGTTAGTCGAAGTTTATAATAAATCGTCGTTGAATATCACGGCGGGAAGCAGTGATTACGGGTATGTTGCTTATTATGCAAAAGCCGTATATACAGACGATTATATAAGTAAATTATCTACGGTTAACGGATATATAATTTATACCGACGGAGAAGAAAAAAGTTTAATAGCATACACCGGAACAGATACTGAACTTGTTTTACCCGAAGATATTACCGAGATAAATAACTATGCTTTTTGCGATTGCAGTAATTTAACGAGCGTAATCATACCGGACAGTGTGACGAGTATTGGGGATTGGGCGTTCTACTATTGCACCGGATTAACGAGCGTAACATATAACGGAACGAAAGCGCAATGGAATGCGATAAGTAAAGGTTCTTCTTGGAATTATAATACCGGCAGTTATACGATATACTGTACCGACGGTACTTTGAGTAAATAAATCGTAGCGGTATAGTTAACCGCCCCGAGCGTTCGTTTCGGGGCGGTTTTTCTGTGGTTTTCGTTCTTTATTACAGTGCGATTTTTACGACCAAGGGGTAGTGGTCGCTCGGGTAGTCTCCGCCCGGTTTTTCGTCGTTTTCTTTATAGGTTTTTACGGCAACGCCGTCTTTGGCAAACAGATAATCTATCCTCGTATCCTTTGCTTTTCCGTAGCCCGTATACGTCGTATTTTCTTTTGACAGAGTCGCTTGTTCCGCAATTATCCGCGCGTCGGAAAAACCTGCTTGTTCCGTTACGTACCCGTACGTTTCCGACCCTTGTTTGTCGTTGAAATCCCCCGTAATGATTTTCGGCATATCGAATTCGTTCGCCTTATTTATCAGCACTTTCGCTCCGTTTATCCGCGCTTCTTCGCTTCTTGCGTCGAGATGCGTATTGAAGTAAGCGAATTCTTTTCCCGTATTTTTTTCTTTCAGCACTACGTAATTCGCGTCGCGGCATTTTTCCGCACCCCAATCTTTGCTCTGCGCTTCGGGCGTTTTGCTCAGCCAGAAATGTCCTTTTTCTTTCAACTCGAATCTGTCCGTTCTGTACGCTATCGCCGTAGCCTCTTTCATAGCGGAATTATCCCTGTATTCGCACGCGAACGCGTATCCTTTCAACCGTTCGGTAAGGTATTTTTCGTGAGTAGTCGTCATCTCCTGAAATCCGATTACGTCGGGCTGTTCTTCCTTTATCGTTCCGAGCACGAGTCCCGCGCGGTAATACCAACTCTTTTTCCCGCAATCGAAGATATCCATATATCTGACGTTAAAACTCATCACGGTGATTTCCTCTCCGTACGCCGTTTCCGCTACGTCGAAAGTATCCGTGGATTTGACGTACGACGGTCTGTAGAAGAACAACGCCGCAAGGTACGCGGTTATCGCAAGGACTATTGCGGCGATTACCGCCACCGCGCAGATTTTAATTACTTTCTTTTTCATTCTTCGGTTTTCTCCCTTTTACGGCTTTCTCCACGGCGTTTTCTATAAGTTTCTGAATTTCCACGAAAGGCAGTATCGCCAATCCGCACGCAATCGCTATGAGCCACTCGCTCCAGTTAAGACTCGCCGTGCTGAATATCGGGTGCAGCGGCGGAATCAATACCGTTATGCAAAGCAGCGCCGCTCCGACGAAAAACGATAAGTTAAGCCACTTGTTTTTGAAAAGTCTGCGATTAAAAATCGTTCCGCTCTGCGATTTGAGATTATAACTATGGAACAACTGTATTGCGCAAAGGCTTACGAACGCCATCGTCATCGCCACTTCGTGATTTGCCACGCCGTCGCTGAGAACGTAGTTGCCGAGGCAGAACGAGAGCATTACGAGCGCGGTCTGCATAATTCCCTGAATGATAATATCTCTTCCCGTCTTGCCGTGGAACAGGCTTGCTTTGGCTTTTCTCGGGGGATAACTCATAACGTCGGCTTCCGCTTCTTCCATGCCAAGGCTGAGCGCGGGCAGGCTGTCCGTGACCATATTCACCCACAGTATCATAACGGGCGTGAGGAACTCTACGTCGAGGATTACCGTCGCTATAAACAGGCAAAGCACTTCGGCAATGTTCGCAGAAAGCAGGAATTGCACGGTTTTCGTGATATTGGCGTAAATTTTACGTCCTTCTTCCACCGCGCCTACGATCGTGGCGAAATTGTCGTCGGTAAGTATCATATCCGCCGCGCCTTTCGACACGTCCGTACCCGTTATTCCCATTCCTATTCCTATATCCGCTTCTTTTATCGACGGCGCGTCGTTGACTCCGTCTCCCGTCATTGCCACCACGTTTCCGAATCCGCGGTAAGTTTTTACTATGCGCACTTTGTTTTCCGGACTGACCCTCGCAAAAACGCTTACTTTACGGATAATCGCGGCGAATTCTTCGTCGCTCATCGCGTCCACCTGCGCCCCAGTCATCACTTCGTCGCCTTCGCGTAAAATCCCGATTTCTTTCGCTATCGCGCTTGCCGTATCGATATGGTCGCCCGTTATCATAATCGGGCGTATTCCGGCTTTCGCGCACAGTTTAACGGCGTCTTTGACCTCCGCCCGCGGAGGGTCTATCATTCCGACGAGCCCGACGAAAACCATATCGCTTTCAAGCGCGTCCTTGTCGTCCGTTACTTCGTATTTAACCGCCGCGCCGAGTACGCGGAGCGCGTTTTTCGCCATTTCTCCGTTGGCTTTTCTGATTTTCGCAAAATCTTCTTCGGTTATCGGTCTTATTTCCCCGCCGTCGAGAATGCGCGAGCATTTATCGAGCATCATATCGGTCGCGCCTTTTATGTACGCGACTTTTTCTCCGCCACTTTCGTTGACGGTAGTCATAAGTTTACGAACGCTGTCGAAAGGTATTTCGTCTACGCGCTTCCACTCCTCTTTTAGCGACGCGTAGTCGAACCCGTTGTTCTCCGCAAACACGACGAGCGCGGTTTCCGTCGGGTCTCCGAGAAACGCCTCTTCCGACTTAACGCTGTCGTTGCAGAGGGCGAGCGTTCTCGTAAGCAGTTCTCTGCCTTCGTTCCCGTCGTAACTTTCCGCCGCCACCGTACCGCCCGAAAGGGTAAACAGTTTTTTCACCGTCATACGGTTAAGCGTAAGCGTCCCCGTCTTGTCCGAACATATGATTTCGCAACAACCGAGCGTTTCCACCGCGGGAAGGTTGCGAATAATCGCGTTCCTCTTGCTCATTTTCTGCACTCCGACGGCAAGAACGACGGTAACCACCGCGGGCAACCCTTCGGGAATCGCCGCAACGGCGATTGCCACCGAAGTCATAAACGCGTCCACTATTTTGTCCGCTATTTCCGACGTATGTCTTAACAGCGTCGCCGCAAAAATTATCACGGCGATTCCGAGAACCGCTATCGACAGGATTTTCGCCGTTTTTGCAAGTTGTTTTTTAAGCGGCGTTTCCGTATCGTCGGTATCGGCGAGCATTTTCGCTATTTTCCCGACTTCGGTATTCATACCCGTGGCGACTACCACGCCTTTCCCTCTGCCGTAAGAAACCGTTCCGCCGCTGAACGCCATATTCGCGCGGTCTCCGATAGCCGCTTTTTCCTCGCAAATCGCGTCAGCGTCTTTCTCCGAAGGCACGGATTCGCCCGTAAGCGCGGCTTCTTCTATTTTCAGCGACGCGGATTCGAGAAGGCGTAAATCCGCCGGCACGACGTCTCCCGCTTCGAGAACTACTACGTCTCCGGGCACGATCAACTCGCTTTTGATACTCACGGGCTCGCCGTCGCGCATTACTTTCGAATACGGTTTATTCATATTTTTCAGCGCGTCAAGGGCGGCTTCCGCTTTGTTCTCCTGAACCACTCCGATTACCGCGTTTACGATGACGATGAGCAGAATAATGCCGCTGTCGATAAGTTCGGAGTATTCTCCGCGCGCAATCGCTATCGCCGCGCTCACTATCGCGGCGGCAATAAGGACGATAATCATCACGTCCTTGAACTGCTCTAAAAACTTACGGGCAAGACTCTTTTTTTTCGTGGACTCGAATTCGTTAAGTCCGTATTCGGCGAGCCTTTTTTTCGCCTCTTCTTTCCCGAGTCCGTTTTCAACGGTTTTTACCTCAACAAGCACTTCTTCTTTCGATGAATTATGCGGTGTCAACTATTTTTCGCTCCTTGTGCGCGTGACGCGCGTTTTTATAATTTTAAATACTATCATATTCTACGTTTTAATGTCAATGAATAGTAACGTTTTTCCTCTTGCCCTACATAAATCGACAAAAAGCCGTTGACAAGGGGAAAAGACTGTGTTATTATGCGTATTTGTACGATAGAGGCGCGGAACCGAAGAGTATTTACACCCGTAACGCCGGGTCGGGCAGAGTGTAAAGAAAGGCTTTTCCGCCGAAGCGGCGCGATTTGCGACCAACAATCCGTTGCTGGTATATGAGGAAATACCTTTTATACTGTCACAAAAATTGTGGAGAGCTATCGCTGCCGAACGTAATAAAAACTTTATGCGCGGTAACGGTTTTTCTCCCCGTTACCGCGTTTTTCCGTTTCGTAAACGGTAAAATAAATACTTTATCAGGAGAAAATCAACTATGTTCACTCAGTTACTGGGCGCAGGCGACTTTTTCATCGGAACGTTCTGGGCGTTCGTCCCGGCAATTATCGCCATCATCCTCGCGCTCATCACGAAACAGGTTTATCTGAGTCTGTTCGCGGGAATTTTCGCAGGCGCGATGTTCCTTACGGACGGAAACCCCATCGACGCTCTTACTTTGTTGTTCAGCACGATGGGCGACCAACTCGGAGGCAACGGCGGAATTCTTATCTTCCTCGTCGTGCTCGGAATTTTCGCGGTTCTTATGGTTAAATCCGGCGGTTCTCAGGCGTACGGCGAATGGGCGTCCTCGAAAATCAAAACGAAAACCGGCGCGCAACTCGCCACGATCGGTCTCGGCTGCCTTATCTTCGTGGACGACTATTTCAACTGTCTCACCGTAGGCAGCGCGATGCGCCCCGTTACCGATAAAGCCAAACTTTCTCACTCGAAACTCGCGTACCTTATCGACTCCACGGCGGCTCCGGTATGTATTATCGCGCCTATCTCTTCGTGGGCGGCGGCGGTTACCGGCTTCCTCGGAGACGAAAGCAACGGTCTCGTCGACTTCATAATGACCATTCCTTTCAATATGTACGCGCTCTTCACGATTGCGATGATGGTTATCTTCGTTCTGCTCAAACTCGATATTTTCAAAATGAAAAAGAACGAAAAACTCGCTGAAAAAGGCGACCTTTACGCAGGAGAAACCGACCTTCCCACCGAAGACATCCGTTCGGACGCTTCCAAAAAAGGCAGAGTCGCTTCCCTCGTCGTTCCCGTCGTAACGCTTATCGTATGCTGCGTTCTTTCGATGTACTACAACGGTTATAAAGCAGGTTATCCCAACTTTACCGAAGCGTTTGCAAACTGCGATTCGGGTATTTCTCTCGCGGTCGGAAGCGTAGTCGCGCTGATTATAACAATCGCTTACTACGCAATCAGCAAGAGCCTTTCTTTCAAAGATTGTATGAACAGTTTCACCGAAGGTTTCAAATCCATGGTGCCCGCCATTCTCATTCTTACGTTCGCCTGGACGCTCTGCGCCCTTATGGGAGCGAAAGGTCAGGACGGCAGTCTTAACGCAAGAGCGTTTATTCAGGGCGTATTCGGATACGACGAAGCCACGGGGATAACCAATACCACGATGGCTATGGGCATAATCCCCGCCGTGTTCTTCATTATCGCGTGCCTCATTTCCTTCGCCACGGGAACCAGTTGGGGAACTTTCGGAACCCTTATTCCGATTTCTCTGTGCATACTCGGCAGCGCAAACTCTTCTCTGCTGTATCTGTCTATGTCCGCAGTTCTCGCGGGAGCGGTTTACGGCGACCACGTCAGCCCGATTTCCGACACGACGATTATGGCAAGTACGGGCGCAAGATGCAACCACCTCGATCACGTTAAAACGCAGATGCCTTACGCTACGATAGTCGCGGTAATGTGCTTTATCGTATATATCGCAATGGGCTTCGTTGCGGCGGAACTCAGTTACGGCGCGACGGTAGGCATTACTCTCGCGGTCGGCGCGGTTCTGCTCGCGGGCGTGATTTGCACGATTTACTTCCTCAATAAAAAGGGTCTCCTCGATAAATTCGAAGAAAAAATGAGCACGGCATTCGCAAAAGTCGGCGGCAAAAAAACTCCTTCCATCGAAGAAACGATACAGGGAAGTTCGGAAGTCTCCGACGAAATCGAAGAGATGAAATCGGCTGTTTCCGCCCAAGAAGAGGAAGATAAAACCGAAGAGTAAAATCCGGCTCATTCTTTTCCGAACCTTAACCGTTTGACTTTTTTTCGGGAAAATAGTATATTGAAGAATATATTATTTTCCTAACCATTGCCTGCCGCGTAGCGGCGGGCAAAATCAGACGGTTACGGAAAACAAGGAAAAAATGATCGTCTTAAAAGACATTAGAAAAAACTACTACTTAAACAAAAGCAACGTGATAAGCGTTCTTAAAGGCGTAAACGTTGCTTTCCGCAAGAACGAATTCGTATCCATTCTCGGTCCGAGCGGTTGCGGAAAAACCACTTTATTGAATATTATCGGCGGTCTGGACGTCTGCGACTCGGGAGAAATCATCGTAGGGGGCGTGTCCACCGCCAATTTTTCTGCCGCGGATTGGGATAATTACCGCAATAAGCGCATCGGTTTCGTTTTTCAGTCGTATAACTTAATCCCTCACCTCAGCGTTGTCCGCAACGTGGAAATGCCCCTTATTCTCGCGGGCGTAAAAAAGAGCGAATGCCGCCAACGGGCGATAGCCGTTCTCGAAACCGTGGGACTGAAAGAACAGATTTATAAAAAACCCCTGCAACTCAGCGGCGGTCAGATGCAGAGAGTCGCCCTCGCGCGCGCTTTGGTCACCGACCCCGATATTATCCTTGCGGACGAACCTACGGGCGCGCTCGACGCGGAATCCAGCGTTCAGGTGATGGATCTCCTTCGCAAAGTCGCA
Source organism: Christensenellales bacterium (assembly GCA_051883535.1). Lineage (GTDB taxonomy): Bacteria > Bacillota > Clostridia > Christensenellales > DTU072 > CAG-1782. The sequence goes on along the minus strand of JBJETX010000079.1, from coordinate 60,552 downwards.
AACGACCGCCTCGTCGTTATGGTTACGCACAACAACAGCCTCGCCGAAGAATACAGCACGCGTATAATCAACCTGTCGGGCGGTATGGTTTCGGGCGACAGCAATCCTTACGTTCCCGAAGA
>JBJETX010000079.1:52749-60330 GCA_051883535.1 Christensenellales bacterium | reverse complement strand
TTTGCCACGGCGGTGGAACTGAGCGCGAGAACGCTCGCAAGCAAAAAAGTACGCACCGCGCTTACTTCTTTCGCAGGTTCGATAGGTATTATCGGAATAATCCTCGTTCTTGCGATTTCCACGGGCGTAAACGCGTATATCCGCAACCTTGAAGAAGGTTCGCTTTCTCTTTATCCTCTCACGATAGAAGAATCCACCGTCAGCCTTATGTCGCTTATGGAAAAACTGATGGGCGAAAGCAATATCGACCGCGAAGAATATCCCGACGGCGATACCATTTATACCAACAAAGTGTTGGGCGGAATTATGGGCGAACTGACGAATATGGCAAAGCCGAACGACCTCGAAAGTTTCAAAGCCTATATAGAAGAAAACTTCGACGAAAAATTAGGCTACGTAAAATACGAATACGGCATTCCTATGCACGTATATGCCGACGACCCGAAATCGACCGAACGCCTTATGAAAACCGAACCCTTCCTCGACGTTATGAACAGCGCGCTCGACGATATGTCCGGATCGTTCAGTCTGCCGGAATCGTTTATCGAGATGATTACCCCGTACGCCGAAATGATGAGCGCGTGGGCGGAAATGAGCGAAAACACCTCGCTTATACGTTCTCAATACGAACTCATCGGCAATTCGCAATGGCCGCGCACCGACGTTTACGAGGACGAAAACGGCGATATGGTCGCGGAAGTCGTGGTAATCGCCGACTCCAAGAACCAACTCAACGACTATTCCTTGTTTATGCTCGGTCTTAAATCTCAATCGGATATCTTCTCCGCCATAATAGACAAGGACGACTCGTTCTCCAACACGACGTACAGCGTAAACGATATCGTCGGCAAAGAGTATTACGTTCTCGGCGGTTACGATTATTTTGAAAAAGAAGACGGCGCGGAACTTTGGACGAAACACGACAAAACCACGCAGGACGCAGAATATATCAAATCTCATTATTCGGTAAAAGCGAAAGTCGTCGGCGTAATCCGTCCGAGCAAAGGTTCGACCGCAATGATAAACGGCGCGATAGGGTATTGCTCGTCCCTTAAAAATTATCTTATCGAGAAAGCGGAATCCAACGCCGCTGTAATGGCGCAGAAAGCGTCTTACGACGAAGAAAGCGGAAGATACGTCGATATCACCACGGGGCGCAAATTCGCCTCTACGACAAGTTATAACGAGCGTATCACCGAAATGGGCATCGCCGATCAAACGAAACCGAAAACGATAATGATTTATTCGTCCTCTTTCGCAAACAAAGAGAAAATCGTGGAGTTTATCAGAGAATACAACGACTCAAACAGCGCAACCAACCCGGAAAAAACGATTAAGTACACCGATATGCTCAGCACGATGATGAGTTTCGTCAATACGATGAGCGACGCCATAAGCAAGGTTCTTATCGGATTTATATCCATTTCTCTTATCGTCAGTTCGATAATGATTGCGGTAATAATCTACACTTCCGTTCTCGAAAGGAGAAAAGAAGTCGGTATTCTCCGTTCTATCGGAGCGCGGAAACGCGACATAACCACGATATTTATGGCGGAAAGCGGAATGCTCGGACTGTCGTCCGGACTGCTCGGCGTATTCATCGGTTGGCTGATAACCTTGCCCGTCAACGTATTGCTTAAATCCGCCGTCGGCATATCCAATCTTGCGATAGTCGAATGGTGGCACGTAGTCGTAATGACGTTAATAAGTTTCCTGCTCAGCGTCGTAGCCGGCGTCGTACCCGCGTTTATGGGCGCGAAACAAGACCCTGCGGTCGCCCTGCGAACGGAATAGCGTCGCAGAATCTTTCTCGTACAAAAAAACACCGCGCTTCGCTATGCGCGGTGTTTTTCGCGTTTTTAGCTCCGTATTACGCTTTATTCGTTATTTTTACCTGCGTTATCGTCACGACGACGTTCTGTTCGTACGCTTTTTTTGCAAGCGCGCGCACCACTCCGAGTCCGGTTGAATCGGTAATCTTCGCAAACGCCGCGTATCTGCCGTTAAGCGCGATATCGTCGAACGGGAGAACGTAAAAATCCGTCGTCGCGTCGTCCGCGTTCGCACCGTGCAACATTCCTATTACGCCCGCGGTGTTGCTGAGTTTGTTTTTTTCATATCCGTTTTCAAGAAACTCGCCCGCTATGGGTTTCGCTCCGTCCGCAAGTTCGTACGTTAAATCGCCGTTATCGTTGCGCTTGTATCCGCCGCAGATTATCCTGCCGGAGTCGGGAATTCCGTCCGTATACCCGAGCGTGACTTCCCCGAACGTCTTGCCGTTGTAAAAACCTTTATTGGCATATGAAATAAAATTATTTACCGTATTCGGCGCGTAATCGGAAAACAAATACGCTTTCACGGTATAACTCCTGCCTTCCGCGCTGAGCGTAAACTCGGCGTACGAGCCCGTCGGCATTTTGTTCGGGTCGAAAGAGTAATCCACGAACCCTTCGTATATTTCCTGTTCGCCTTCTTCTCCGTCCGTATCCACCGTAAGAGGTTTGTCGAAAACCCCTCCGAAATACAACCCGAGACACACGGCGGAAGTACATACTATCGCCGCAGTAACCGAAAGCACGACGATCAACTTCGTCGCATAGGAAAGGGGTTTCCTTTTCTTTTTTATTCCGACGGCGTACTGCTCCGCCAGCCTGTCTATTTTACTCTTGTCCGCCATCTTTCTCCGGCAAATCTTTTATTTCGACTTTGGTTATCGTAATTGGTTTTTTCGGGCGCCCGTTAGCGTCGGTTTGCGCGTCAAGCGCGATTTTTTTGACGGTCCGGACGTCGGCGTTGTCCACGAGGAAACCGAACGCCGCGTAGTCGCCGTCCCACGCGGGATAGTTTTCCCACGAAATGAAGAATTCGCTCGTTGCGGAATTCTTGTTCGTGGTACGCGCCATACTGATAGTTCCCGCAAAGTGGCTGAGTTTGTTGTACGAGTAATCGCCCGTGGGATTGCTTGCGAACTCGCCGTTTATCGCGTCCCGCGTCGCTTTTTTTGCCGTATATCCGCTCTCCGCGTCGTAGGTATATCCGCCGCCCTGAAACGTGTAACTGCTCGTTACTATTCTGTGAATAACCGTGCCTTCGTAAAAGCCTTCCTCGGCGTACAGAATGAAGTTGTTGACGGTTATCGGCGCGTATTCGGGCATAAGCAGGAATTCAAGGACGTAATCGTCCGTGCCGTCGTTAATCGTCATTATCGCGTAAGTTCCCGGATAAACGCCGCCGGTAACGTAATGTTTTTTGAAACCTTTGTCCGCGTCTCTCGTGCGTAAATAGGCGGTTTCCTCCTCGTCGAACACTCCGCCGAAGTACAGCCCCACTACCGTCACCGCGGCAATTACCGCAGCGACAATAACGGCGATGATCGCCGTTATTATCCGTTTTTCTTTTTTGGTAAATTCTTTTTTCCCCGTGCGGGTCATAACCGTTTATCTTCCTCCGTTATTATTCTGCTTCGGCAGGCTTAACGTCGTCTTTAAGTCCGCTCGCCGCGAGAATCTTATTGGCGAGTTCCTCGCAAAGTTCGGGATTGGCGCGCAGATAATCTATCGCTTTGTCTCTGCCCTGCCCGATTCTCTCATCTCCGTAGGAGAACCAACTTCCCATTTTCTGTACGAAACCGTTAAGCACCGCGAGGTCGAGCACGCTGCCTTCCTGGCTCAATCCTTTGCCGTAGAACATATCGCATTCGCAGGTTCTGAACGGCGCGGCGAGTTTGTTTTTGATAATTTTGATTTTCGTCTTGTTGCCGAGAACTTCGGTTCCGTTCTTTATCTGTTCTCCGCGCCTTACGTCTATTCTCATACTCGCGTAGAATTTAAGCGCGTTACCGCCCGTCGTCACTTCGGGATTGCCGAACATTACGCCCACTTTTTCCCTGAGTTGGTTGATGAAAATAACGCAGGTGTTGGATTTTTTCACTATACCCGTGAGTTTTCTCATTGCCTGACTCATAAGACGCGCGTGCTGTCCGACGTGGCTGTCGCCCATTTCCCCTTCGATTTCCGCGCGCGGAACGAGCGCGGCTACGCTGTCTATTACCACTATGTCGATTCCGCCGCTTTCCACGAGTTGCTGCGTAATATCGAGCGCCTGTTCGCCGTTGTCGGGCTGTGAAACGTAGAGTTCGGTGAGGTTGACTCCGAGTTTTTCCGCGTAAATCGGGTCGAGCGCGTGTTCCGCGTCGATAAACGCCGCCACGCCGCCTTTCTTCTGCGCTTCCGCAATAATGTGAAGGGTGAGCGTGGTTTTACCGCTACTCTCGGGTCCGTAGACTTCGATTATTCTTCCTCTCGGCACGCCGCCGATTCCCGTCGCCACGTCCACCGCGATATTACCCGTCGAAATAACGTCGACGTCGACTTTGTTACTGCCGTCCATCTTCATTATCGTGCCTTTTCCGCATTCTTTTTCGATTTTCGCTATCGCGTCTTCCAATGCTTTCTTTCTCTTCTCGTCCATTTTTATATCCTCTCTTTGTTATTTTTTATCTCGTCACAGCGTATCGAACAGGTATTCGTACGTTCTGTATATCGCTTCGTTCGCCGCGCTTCTGCGGATTTCGTTGCGCGTTCCGCTATAAATCCTTTTTATCGCAATCGGTTCGCGCGCCTGAAACGCTATACCGATGTATACGAGTCCGACGGGTTTTTCTTCGCTTCCGCCCCCGGGCCCCGCTATCCCCGTCGTGGAAACCGCTATATCGACGTTTTCGCTGAGCAATCCGTACGCCATTTCCTTCGCCGTCTGCTCGCTTACCGCGCCGTATTTTTCCAGCGTTTCTCCGCTTACGTTGAGCCGCTCTTCTTTCGCTTCGTTCGAGTAAGTCACGACGCCTTCGTAAAAAACGTCGCTCGCCCCGGCTACGTCCACTATCCGCGCCGCCACCAGTCCGCCCGTACAACTCTCCGCCGTGGCGATAACGAGTTTGTTTTCCGCAAGAAAATCCACGAGCACCTTTGAAAGCGGCGAGTTTTCCTCGCTGTACAACCCTTCGCCCAGAGCCTCGCACACTTCGCGGAATTCGCTCTCGCGCGCCTCGAATTCCACCGTATTGTCGAGCGCGTAACTCTTTACGGCAAATCTCTCCGCGTCAAGCCCCGTATCGGCGAGGCGGCTTTTCAGTTCTTCCGCCGACCCGAAATATTTGATTTTATACTTCATTGTCCTCCTTCGCGGCAAAACCCGATAAGTCGAAATCCGCTTGCGTAATTCTTACTTTATACACTTCGCCCTGAACGACGTTGAAATCCGCCCCGAAATACACTCTCGTGTCTACTTCGGGCGTTTGGTATTCCGTTCTTCCGACAAAGGTTCCCTTTTGCTCGTCTATTCCGTCGCAGATGACTTCCAGCGTCCTGCCCTCGAACGCCTTTTGTCTGCGCATAAGTCCCGTCTGCCACGCCTTTTCCGCTTCCGTTTTGCGGCGTTTCGCCACCGACGCTTTTACCTTGTCGTCAAAGTTATATGCGGGCGTTCCTTCTTCGGGAGAGAACGTGAAAAATCCCGCGTAATCGATATTGTCTCTGACGAACTCGCATAATTTGCGGCTGTCTTCGTCGGTTTCCCCGGGGAATCCCGTAATAAAACTGCTCCTTAGCGCGATGTAATTTTTTCTCGCGCGGACGCGCTCCATCAATTCTTTGATGCTTTGTTCCGTACTTCTTCTGTTCATACGTTTCAGAATTCCGTCGCTTACGTGTTGCATCGGTACGTCGAGATACTTCGCCATTTTCGGTTCGTTGTCGATGAAGTCGAGAAGTTCGTCGGTAATATTTTCGGGATACGCGTAAAGCAGGCGCACTTTCCAGAAATCCAGCATACAGAGTTTTTTCAGAAGGGGCACGATTGCTCTTTCTTTATACAAATCCATACCGTAATTCGTCGTATCCTGCGCGACTACGATAAGTTCTTTAACCCCTCTGTCCCGCAATCCGACAGCCTCGCGGAGAATTTCTTTTACGTCGGCGGATTTATATCTTCCTCGTATCGCGGGAATCGCGCAATAACTGCAACGGTTGTTGCAACCGTCGCTTATTTTGAGATACGCGTACCAATGCGGCGTGGTAAGAATTCTGCCGTAAGTCTGCGGAACGAACCTCTCTCTTCCCACGAGCGCGTTCACGCGCCTTACGATAAAAGGTTCTTCGGCAACGGGAACGAACGCGTCCACTTCGGGAAGTTCTTTTGCCGCTTCTTCCGCATAGCGCGTGGAAAAACACCCCGTTACCACGATTTTCATCGACGGTCTCGTCTTTTTAAGGTCGATTGCGTCCATTATTCTGTCTATCGTTTCTCTTTTTGCCGATTCGATAAACGCGCAGGTGTTGATAAGCAGAACGTCCACGTCGTCCGTCGTCGTAACAATTCCGTACCCCGCGTCGGACAGCCGACAAAGCATTTTTTCCGCGTCCACGCGGTTTTTATCGCACCCAAGTGAAATCAATCCTACGTTCATCAGTCAGTTCAGTCTCCGTTTCTATCGAAATTTTCCAGTTCCGCGTCCTCGTCCGCGCCGTATCTCGCCGCCCATTCGCGGTAAAAATCTTCTTTGGATATGAGGATTTCCCGTTTTTCCTTACTTCCCTGCGGAACGGAACTGAGATACCCCTCGGCGGCAAGTTCTTCGAGTATATTGGCTACGGTATTGTAACCGCGTTTGAGTTTGCGTTGCAGATACGAACAGGAAACGTAATTTGCGTCAACGCAGATCTTAAGCGCCTGCCAGTTGAGGTCGGGCTCGTTGGCGTCCCCGTCGGGTTCCTGCTCGGTCTGAACGCCCGCCGCGTTTGACGTGTTTGCCGTCGGCTTTACCGTCTGCGCCGATCCCGCGTTCTTTAACTCTTCGCTCGCCCCCGCGTTTCCGTTGAGAATTTTCTCTATCTCCGCTTCGTTGAAGTCGTATTCGTTGTTCTCTCTTATATACGCCGCCGCTTCTTCTATTTCCGAAGTAGTGATAAGCGCGCATTGCGCTCTGCGCATTTCCTGTCCTCGTTTTATGTACATATCACCTCTGCCGAGCAGACATTCCGCGCCCTTGGCTTTGAAGATAACCTGACTGTGGACGTAGTCGCCTACGGCGAACGCTATCTTCGTGTTGAGGTTGTTCTGTATCTCGTTGGTAATAACGGTTTTTACCGGGTTCTGCGTGGCGAATATAAGGTGAATTCCCGCGGCACGCGCTATTCTGGCAAGACTGTTCAGCGTGCTTTCCAGCGTTTTTCTCGCGTTCGGGTCGCTCATAAGTTCGCTCGCTTCATCGATGATTATCACTATCCTCGGAAGTTTCTCCACGCCTTCTCTGTTGTTGTATTCGGTAAGATTGCGGATATGCAGACTTTTGAAAAGCGTAAACCGCCCGACAACCTCTTCCCTTATCCATTTAAGGGCGTTGACTATCTCGGGAATGGAGGAAAGCGGCTCTTTTAGGAGCATATGCGGCAATCCCGCGTACGGAGCCATTTCCACCTCTTTAAGGTCGATAAGAAGAAGTTTGACTTCATCGGGGGAATATCGGAAAATTATACTCGACAGTATCACGTTAAGGCAGACGGATTTACCGCTGCCCGTTTC
>JBJETX010000079.1:0-52649 GCA_051883535.1 Christensenellales bacterium | reverse complement strand
GTTTTCAACGAAATCAGTTTCGCTATCGGACACCTGTCGCCGAGTTCCAGCGCGCAAAGGGTTACCGTCGGTCCTTTTACCGCGTCGACGAGACGCGCTTCCACGCCGAAGTTCTGGAGTCTTACCTCGAAAATTTCTTTAAGTTCGTCCCAGTTGTCCACTGTCGGACTGAAATTCTCGGTCACGTGATTTTTCAGTATGGATATCGGCGGTTTGTTATACGGCAGATTCGGTCTCTTGACGAGTTGCACGATTTTATGCCGCGCCTCTTCCTGCGGTTCTTCTTCGACGGGCGTAACGGGCATGGAAGAGGAGACTATCGGTCCCGTATGAACTTTCTGCTCGCGCGCCGCGAACCCGTCCGCCGCTCCGCTCTTCATTACGGGTATCAGTTTCCCTTCGTAATAAACGTAATCGCTCGATACGTCCACCTTGCCGCTTGCGGAAACCGCGTTGCCGCCCGCGTTCTGCGCGACGGGTTCTTCCGTCGGTTCGTCGTCCGCCTCGTCGTACGTTTCTCCTTGCGCGTAGGAGACTTCTTCCTCTCGCGTTTCTTCCGCCGCCCCGTAGAGTATCGGCGACGGCGCGTATTTTTCGTTTACGCTCTGTTTAAGCGCCTGCAAAAACGGATTGTCCCTCGGCCTGAGCAGGTCGGGAATGCTCTCGTCTTTTTCATCGTCGAAAATCACCGTTTCGTCCGGTTCGTCGTCGTAATTGAGAACGGGTTCTTTCTCGGCGTCTTTGTCGTTTCCGAGAAGTATTTCCGCGGCGCGCTCTTCGGTAAGTTCGTCTTCGCCGCTCTTTTTACGGAAAACGTACGGTTTAACGTCATACTCTCCGTCTCCAGAATAAGAGGAGACCGTGGGCGAATAACTCTCTTTGATTCCTCCGAAAAGAAGCGTTCTCGGGTCTTTTTCGTCGTCGGGAGAGATATTCTCCGTCATATAAGCGACGGGCGCGCTCTTTTCCTGACGATTTTTCTTGCTGAGAAAAGGCGATTCGTCCAGAATGACTTCGTGGAAAACCGGCGTTTCCTCGATTTTTTTCTTCTTTTTAGGCGCGGCAAACGGATTTGCAGTTCCCGCAAAAATAAACGGTCTGAAGAAAAAGAACGAACAGACCGCGGTGGCGACCATATAAAAAACGATCGCCCAGACGTAAGTGAACCATACGGTTACGGGGGAAGTGAGAATTCCGAAAATCGCGCCGCCTGCCGAACCCGTCTCGTACGAGCCGACTATGTATTCGGTAAACGTTTTCGTAAGCACGCGGTCCATACACGCGACGTGCAACGTCGCAAGCGCGAAAAACAACGACAGAATAAGCCACACCGCCGTTTTTACGGTAAGATTTATCTTTTTCTTGCGGCAATGTAACAACGCCGCGGCGTAACCCGACGCAAGATAAAACCAGACCGCCCAGCCGAAAACTTTGACCGCATACTTCATGGTAAACGGCACGCAAAGCAGTACCGTAACGACGAAAAGCACGCCGAACGCAACCAGTTCTTTTTTATGTTCGTAAGCAAATCTTCCGAATTTTCCCATATTCGAGTTATTTCCCTCCCGATTTCAGAATCGCGGAAAGGTCGGCTTCCGTCGGTTTTCCTACGTAGCAAACCGCCGCCTTGTCGTAGTCGATAACGTCTCCGAACGCGTTTTCGACGGCGGCGAGGCTGAGTTTTTCCATTTTCTTTATAAGCGTGCGATAACTTACGGGTTTGCCGACGAGAAAATAGTATTTACCCATAAGGCGCATAATATCGAACGTCGTTTCTCCTCCGAGAACCGCGCCCGTTTCGCGCTGAAGTCTCACTTTTTCGAATTCTTCTTCGGTAAATCCGTTCGTTTTGATTTCCTCGAAAACTTCCCTTACCGCAGCAATCGCTTCCGCCGCGAGTTCGGGCGCGGTGGCAAACCCCACGTCGAGGTATCCCGTGCCTTTTACCGCCGTCGCGGAACTGTAAATCTCGTATACGAGTCCTTTTTCTTCCCTTACCTTCTGAAACAGACGACTGCTCATTCCTCCGCCGAGCATTATCGCAAGCGTAAGCGCGGCGTCCGACCTCTTGTCGGTAACGGGATACGAAGGAAACCTTATCATCACGTTCGCCTGCTCGAACGGCTTGTCGCTCCTTACCGCGTAAACCGCGTTCGTGCGGACGTTTCTGCGCACGGGCGGGACGAACTTTACGCTATGGGAAAATCTCTTCTCGAAATACTCTTCGACGAGACTATTTATCTCTTCTTCGGACGCGGGTCCCGCGTACGAAAGCGCGATATTTCCGGGAACGTAATACCTCTCCATAAACGAGCGCATTTTTTCCGCCGTAAGGGATTTAACGGATTTTTCCGTTCCGAGTATGGGTCTCGCAAGCGGATTTTTTCCGTAAAACTTCTCCGCGAGAAGATCGGCGCAGACCGAATCCCCTTCGTCGTCGTACATTTTGATTTCTTCGAGGATAACTCCGCGTTCTCTTTCGATATTCTCTTCGGTAAACGTGGATTCAAACAGCATATCCGACAGAACGTCGACGTATCTGACGAGGAATTTCGCAAGTCCGGATATATAAAAAACCGTGTTGGTCTTCGACGTGTACGCGTTTGCGTTCGCCCCCATTCCGTCTATCTCGTTGGCAATATCGAACGCGCTGCGTTTTTCCGTTCCCTTGAAGAGCATATGCTCGATAAAATGCGCGACTCCGTTCTCGTCTTTTCTCTCGTCGCGGCTCCCCGCGCCTACGAAGATACCGAACGCGCAACTCCCCGCGCTTTTCTTTCTTTCGTAACAAACGGCAAGCCCGCTCGGAAATTTAAGAAGTTTAGCCATAACCCCTCCGTAATATACTCAAATAAGTATATCAAATATTTATAAAAATGGCAAGCGTATTTTATTTCGCTCCGATTTCGTCTTCGCCCTCCGCCCGGCGACCGTTTGTCACTTGGTTTAAGGTTCTTGAATATTGATTTTCGGTTACCCTTATTGCCGTTTTTGCCGCAACGCCTTCTCTCGCCGCCGGGCGTTTTCGTTTTTTTCGCGGAAACTGATTTTCCGTCTTGAAAAAAAGCGGAGTTTATGTTAGAATAAATATATTATTGCGTTTATACGCGCTTACCAATACAAAAAACAAGGAGTTTCCGGCAATGATTAAAAAATCCGTAGCCGTCGTTCTTTCCGTCGTATGCCTGCTCGTGGCGGTCCTTTTTTCTTTCTGTATCGCGGTTCCCGCATACTACGCGACGAGAAAACGCGCCGTCATCGTCGTTCCCGGACTTCTCAACAGCGCGCTTTATAACGAAAATACCGGCGAAGTGATTTACGACCCTCTCGAAACCGACGAACGCGGATACCTTCTCGACGATATGCTCTATAACGGCAAAATGTTTTCCGTCGCCATGGACGCGGTTTTCAATACCGACATTCTCGACGAAGTTCTCGCTTTCATCGACGGCGAACAACCCAATTTCCTCACGCCGTGGCACCTCGACGACGACGGCAACGCTATGGACGGGATAGTCGCGGTTCCCTTTTCCCATCCGGGATACTGCCGTTACGGCGCGTTGCAGGCTACGCGCGTTCCTTACGATTATTGCGAAGAACTCTACGGTTCGGAGAAAAACACCGACGTAATGATTTACGAATACGATTGGCGCATAGACAACCGCCTTGCGGTCGACGGTTTGTGCGAAATGGCGGAAGGCTACGACGAAGTGATTATTTACGCCCATTCGATGGGAAATATCGTAACTTCCCTCGCGCTCGCGAAAAACCCCGACTTCCGTAAAAAAGTTGCGCTTTATATGGCTTGCGCCGCGCCTTATTACGGCTCGTTCGTCGCGCTCGATATTCTCGAAAACGGCGCGGCAACGATAAATTCCCTTATAGATACGCTGGAAGAAACCGTTTCTTCCGTCTCTTTCCTGAGCGTTCTCGCGGAAAAAATATCTTCTTTGCGCTATCAATGCCTGAACGACGTCCTTCCGATGTTTCAGGGCTATCCGTCCATGACTCAACTCCTGCCCACGATCGAGCAGATTTGTCCGGACGGAATAAACAGTTCGCTCGTGTACGACGGAAACCCCGTGCGCACGAAAGAAGAGTTGCTCGCTTATTACCGCTCGCGCGATTGGGCGTATAACGACAAAGGGGAACTCCGCCCGTGGATAGCGGACCTCGATTCTTATTGGGACGCGTTCTACGTGGACGGCGTTCATTCGTCGAAACTCGTCAACACTTATTACTTCGTCGGAACGGGCGTTCCCACCACCACGGAAGCCGTTCAGAGCGGCACGCGTTATTCTTCTACGGTTTCTTCGGAAGGAGACGGAACCGTCCCCGTAATCAGCGCGACGCTCGGAAATCCCGAAGCGGACAACGTGATTTTCCTCGAAGGTTTCGACCATATCGAAGCGGGACACGCGTTTTCCAAAGGGCTCGGCGAGGCGTTCGACCGCGGCGAAGAATCCCTTACCGTTATTAACAGGATAAAGAGGGCGATAACGTCGCTTTTCGATAAAAAATAACAAATCTTATGTATAAAGGAGACTATCAATTATGAACAAAGTCAAAGTCGGCGTCGTCGGTTACGGCGTTATCGGACAAAGGCTCGCGGACGGCGTAGCCCTTCAAAAAGATATGGAACTCGTCGGCATCGTCGACCTCGCTCCCACGCTCAGCATTCGCGCGCTCAGGGAAAAAGGTATGCCGTATGCTCTCTACCTCGTCGATATGGATAAAAAACCCGAATTCGACGCTCTCGACATTCCCGTAAGCGGTTCCATCCGCGACCTGCTCGGGAAAGTGGACGTAGTGCTCGATTCTTCCCCCGGCGGCGTAGGCGCGAAAAACAAAGTTCTTTACGACGAATTCGGCGTAAAAGCGATATTCCAGGGCGGAGAGAAAAACTCCGTTGCCGACGTTTTCTTCCACGGTTATGCGAACTACGAAAAAGGTCTCGGTCAGCAATCTCTCAAACTCACGAGTTGCAACACGACGGGACTTATCCGTTCGGTAGACTGCCTCGACCGCGCGTACGGTATCGAACGCGTCGCGATCACGATAATCCGCCGCGTCGCGGATCCGGGCGACTATCACAGAGGTCTTACCAACGCTCTGCAAATCGACAAAGCGCCCTCTCATCAGGCGGTAGACCTTATGACGATTATGCCGCACGTCGAAGCGACGGGTATTCTCGTTCACACCCCCGTAACGCACGGACACATCATCACGGTAGTTGCGACGGGCAAACGGAAAATCACCAAAGAAATGGCTCTCGCGGCGTTTGAAAAACATCCGCGTATCCGCCTCGTAAGCATTGACGAAGGATTCAAAGGCAACGCTTCTCTCTTCCGCTACGCGCGCGACCTCGGAAATCCGAGAGGAGATATGTACGAAATCGCCCTGTGGAAAGACAGTATCGTGGAAACGGGCGATTCGATAATGTACGCTATCAATATTCCGCAGGAATCGGTTACCATTCCCGAAACGATGGACGGTATCAGAGCGTGTATGAATATGCAACCCGACAGCCTGTCGGCAACGACTTTAACCAACGAATACCTCGGTATCGGCAAATGGAGAAAATAAGAGGAACGTCGCAAACGTACTTCTGTACGCCCTCAAATAAACTTCGGGAGATAAAAAATGAGTTTAGACATAAAAAACATAATAGGCGCGGACGTGAAAGGCAAGTTCGTTCTCTTCCGTCCGGACGTAAATTCGCCGATAAACGCGGAGCATAAAATCGTAAGCAAAAACCGCCTTTCCAAAACCGCGCCCACTTTGCGCTATCTGATGGAAAACGGCGCGAAAACGGCGATTATCGCCCATCAGGGAGACACTCTCGATTACGCGAACCTCATTCCGATGAGCGAACACGCGCAAATTCTCGGCGAAATGGTCGAAAAAGAAATCCCTTATATCGACGACGTATGCGGCGACGCGGCAATAGAAAAAATCCGCTCTCTGCGCGACGGCGAAGCGGTTTTTCTCGGCAACTTACGCTACCTCACGGAAGAGGTTTCCACGTTTGAAAAAGACGTAAAACTGACGGCGGACGAAATGAAAGACGCCTACCTCGTGCGCAGGCTCGCGCCGCTTTTTGATATTTACGTCAACGAAGCGTTCAGCGCGGCGCACCGCAACTGCCCGAGTATGGTCGCTTTTCAACGCCTTATGCCTTCTTACGCGGGTCCGCTTTTCTTCAACGAATACGAAGCCCTCACGAAGATTATGAACGGCGCGGAAAAACCTTGCGTTTTCGTACTCGGCGGAGCGAAAATCTCCGACGCGTTCGGAATGATGAAACAGGTTCTCGCAACGGGCGCGGCGACGGAAATCCTGACCTGCGGCGTAACCGGCGTAATAATGCTTCTCGCAAAAGGTATTAAAGTCGGAAAAACCTACGAAAAGTGGCTTGCCGACCGCGACCTTCTCGCTTTCGTTCCGCAGGCGAAAGAACTCCTCGCTCTGTACGGAGACAGGTTCGTTCTTCCGTCCGATCTCGCTTACGAAAAAGACGGTAAACGCGAAGAAACCGACGTCGGCGGTCTGCCCCTCGACGACGCGTCCTTCCTCGATATCGGCAAACGGACAGCCGCAGTTTTTCAACGGAAAATCGCCGAAGCGAAAACCGTTTTCGTCAACGGTCCCGCGGGCGTGTACGAAAATCCCTTGTTCGCATTCGGCACGGAAGCGGTATGGAACGCGCTCGCTTCTTCTCCCGCTTATACGGTCATCGGCGGCGGAGATACCGTCAGCGCGGCGAATAAATTTATCGACGTGAAAAAAATCAACTACGTCTGCACTGCCGGCGGCGCGATGGTTCGCTTTTTAAGCGGCGTGACTCTGCCCCTGATTAAAGCGATGACGGACGGTATGAAACGGTAATGCGTATGGAAACCGAACTCTCATATGGTAAACAAAAAATAACGTTTTCGGTTCCCGATAATCGGATTAAGGGAGTATTAAAACCGAATAAAGTCGAAATCGACCTTACGGGAAGAGAAGAAATCGAACGCTCGCTCGACAATCCCGTCGGCTCTCCGCGGCTTGAAGAAATCCTTTCTCCCGACGACAAAATCGCAATAATCACAAGCGATATTACCCGTCCGATGCCGAGCAGAATTGTTCTTCCTCCCGTGCTTGCGCGTATTGAAAAAGCGGGCGTGAAGGATGAAAACGTAACAATCGTTTTCGCCCTCGGGAGCCACAGAAAGCACACCGAAGAAGAGAAGAAATATCTCGTCGGAGAAGAAATTTATTCCCGCTTCGCTCTGCTTGACAGCGACGAAAGCGACTCGGTCCGTCTCGGATTTACCTCGGCGGGAACGCCCGTCGATATTTTCCGTCCCGTTGCGGAAGCGGATAAAGTGATTTGTCTCGGCAACGTCGAATACCACTATTTTGCAGGATACAGCGGCGGAAGCAAAGCCGTAATGCCCGGAGTTTCCACCCGCGCCGCTATCAAAGCGAACCATTCTATGATGGTTCTCCCCGAAGCGCGGACGGGCAACGTCGACAGCCCCGTAAGAAAGGATTCGGAAGAAGTCTGTCTGAAATTCCTCAAAGTTTCCTTTATCGTAAACGTCGTTCTCGACGAAAAGAAAACCGTGATAAAATGCTTTTCGGGAGACGTCATAAAAGCGCATCGCCGCGGTTGCGAATACCTCGACGGGTTTTATAAAATAAAAATTCCAACCCCTGCGGATATCGTCGTCGTTTCCGCAGGCGGATACCCGAAAGACCTGAATATGTATCAGGCGCAGAAAGCCCTCGACAACGCCGTACACGCGGTAAAACGCGGCGGTATAATCGTATGGCTCGCCGAATGCCGCGAAGGGTTCGGTTCGGACACGTTTGAAAAATGGATGACGGAGTATTCTCCCTCTTTCCGCATAGAGGAAATAAAACGCAACTTCGTCCTCGGCGGTCACAAAGCCGCCGCCGTCGCAATCGCGGGACAAAAAGCCGATATCTATTTCGTCGGCACGATGGATGAAGAAACCGTGCTTAAATGCGGACTCAAACCGTTTTCTTCCCTCGAAAAGGCGTTTGCCGCCGCGACGGAAGTTCTCGGCGAAAATTCCTCGGTTATCGTTATGCCTTACGGCGGAAGCACCCTTCCCCAACCCGAAAATGAATAAATCGTCCTTGCGCGCGGAAGCGCGCGCCGCGCTCGGCTCGGTAAACAACCGCGCCGCAAAAGAATCCGCCGTTACGGAAAAAGCCCTCGCTTTCGTAAAAGACAACCGCTGCAAATCCGTAGCGGTGTATCTTTCTTTCGGCAAAGAACTTTCCACCGACGCCCTCGTACGCGGACTGTTCGATGCCGATAAACGCGTTTTCGCTCCGATAACGACGGAAAATTTCGACCTCGTTTTTACGCGTATCTACCCCGATTCGGAATATTCAATAAACGGTTTTGGTATACGAGAACCCGTTGTTGTGAACCCCGAAAGCGAATTCGACGTCGTTTTCGTTCCTCTTCTCGGTTTTGACGGAAACAACCGCAGACTCGGCAGAGGAAAAGGGTGCTACGATAAATTTCTCGCTTCGTCAAACGCAAAAAAAATCGGTCTTGCGTTTGCCGAACAAAAATTCGACTTCGTTCCGACCGATGAAAACGACGTCGTTCTCGACGACGTTATTTATTTTTGATTTTCAGTTTAGAGAACAGATCTTTAGGCAACTGCGCGAGGACTATTGCGGCGAAAATCACCACGCAGCCGATTATTTCACGCGGGGAAAGTTTCTGATCGAGGATAAGCCACGCGGCGATTACGCTTATTACCGATTCAAGGCTCATTATAAGGGAAGCGACTGTCGGGCTCAGGCGTTTTTGTCCGAGTATCTGAAACATATAGGCAACGCCCGCGCTCATCACGCCCGTGTATAACAGCGGTATATACGCTTTGAGCAGACCGTCCATAGTCGGATGCTCGAAAATAAACATAAACACCGCGCTGATTACCGAACACACGAAACATTGCGCGCAGGCAAGTTTTATGCCGTCGGTTTTTACCACGAAATAATCCACCGCTATTATATGGAACGCGAACGCGACTGTGCAACCGAACGTGATCGCGTCGCCTTTATTGAATCCGACGAAACCGTCGGAAAGGCACAAAAAGTATAATCCGACTACCGCAAGCACAACCGCAATCCACACCGTTATCGGGCATTTTTTGCGGAAGAACAATCCTATTATCGGCACGAGAACGATATAACACGCGGTTATAAAACCCGACTTTCCCGCGGTGGTATAAACCAATCCTATCTGTTGCAGGTTCGTCGCGCAAGCCATAATCGCGCCGCACGCCAATCCGCTTATTATAAGATTTTTTCTTCTCGTTTTTTTCTCTTCGGGAGACAGGGTTTCGGGGTTTTTCTTTTTTTTCAGCAAATCGCTTATCAAGGCTATAATAAGCAGAGCGATTCCTCCGAGAAAACACCTTACCGCGGTAAAAGTAAAAGGCTCGATATGTTCAAGCCCCACGTCCTGCGCAACGAACGCAACGCCCCATAGCAAGGCTGCGCCCAATAAAAACAATACTCCGCTTGCTTTTTTCATATGTAAAAAAGAAAAAATTACTTCTCTCCCTTCTTTTTGCGCGGTTTCGGATAATTGAAGTTTTCCTTTTTCGCGTCGATGAGCAGATTATAATACAACGCTGCGTCGCGTTTCGCTTCTTCGAGATCCATATCGACGCAATAACCGCATTCCTTCGGCGTCGCGCCCGGTATCTCTCCTTCGAACTCGGCGGCGTAATCGAAAGTTCTTTCTATAAGAGGCAGAATGGTGTCGGTGTCCGCTTCTCCCGCCACGATAAGATAGAATCCCGTACGGCATCCCATCGGTCCGAAGTAGATAACGCGGTTTCCCCACAATTCGTCGTTGCGCATAAACGTAGCGCATATATGTTCGAGAGCGTGAACGCTTCCCGTGGTCATAACGTCCTCGTGATAAGGTCTTTTCATCCTGATGTCGAACGTGGTTATCATTTCGTCGCCGGCAAGGTCCCTGCGCGCGACGTATAATCCCGCTTTCAGCCTCAAGTGGTCGATTTTGAAACTTGGTATCGTATTCATTTTTTCTTACTCCGTATGTTTTCACGATAATTATATATAATATATTTTTTTTCCGCAAGCGTATTTATAACCGCCGCGCGCTTATTTTACTTTTATTTATATCGGTGATATAATATTTCCGATGAAAACGCTTCTGATCGCATTGTCTTCGAGTTACGTTCACACCCTTCTCGCGCCGCGTTACCTCGCGGCAAACTCTCCGCTTCCCGTGGACGTCTACGAAACCAACGTCAACGTCGACGGAAACCGGACCCTGTCGTTCATTATAAACGAACGCCCCGACGTAATCGCTTTTTCCTGCTATATTTTCAATATTTCTTATATAAAAAAATTATTGCCCGATATACGAAAATCATTGCCCGATTCCAAAATAATTCTAGGCGGCTACGAAGCGGCTTTTAACTCCGAAGAACTGATTCCTTTATGCGATTTTATACTTAAAGGCGAAGGGGATTTTGCGTTCGGCAATCTTCTTTCTCTTATAGCGGAAAATAAAATTACGCCTCCTCAAATACTCGATTCGGGTACCGTAAAAGACCTCGACTCGATAAAAAGTCCGTATACCGACGAATATCTTTCTTTGTCCGGTAAAAACAAAATTATATATATGGAGACCTGCCGCGGCTGCCCGTTTTCCTGCTCTTATTGTATGAGCGCGAACACGCTCGGCGTACGCAGTTTTTCCCTCGAAAGAATATTTTCCGACGTGGAGAAAGTTATGTCTTTTTCTCCGAAACTCGTCAAATTCGTAGACCGCACTTTCAACTACGACAAGCGACGGGCGGAGAAAATTTTTAACTTTATTATAGAGAGGTATTCCGCTTCGGGAACGCGTTTCCACTTCGAAATGGCACCCGAACTTTTCGACGAAAGCCTTTTCTCCGTTATCTCTCGCGCTCCGAAAGGACTGTTTCAGTTTGAAATAGGCGTGCAGAGTTACAAAAAAGAAACTCTCGAAAAGGTGAACCGCCGCGCCGATACCGAAGTTATCGACGCTTTTCTCGCCCGCCTTATAAATATGGGAAACGTACACGTGCACGTCGATCTGATCGCGGGACTTCCGTGCGAATCGAAAAGCGAATTTTTACGGGGATTCGACCGTTTGTTTGCGATTAAACCCGATTGTCTGCAAGCGGGTTTTCTGAAAATTCTCAAAGGCTCGCGTTTATCGGGTTGCTCCGACGGGTTTATAACCGAAAACGAACCGCCTTACGAAGTAAAAAGTACGCCGTATATGAGCGAAAGCGACCTTGTCGAACTGAAAAAAACCGTGTCTATGCTCGATTTGTACTATAATTCGGGAAGATTTTCAAAAAGCATACGTTTTCTCACCGAAAAACTTCCCCCTCACGTCGTTTTCCGCGGTCTTGCGGAAGAATACGAAGAAAAAAACGTCGTGAAGTCGTCGTTTTCTTCGTTCGCGCAATGCGATTTACTGTTCGGTTACGGAAAAAAAGTTCTTTCGGAAAAAGACGCGGAAACGCTCGAAATACTGATTTACGAAGATTTTATCGCCGCAGGCAACCTGCGTAAATGGCACAGGCATCTTTCACGGCGTTAAAAAACTCTTATTTTTGCGTTTTTCGGTGTAAATTCGGTTGACAAAGTTTTTCGGCTGTATTATCATATTTAGGCAAAACTGAATTATTATGGTGAATTAGCCCCTCGCCGCGATAAGAAGGTCAAGTAAAATACGTAATAAAGTAAAGGAGTTTTACCATGAAATCTTATATGGCAAAACCTGCCGAAGTGAAAAGAGATTGGTACGTCATTGACGCCGCCGGTCTTCCTCTCGGAAGAGTCGCTTCTCAGGTTGCATCGATATTGAAAGGAAAAAACAAGCCCACTTATACTCCCAACGTGGATACGGGCGACTACGTCATCGTAATCAACACCGACAAAATCGAACTTACGGGAAAGAAAGCGGAACAGAAATATTACCGTTATCACACCGGATACGTCGGCGGACTCAAAGAAATCAGATACGACAAACTTATGGATACCAAGAGCGATTTTGCTCTTACCAAAGCGGTTAAGGGAATGCTCCCCAAAAACAGCCTCGGCAGAAGTATGATTAAAAAACTTTTCGCTTACAAAGGCAGCGAACACCCCCACTCCGCGCAACAGCCCAAAGCGCTTTGCTTGAAATAAACGAGGTGAAAAATGAAAAAGACGAAAAATGTTAAAATCCAATTCTGGGGAGTTGGCAGAAGAAAGAAAGCAATCGCGCGCGTAAGAATATCTTCGGGCGGCGAAAACGGAATTATCATAAACAAGGTTTCTCTCGACGATTATTTCAAAACCGACGCGCAGAAATTCATCGTTAAGCAACCTCTCGAACTTACCAATACCGCCGACAAATACGACGTTATCGTAAACGTAACCGGCGGCGGACTTACCGGTCAGGCGGGCGCAATCCGTCACGGTATTGCAAGAGCGCTTTGCGAAGCGGACGAAACTCTCCGTCCCGAACTGAAAAAAGCAGGATTCCTTACGAGAGACCCGAGAATGAAAGAAAGAAAGAAATACGGTCTCCACAAAGCAAGAAAGGCTCCGCAGTTCTCGAAGAGATAATCTTTTATCTTCGGATAAATTCAAAAAGCCCGACGATACGTCGGGCTTTTCAATTGTTTTTTTATTTTTTTATTCTTCGTAAACGTATTTTTTATTCGGATTTTCGAGGTAGTTTTTCAGCGCGTCGAATTTGTCTCCGAAGTCGTACGACAGCGATTCGAGAAGTTTTTTATACCAGGTCATTATTTTGAGCATATCTTTTCTCGCAAACAGATAGGGATTTCTCAGAACGTAGCAGTGGTCGGCGTGTATCCCTTTACCGATATAATATTCGTTTTCCACGCCTTTTTCGGTAAGTTTGTCAGCCATTCTTTTTGCGTCTCCCGTGCAGAACGGATCGCTTTTTCCGCCGCTGTTATAACTTTTCGGAAAATTTTCCGTTATACAGTTCCACGGATACGATTCGTTATAGTATTTCCACTTGCGGAACGCGGTTTTCGTGGAAAGTCCGCAGAAGTTTTTTACGATAAACGTGTAAGAAACGGGTATTCTGCACATCGTTTTGAAACTGAACGACGCGCTTATGAAAATACATCCGGCAGGTTTTATTTTCGGTATTCTCGTTCCGAGTTTTTCCGCATATCCGGGCGTAGTCGCCGCGCAGGCGAGACAAGCGGCAAGATGTCCTCCGGCAGAATCGCCCGTAACCACGAATTTGTCGACGTCTATACCGTATTTTTCTCGGTTTTCATAAATAAAATCCGTTGCGTCCACGAGGTCTTTTAAGTTTTCGGGAAAAGTTATACCCGGAGTAAGTCGATATTCCACGACGAACACTTTTGCTCCGAGCGACGCGTAAAGAGAAGCGTATCCGCCCCTTCTTTCACGGTTGTTGACCATCCAACCTCCGCCGGGAATAATCATAACGGCGGGAGCGTTCGTTTCTTCCGCATTTTTCGGAACGTAAATATCCATAACGAGTTTTTTCCCGTCGATTTCCTTATACACCACGTTTTTCGTTACGTCCGTATCTTTGATAAACGGAGTTTTCGCGTTTATATCCGCACGGGATTTTTCCACGATATCGAACATCTTCCCCATAAACGGCATTCTTTCTTTTCTTTCCATTGCAATTTTCTTCCTTTTTCAGATTTCGCTTGAAAGCCAAATAAAATTATATCTTATCGGCGAATTTTTTTCAATATCTTTTTTATCGGGCATTTATTTAATTTTCGATTGAAAAAGAATTATATCTGTGATATAATTTGATTATTATGACGAATAAAGAAAAATCCGAGCTTTACAGCAACAAAATCAAACTCGAGTTGTCCATTAAACTGAGCAGCGCGGAGTATATGCTCTGGATTCATCCGCTTATTCCTCATTCGGTAAATAACAACCGTATGACTTTTATCGCTCCGAGCGAAAACGCGGCAAATACGCTGACGAGTCATTACGGAGACGTTTTCGTATCCGTTGCGCGTTCGGCAGACGTTCCCGTCTACGAATTTTCCTTTATCACGAAAGAACAACTCGATAAAATCGAGGGTTATTCCGAAGAAAACGAAAATAAAGAGGAAAAAACCGAAGAGGAAAGAAAAAATCCGTTCGTAGCAAAGTATACGTTCGATAATTTCGTAATCGCGGACAACAACAGATTCGCGTCGGTTGCGGCTCAGACGGTTTCTCAAAACCCCGGTTCCAACGACAACCTGACTCTCAACCCTCTTTATATTTACGGGGGCGTCGGTCTCGGAAAAACTCATCTTCTTCACGCTATCGGCAATTATCTGTTCGAACACAATCCGAATATGAACGTTATTTATACGACTGCGGAAAAGATCAGCAACGATTATTTCGCCTCTCTTAATCAGTACACGACGGACAAGGATTCTTATCGTAATTTCCGTAAAAAATACGCTCAATGCGACGTACTTATGGTTGACGACGTTCAGTTTATGCAGAAAAAAGGCGGTTTACAGGAAGTTTTCTTCCATATTTTCAACGACCTTTACATAAACGGAAAACAAATCGTACTTTCAAGCGACCGTCCGCCGAAAGAGATAAACGACATCGAAGACCGTCTTCGTTCGAGGTTTGAAAGCGGTATTATGACGGATATTTCCGCGCCGAGTCTCGATACGAGAATTAACATAATAAAGAAAAAACTGTCCGCGTCAAACCACGAACTCGACGACGATATTATTTATTTTCTCGCGGAAAAAATAAATACCAACATAAGAGAACTCGAAGGCGCGTTGCTTAAAGTTATTATGTTCTGTAATCTAACTCACCGCAAACCCACCGTGGAGATTGCGAGAGAAGCCCTCAAAGAAAAGGAAAAAGAGTTTACCGAACAAATAGACAGCGACAAAATAATAAACTACGTAAGCGAGTATTACCGTATTCCCGCTTCCGATATAATCGGAAAGAAAAAGACGAAAGACATCGTGGAAGCGAGAATGGTGGCTATATATCTCGTCTGCGATATGATAAACCTTCCTCTCGTCAGCATCGGGCAGATTTTCGGAGGAAGAGACCATACGACGGTTATTTATTCGAGGGATAAAATAGCCGCTCAGATAGCCGCAAACAAAGCGGTAGCCAAAGCGGTCGAGGATATACGCTCCTCGATAAAGTGTGGATAAAAACCCGACCTGTGGATAACCTGTTTATGAATTGTTGATAATTATCCACAGAAAAAGAGTTGATTTTTATGCGTTTTCAGAGGATTGATGCCGCATAAGGTTGATTTTTAGGGTTATCTACATTATCAACAGACCTAATAATAATAGTAGTCCTTAAAATATATTATTTTAATTAACGAAGGAGGCTCTTAAAATGAAATTTTATTGTGACGGAACCAATCTTTCAAACGCCGCAAACATAGTAAATAAAGCGGTTGCAATAAATAAAGGTATTCCTATGCTCGAGGGTATCAAACTCAACGCGCACGGAAGCGAACTTACTCTCAGCGCGTTCAATCAGGAATTATATATAGAAAAGACGATTCCAGCCGAGGTCCTTTCCGAAGGTGAACTTATCGTAAACGGTAAAATCTTTACCGATTATTCCAATAAAATCAGTAACCGCGATCGGGTTGAGATAGAAAAAGGAATAAAAAACAAACTGAGTTTCAAAATCGGTAAAAGTTTCAGCGAAATAAATTATTACGACGTCAATAATTTTCCCAACCTCGGAGAATACGACGAAAACGTAAGCGTAAGAATGAAACAAACCGATCTAAAAGAACTTCTCGAGCGCGCTATATTCTGCGTTTCGGCGAACGACAACAGAATGCTGCTTAAAAGTTGCAATATAGAAATAAAGGGAGATAAAGCCGAAGCGGTATGTCTCGACGGATTCAGAGTGGGAATTTCGCGTAAAAAACCCGAAGATATAAAAGGAAACTTCAAATGCGTGATACTCGGAAAAATAATATCCGATATTATAAAGATTCTTTCGGATACCGACGACGACGTTATCGTAAGTAAATATAACAATATGGTTATTTTCGATCTCGGACATACGAAAATAAGAACGACTACGGTTGACGGAGAGTTTTATAAATACGAAAACAATATTCCCAAAAACGTTAAAACCGAAGTTGTTATCAAGAGAGAAGAGATAGAAGAGTGTCTTAACCGCGCCGGTATAATAAGCCGTGAAAATTATTATAATACGGTTGTAATCAATATCGACGAAAACGTAATGAATATCGTTGCGGAAAGCGAAAAAGGAAAAGTCGACGAATATATAGATTGTAACGTAACCGGAGAACCTCTTAAAATATGCCTTAATAACAAATTCCTTCAGGAAGCGGTTTCGAGGATAAAAGAGGATTACGTCAGAATAAAATTCGACGGCGGCACGAGACCTATAATAGTGGAAAAAATGGAAGGAGACGAGTTCCGTTGCGTGATACTTCCTGTAAGAGTAGTGTAAAAGCGGGGGAAAACGGTTATTTTGTCGGAAAGCAGACTTAATTACAAGACGTATAACGAAAAGGTATATTTTTACTACGGAGAAAAGGTTATTTTTCAGAACGGTAAGAGTATGCCTTTTATCGTTCTGAAGAAAAACAAGAACGGAATAGTTACGTCCACGTCGCTTTATAAGTTCAGAATAAAAGAAATAATCGACGGCTTCGAGGTGCTTTTCTACGAGGAAAACGCGCAGGCAAAACTTAAAATAACGCAAACGGAAAACCGCGTACGATGCGAAATCGTATGTAACGAAAGTTACGACGAACTTTGTTTTACACTCTATAAACAAGAGAGCGAAAAAGTATACGGACTACCTTCATACGAATTCAAAAAAGAACAAACTCCGATAAAAAAATCCTTAAAAAACAGATTTTTCAATAAAAAAGAACGTATCGTAGATCCCGATAAAAAACTTGCGTTTTTCATATCCGAATCGTACTTTTTCGAAAACGTAAATATAACGGACTACGAATACGAGATAAAAGACAATATTTTCATTAAAGTAAAAAGCGAAAATCCAACGTTCGTTATCGTGTTTGCCAAAAACATTTATGCCGCGATAAATACGCCCGAAAAGAATAACGTCGGAATAAAAAAATACAACGCGGGCGCGGTATTTATAAGAACGGATAAATACGACGAGGCAAGAATAAACGCATATTGCAAAGAAAACGGAATAAAAGCCGAAGGAATAATAATAGAAAAAAGAAGTTTCGACCCGGTAAAAATAAAACCCGAAACGGTAAAAGCGGAGAAAAACGGAATAGATATAATCTATGCAATAGATAAAATCGTAGGTGAAAAAACCGCTAAAAAGTATTTTAATAAAGAAGATTACGACGTAATTTCATCCGATAAATATAAAATAAAACTCGACTCGGCTGATTGCGTGAGAAAATATCTCGTTACCGTAAGAAAATATCTCGATATCGGAGCGACGGGAATTTATTTTGACGGCGATTTTACAAGAAAAGAACTGCTAGACATTAAAGACGGAATGAAAACCGTTTTCAAAGAATATCCCGTCTGTACGGTGTTTTTCAGCACGATAAACGAAAGTAACGAGGACTTCGGATACTATATATTAAAGAATAAAAACGTAATAGATAATTTCGATAAACTCGCCGGTTTTTATCTTTACAGCGGCGAATACGCCATAGGAAAAGAAGAAAATAAACTTTCTTCTATTAAGAATTTTTCGGTAAATATAGTAAAAATATAAGGTTTTTCCGATAATAATAAATTTTGTTGCAAATGTTACAAAATGTTTCACGTTAAACAAATATAATATTTTTTGTTTCAAAAATCAGAACAATTTTTCAGCGATATTTACGTAATAAAAGTGCGAAAAAACGCAAAAAAATCATAAAAATAAAGAAAAACGTACTATAAATAAAAACGGTGGTCCGTTGAAGTTTTTAATAACGTTTCACAGGTATTAAATATAAAAATGGTTAAAAGAGTGTAAAATATAATATAACCTAAATTAAGGAGAGTCGGTATTGACTTTTCCGTTTATATGGGTTATAATTAGTTGTCAAATATTTTAGCGAACGATTATATTGACGTGAAACTTAAAAAAAATATAAATAGGAGGTAAAGAATGTTAAGCAATCTGGTTGCAATATCCCGGGCTGCCTCTGTCGCTCTGTACGTCTGTCTTCCGATAGCCGGTCTGATTATCGGCGCGGTAATAGGATTATTCGCCTATAAAAAAATTACCGAAAAGAAAATAGGTAATTCTACCAAAGAGGCGGAAAGAATTCTCGAAGAAGCCAGACAGGAAGCGAAAGGTATGCGTAAGGAAGCCTTGCTTGAAGCAAAGGAAGAACAATTAAGGTTGCGTAACGAGTTTGAAAAGGAATCCAAACAACGAAGAATCGAAATTCAGAAAACCGAAAACAGACTTAACCAGAAAGAGGACGCGCTCGACAAAAAAGAACTTATACTCGATAATAAAATCGAATCTCTTGACAGAACGAAGCAGGATCTTGATAAAAAACGCGCAGAACTCGATATAAGGGAAAACGAGTTGGAACAGCAAAGAGCCAATATCGTAAACGAAATCGAAAAAATCGCGGGAATGTCGAGAGAGGAAGCGAAACAAATTCTCGTAAACGAAATGACCGAAGACGCAAAAATCGAAGCGGCGGGAATTATAAAGGATATTGAAGCGAAAGCCAAAGAAGAGGGTGAAAAGAAAGCGAAAAACATTATCGGACTCGCTATTCAGAGATGCGCCGTAGATCACGCGGCGGAGACCACCGTCAGCGTAGTCGAACTTCCGAGCGAAGAAATGAAGGGAAGAATAATCGGAAGAGTGGGACGTAATATCAAAGCGTTCGAGTCGGTTACCGGCGTAGACGTAATAATCGACGATACTCCCGACGTGGTTACCCTGACGGGATTCGATCCGGTAAGAAGAGAAGTTGCAAGACAGACGCTTCAGAAACTCGTCAGCGACGGAAGAATTCATCCGGGCAGGATAGAAGAAGTCGCGGAGAGAGTCCGTAAAGAAATAGACGCTCAGATTAAGGAAGCGGGAGAAGAAGCGGTTTTCGAAGCGGGAATTTTCGGAGTGCATCCCGAACTTGTAAAGTTGCTCGGAAAGTTGAAATATCGTACGAGTTACGGACAGAACGTACTCAATCACTCGCTTGAAGTAAGTTTTCTTGCGGGATTGATGGCGCAGGAACTCGGCGCGGACGTAAAAGCCGCGAAGAGAGCGGGACTTCTGCACGATATAGGAAAAGCCGTTGACCACGAATACGAAGGAACGCATATACAGATAGGCGTAGACCTTGCGAAAAAATATAAAGAAAAAGACAACATAGTCAACGCAATAGCCGCGCATCACGGCGACGTACAACCCGAAACGATAGAAGCCGTTCTCGTTCAGGCGGCGGACGCGATAAGCGGAGCAAGACCCGGAGCGAGAAGAGAATCGCTTGAAAACTATATTAAACGTTTGGAAAAATTGGAAACCTTGGCAAATTCGTTCGCAGGCGTAGAACAATCCTACGCGATTCAGGCGGGAAGAGAAATAAGAGTTATTGTCAAACCCGACCAGGTAAACGACGCGAGAACGGTATTCCTCGCTAAAGAAATAGCGCAGAAACTCGAATCCGAACTCGAATATCCCGGACAAATCAAAGTAAACGTCATCAGGGAAACGAGAAGCGTCGAATACGCAAAATAAAAATTAACCGTCCGAAGAAGATTTTCTTCGGGCGGTTTTTTTTTACGTTTTATAATTTTTTAATCGACGGAAAAGCGTATTACCGGCACGAAACCGTAGGTATTGTTAATATAAGCGTCTCTTATTTCATACGCATTTATACATTTAACGGTATTACCGGCAGAGCCTGAGGAAGAAGTGAAAATCAACGAAGTTTCGCTCACTTCGGAAACGAATATAGAATAATCCGTATTTTCTGCCGATGAGCAAACGGATAAAGCGTAAGAATTTTCTTCTTCCGTCGCGTCGTCGAAATCCGCGCTCGGGATACCTATTGAACCCGTTATCATATCTTTCTGAAGAGAGGTAAAAGCGGTGTTTAAGAAGTTATTATTTGCAAATTCGTAAAGCGCGCTTTTTTCCCAATTATTTGCTTTTACGTTAAAATTAGAACTCTCGTTATAGTAATTATTATTGTAATATTCGTAAATAATTGTTGAATCTTCTTGTTTCTGAGTACGTTTAATATCTACGGAATTAAGGTAAACTTTGCGGTCCGCTATATAATTGCAGGCGAAGTAACTCACGCCGTTTATCGTGAATTTACTCCAACTTAACGGGGTGACGAGAAACGCGTATTTTACGCCTCTTTTTTCTTTTATCGCAAAACTTGCGTTTTCATAACGGTAATAACCCGTCGTAGGATCGAATTTTCCTTCGGAAATAATCGAGGATACTTCGTAATCGGCTTTAAGAGTCGGGTACGCGCCGAAATAAAGGGTTTTTCCGTCGTCTGACAGGTAATATCCGTTTGCGTCTATTGCTTCCGCAACCTCGATTTTTATCGCGCAGTCGTCGCAGTTTCCGTCTTTGTCTTCGTCGGTATGGATATGACATAGACCGCTTGCGTCGTAGTGACAGATAGTGCATACTCCGTTTTCGTCGTAGTGATGACTTCCGTATTCGTCGAGTTCCACGCTTTCTATATAAACGTTACAGGTTGTGCAACGCCTTCTTGCTTCTATTTTATTGATGCAGCCAGTATCCACGCGCGTTTCTTCGCTTAAAGTATGCTCTCCGTATTCTTTATCGAATAATTCGACGGTTTCTCCGCACAAAGTACATTTTTTAGTCGTACAGCCTTTCGTTTTGCAGTTTCCTTTTTTATAAGAAACCGTTTCGTAAGAGTGGTTTCCGTACGTCGTGTATTCGGTTTTTTCCGCGCCGCATAAAGAGCATTTATAAAGGACGTAACCTTTGCTTATACAGTTGCCCGCCGATTCTTTAGAATAGACGTAATCGTGTTCGCAATTTTTTACCGCGTCGTCGGGAGTAAAGAAAGAAAACGTGTTTCCGATAATTTTAACGTACTCCGTTCCGTTTTGCTTACTTTCAAGAATAAGGTATCCGTTTTTATTTGTAAAAGTACCCGAATAAACGATTTCCGGATTAGATTGACGGGTTATGGAAAAAGTTCCGCGCGATTCGTCGACCGTAAGGGTGTAGCGGTATGTGACGCCGTCTTCAACGCCTTCGCGGGTATATACTCCGGAAGACGACGTATTGTTTTCGCACGAAGAAAAAACGGCGAAAACGCCGACGATAAGTAACACGATAATGAACGCGCGCGCGATAAACGATTTTTTCATTAACGATATTATAACCGCGCGCGGGCGAAGTGTCAACGCCGCAAGGGCGAATTTAAGATTAAAAAAAGAGGAAAAGTATTAAAAACCGCCGTCTACGCCGAGTATCTGACCCGTAACGTAAGACGCTTTGTCGGAGCATATGAAGAAAGCCGCTTCCGCTACTTCTTCCGCTTTTCCCACTCTCCCGAGGGAGAGAGAATCGCAAAACGCTTGTTTGTCGGAATTATCGAGGGAAGCGTTCATAGGAGTGTCGATAAAGCCGCAGGACAGGGCGTTTACCCTTATTCCGGACGCACCGAGTTCGCGCGAGAGCGCTTTCGTAAAAGAGATAAGACCGCCTTTCGTAGCGGAGTAAGCGACTTCGCAACTGCCCCCGTACGTTCCCCATATGGAAGAAATATTCAGGACAGACCCTTTTTTTGCGGAAATCATATTTTTTATGACTTCGCGGGTAACCGCCATCGGAGACAGAAGATTAACCGAAGCGACGGTTCTGAGAAAATCGTCGTCCGCATCCTGAAAAACCGAAGAGCGGGTTATGCCGGCGTTATTTATAAGGCAGTCGATGTCGGGGAAGGAAGAACAAACTTCTTTCGCCATACGCGTAGCCGCGGAAACGTCGGAAAAATCGCATTGAAAAAACGCGCAGTTTTTACCGATTTCCGAAGATTTCCAAAAATCAATTTTTTCGGTATTTTTGCAAAACTGACCGATTACAAAATAACCGTTTTCGGTAAATTTTTTCAAAAGCGCGCTGCCTATTCCGCCTGTAATTCCCGTAATAAAAGCCGTTTTCTGCATTGTTCCTCCGGTCGACCGTTTTCCGTAATTCATCGGTATTATAACGCAACGAAGAGGGTTAAGTCAATTATATCCCGAGCCGATAACGGCGATTAAGCGGACGAAGTTCGGACTTGACAAGAACGCGGAACATATTATAATATTAAATTTATAGATTTATTTTACGCGCGTTAAGCGCGCGAAAGTATAGGTCTGACAGACCGCGTCGGAGGTTTATATGAAACGAAGATTGTTCGTGGGATTAGCGATATTGGCAGTGCTGGCGGCAACCGTCTGCATAATGGCGTCGTGTTCCGAAAAAAATACGGACGACACTCCGGGCGGCGAAATTCCCGAAGCGACCGAACTGCGCACGGTGGAAATTATATGCGGAGAAAACAGAACTCTCAGGGCTTACGAACTCGGTACGGAGATAAAACTCAAAGCGGAGATTGCGGCGGACGAAATGTTCGTCTGCTGGCTTGCCGAAGGTAAACCTTTTTCTTACGATAGAGAAACCGTCTATAAAGTGACGAGCGACGCCGTCGTAAGAGCGGTATACGCTTCAGCGGACGCGGTCACTCTCGACGCCGACGGGGGAACCCTTCCCGAGAACTACGTTATAAAAGTCAGCGCGTACGGAGGCATTCTCTCGGATACGGACGGCGCGTTGCTTAAAGGGTACGGATATATTCTGCCGGTTCCGGAAAAACACAGATTCGGTTTCGTAGGCTGGCAGGCGGGAGAAACTCTCGTAACCGACGCAAACGGAACTTCCACGGGCGTTTACGAAGGCGGAGAAACGGTTTTTCACGCGGTTTACAAAGAAAATCCGTTTGTCAATATAGTGCTGAAAAACGCGGAAACCGGAGAAGTAACCGAAGAAATCAAAGCGTATATCGAAGACGGCGCGGTGAGAATAGTCGCGCCGGACATAGTGGACAGGCAGTGTACGGGCTGGAAACTCGGCGGAGCAAGTATAGCGGACGAAGGAGAATTTATTTTCTCTCTTACCGGAGATAACGTCGTTTCGGGAGAAACCTACGTTCTCGAAGCGCAATATCGAGAGGCGTACAAACTTACCGTAATAGGCGGTTCGGGCGGCGGATTTTACGCTCGTAACGATACGGTCAACGTATCGGGAACCGTTCCCGCGGGAAGCAATTTCGTGGAATGGAGAATAAATTACGGAGGAACGCAGTACGTTCTCGGCAGGACGTCGGACGGAACGCTGTGTTTCATAAACGGCGACGAAGCGACGTATTTTTCCGAGGAAGAAAACCGCGCGGTGACTTTGCCCGTAGCGGAAGTCGGCGCGGAAAAATCTCCTATAACCGAGACGTTCACGCTTGCGGAGATAGAGCGGACGGGCGCGGTTATTTCGGGCGGCGCGAACACTTTGCTTAAAGCGGAGTTCATAAGAAAAGAACACACGGTGTTTTACCGTATAGACTGCAACGTCAACGGAGAATACTGTCTCGACGCAGAAGGGGAAAACCGACTTATCGGCGCGGGATTTGAAAAATCTGCAACCGAAGAAGGCGTCTTCCTGAAAGAAGAATACTACGACTATAACAACGCCGTCGTGCTCGCCGCCGTTCCCGCGATTTCTCATTATAAATTCGGTAATTGGGAGAACGCGGACAATTCGGGAAGAATTCCTTCCGTAATGCCAGACGGAGACGTTTACGTCAGAGGAACGTTCGTTCCCGAAACGCATAAGATATCGGTAAAATCCGACGAATCGGACAAAGGGACGGCAAAAATAGGCGCGAGCGGAACGCTTAGCGGATATTACGAATACGGGCAGACGATAGAGATATACGTCGTCGCGGAATCGGGATATAAATTCGGGCAATGGCTCGATAAGGAAAACAACGACGCTTCCGGAAGGGTAATTCAGTACGGAGACGAAGTAAAAACGGATACGATTTATTACGTTTACAGATATCGCGTGGAACAGGAAGAAAGTTTCACCGTTCGCTTTATCGAAAGGGATTATACGATAACGTATATTCTCAGCGTCGTCTACGACGGAAACGACGTGACGGACGACCCCGCATTCTTTGAAAACGGAGCGTATACCGAAGGTTATAACGTGACGAGCGAAACGCGTAATTACGGCG
Organism: Christensenellales bacterium; assembly: GCA_051883535.1. Classification (GTDB taxonomy): domain Bacteria; phylum Bacillota; class Clostridia; order Christensenellales; family DTU072; genus CAG-1782. Next base: position 28,327 of record JBJETX010000079.1, on the reverse strand, counting down.
TGCGCGGAGGGTTGAAACCCAAAGTCGAGATAAAGAGTGACGCGACGCCCGACGGGCTTGCGCTTATTTACGGCGCGGCGAACTGGACCGTCAGCGATTGGAAAGCGGACAGGGAAGGTCTCGGAGATCTCAACGATTTCGTAATGCCCAAGTACGACGTGGTCGTGAGGTCCGTCTGCACGATAAACAGTTATTCCGTCGGATTTTCCGCGCAGGAAGGAGTGGGAACGTACGAAGTTTCCGCCATAAACGGCAAAGATCCGTCGTTATACGCCTCGGGTTCGGTGTACGTAGTGCCTTTCGGTTCGGCGTTCGACGTTGACGTTACCGTAGACAACGGTTACAGAATGCACAACGTAAGAGTCGGAGGGGAAGCGATCGGAGAAGAGAGCGGATACGGAATAACGAATACGGGAGAATACGAAAGCGAGATAAATTTCGTTTTCATAAAGAGCGGAAAGAGCACGATATACGTTATTTACGCGGAGCGCAATATTCATACGGTCAAATACTACGTCAGCGCGGATTATCTGCACGCCGACGCGGACAGACTTTTATCCGGCTATATTGCGGTAGATACGAGAGACAAGAAAACGGTCGGCGACCTGGACTACTATCTCGTGACGGGCGTACTTGCCTCCGACGGCTCGATGAAAGACGTTACGGCGTACGATATGGTTTACGGACAGCAGATCGAAGATCCGACGATAGACGCGACCGAAAGGCGGTATTCTTTCGGCGGATGGACGAGAATGAGCGGAGACAAACCGTATAACGAAAACGTGATGCCCGACGGAAGCGTATGGGCGTACGGAAGATTTACACTTCAGTCGTATACCGTATCCGTGGCGAAAAACACGTTTAGATTCGACGAGGGCGCGGGCAACGTTGAGACCGCGAACGTAAATAAAATAGTGGAAAGGGAAGAAGAAACGGTTTACGGAGAAAGCAATCCGTTCGTTACTTCGGGACACCTGTATTTTTCGGAGATAACCCTTAAAAGACATTCGCCTACGGGATACGATTTTACCGTATGGAAAATAACTTCTCATACCGACGGACAGAGCGACGTAATCGTGAGGTTCGACATTTCCGAAGCGGAAGAGGGAGTGGTTTATAAAGTTACTTCGGGCAACAAAGTATTCAAATACCGCGTAAACGACGACGGAACGATAACCGTTTTTCTGACGGAGAATTCCGAGATAGAAGCGGAGTTCAAGGTAATGACGTTTACCGCAAGGGCGGTTGACGACAGGACGCAGATAAAAGATTCGTCGGCGGGGTCGAATAAATTCGCCTTGGTTTATACTTTCGAATACGGCAGCACGCTTGATTTTCTGTGCAACTATACGGCGATAATGCGTAACGGAAACAAGATAACCGGGTTTACCGTATCGGAAAATGCGGATATGACCGCGGTTACGGAAACGCTCGGTTCGGGATTCGACGAAGAAAACCTTTCTTATCCCACGGCTTCGGCGATAATGAAAACGACGGAAGAAAAATACGTCTGCGACGTTTACGTAAAAGCGGAAATCGAAGCGATAAATTACAGAGTGTATTACAGCATATATTCCGTTGCCGATTCGCTCAACCATTTGTCGGGCGCGCCCGTTACGGTGTACGGTAACGCCTTGGCGCAAACGACGTATACGGTTAATTACAACGGTACGGTCGGACTTATAGGGGACGACGAAACCAAAGTCGTCGCGGAGAACGCGGGACTCGACGTCGACAACGTCATGTACAGCGGATGGTACAAAGGCGATACGCTCGATTCGTCGAAGACAGAGGGAGACGGATTCAAGGACGCGACGGGTTCTTATTCCGCAGAGAGGACTTACAAGCACGAAACGTACGCTTCTCACGCGTATTTCAGTTGTTATCTTATCAGAATGATAACTTCGGACAGCGGGGTAGCCGAACTTAACGACACGATAAAAAACACGGCGGAGTATAAGAACTACGTCGGAGCGTATTACAGACAAATAGAAATGCCCGCCGTCGGCGCGGACGGAGCGGCGATAACCGCGCTTGCGGACGAGGCGTTTATCGGTTTTTACACGATAACGAGCGTTATTATGCCCGAGACGGTGACGAAGATAGGAGAGAGAGCGTTCAGCGGCTGCTCTTCGCTTACAGGGACGGGTCTCGTCGACGCGGTTGAAGAAATAGGAGAGGACGCGTATTACGGCTGTTCGGCGTTAACCGAAGTTACGATAGGGGAGCGTGTGGCGAAGATAGGAAACCGCGCGTTTGCCGAAATAAATAATCTTGCGACGATAAACTACCTTTCTACGGCGACTCTTTCGGGGCTTAACCCGCTTAACGTCGGCTCGCAGGTATTCGGCAATTCGGGAAAAGACGCGGCGGAAGGTATCGCGTTTATCGTGGGTACGGGAGTTACCGCGATTGTAAAAGATCTGTTCTGTTCGAGGACTTCTCTCGGCGGTTATGAGGAAAACGGAAAGTATCTTACCTCGGTATCGTTTGCCTCGGGAGACAATGCGGAACGGGTTACGATTGCCGGCGGAGCGTTCGCGGGAAGCGGACTCGTCAGATTCGACGCGACGGAACGCGTTACCGAGATAGGTGAATCCGCGTTCGGTTACTGCGCTTCGCTCGAAGAGGCGGATTTATCGCGTACATCCCTTACGATCGTAGGGAAAAAAGCGTTTGAATACAGCGGCGTGAAGACGGTTGTTCTTCCCGAAGCGGTGACGGAAATCGGCGGGTACGCGTTCAGCGGTTGCGAAGACCTTACGTCGGTGTATTATTCTTCCGACGCAGGATTGAGCACGATAGGAGAAAGAGCGTTCAGCAAGGGCGACGGCGGCGAAGCGCCGAAACTCGTGAGAATAACGCACGTTTCCGAAATGGCGAAAGAAGGCGGAGGAGAACAGGTCGTCCGTCTGGAAAATCTCGTGTTGATGGGCATGGAAGCGTTCTACTATTGCAGTTCGGTAAAAGAAGCGGTGATAGGCGGCGACGCGACGGTTCTCGGAGCGAGCGCGTTCGTGGGAGCGAGTTCCCTTGCAAAACTGACGTATAACGTCAGAAACGGAGCGAATAAAGACGGAGCGGGCAGCGCTACGTTCGTTCAGACATACAGTACGAATTGCGAACTGATAATCGGCGAAGAGGTCGAGACCGTACCCGATTACGCGTTTTACGGATTTACCGCGGTGAAAACGCTTACCGTACCCGAAACGGTGACAAAGATAGGCGTGCAGGCGTTCGGAATGATGAGCGGTCTTACGCTCGTCAACTTCAATCCCGACGGCGCGGAATACGAATGTACGGAAGCGGCAAAGCCGTTCTTCGGCGCAGGCTCGGCGGCGGGAATGAAAGCGGTGTTCGGCGCGAACGTAAGCAATATACGCGCAGGCGCGTTCGCAGGAGCGACCAACCTTACGGCAATAGAGATTGTCTCCGCTTCCGTTCTTTCGCTTATTATAGGCGACAGGGCGTTTGCCGATACGGGAATAACCGCGGTGTCTCTACCCGAAAGGGACGGTATAACAGTGGGAGAGAGCGCGTTCAGCGGCGCGCCGGTAACCGCGTTGACTGTGGACGAAGGCAACGAAACCGCGGTGTTCAAGGCGGGTGCGTTCGGCAGCACGACGGCTCCCGAACGGATGACGGTTAATATGATGGGCAGAGTTATGTCCTCAATGTTTGCCAAAATAGACAGCGGAGCGTTTACCGTAACTCAGACCGCGACGGGACTGAAAGGAACGCTTGTCGGAACGATGACCACTTTTGAAAATATCGATTTCAGCGTGGAAAAAACGGATGAACTCGAATTGAACGGCACGTCTACCGTGTTCGTCATTAAGACGGGCGCGACCATACACGGAAAACTGTTATCCGTAGGCGGCGCGACTATAGAAAAATCGGAAACGGCGCAATATTTCAAAGCCGTTGCGTACGACAAGGGCGATTTCATAGATAAAAACGCGTTCGGCGGATATACGCACCTGAAAATAGCCGAAGGCGAAGCGATTTCCTTTGAATCCTCTCTTACCGTCAACGCGGTGGAATTCGAAGTTGCGCGCGCCGTCGAGTTCCTTGCGACGACGAACCTCGGCGTTGACAGATTTGTCGTGAACGACGGAGTAAAAGTAAAGGTAAACGCGGCGTCGTTCAGATTAAGCGGCGCGCTCGGAGGAGAACTTGCCGCGCTTGCGGGAGCGGAAATCGTTATCGGTTCCGAGAGATTTATAAACAACGGAAACGCGCCCGAAGACGGGTACGGAAAAGGTATAAGAGTTCTTTCCGGCGAAACGATTGTCGGAAGCGGCGAGTCGGGATACGACTATACCGTGACGAGCGGCGAAGCGGAGATAAACTACGATTACGAACAAAAGACGGGATATAGGTTAAAAATAAGCGGCGGCGCGCTGACCGTATCGGCGGTTGCCGTTCTTTCCTCATACGAGGCGGCGGCAGGAACGGAACTTACCGTTGCCGAAACGGGACTCGTCAGACTCGGCGGGTATTCGGCGGGACAAGGCGGCGCGCTGTGGACGGTGGACGCGGCGGTTTCGAGGCTCGGTTCCGACGTGAAGAATTATTACGGAACGCTTTCAATTGCATACGGCGACGCGAGCGCGCTCGAATCGGGAGCGACGTATCTGCTCGGAAAGAGTCTGTCCGTCGGAGAAAGCGTAAACGCGCCTTCCGTTGCGACCGTTCTCGATTTTAACGGATTTACGCTGACTTTCAACGGCGGCGCAATTACCGCGAACGAAAAACTTACGCTGAAAAACGCAAGCGTGAGCGCGACGGGAGAAACGACGACGCTTTCGGGAACGGGAGAGATCGTCGTAGAAAGCGGAACGATTGAAACCGAATACGGCGCGATCGACGGAAGCGGAAAAGTTACCGTCAACGCGGGGGCGCTGGTAACGAGCGCGAGAGGAACGGCGATAGCGACGAGCGCGGACGCGACGATAAACGGAACGGTAACGGGTTACGACTTCGGACTGAAAGTCGTCGGAAGCGCGGCGAACGTAGTAATCACGGGCGCAGTCGGAGCGACGGGAACGAATAACTCTGCGGTTTACGCCGAAGGAAGCGCGGTTGTCGTAACGGCGGAAAGCGGAGCGACGATAAGCGGCGACGTGGGCATAAAATCCGTACGTCCGACGGAAACGACGACGGATACGGCTACGCCGCTTATAAACGTGAAGAGCGGAGCGACGGTTGCGGGACAGACCGCGGGAATCCTGACGGTCGGCGCGGGATATACGTCGATAAGCGGAACGGTAAGCGCGACCGCGGCGAGGGGAATAACCCTCGTGGGAGATGAGAGAATATACCGCGGCGCGATAGTGGCGGTGGAAAACGGAAACGATGACGGCAACTACGCGAGAGTGTCGGTAAGCGGAACCGTCACCAACGCGGACGGAGACGCGGTTCTCTACGTCGGATACGGCAAAGCCGATTCTTCCGTGGCGGAATACGCGGCGGTTACTCTCGAGGCGGCGGCTCGGATAACGGGCGCGGTGGCGGAGTACGTTACCGCGTACGCAACGCTAAGCGGCTCTTCTTACGAAGGAGAGGTTTACGCGCTTGACGGAAACGGCGCGATGGCGTTGTATTACGGTTCTGCGGAAGCGGGAAGCGGCACGAAGTATCTGTACGAAGGAAGAACGCGTATGCAGACGGGATACGCGTTGACGAGCGACGAACCGGCAAACAACGGAGACGGCGCGACGGCGAGATATCTCAGCCATTACATGAACGTAACCGACGCGTTCGGAAAAGGCGGAATTATCCGCGTGAATAACGCGACGATAACCGAATTGCCCGAAGGAGAAACGATAGTGGCGAGCGGAACCGCGACGGTAGCAAGCGCGTCCGCGGTGGAAATAAACGGCAAAATCGGAATTTCTTCCGGCGGAAAACTTAGCGTAGAAACGAACGCGGCAATCAACGGACGGCTGATTTTCTTCGGCGGAATTTCGGAAGAAGAGTTTGAGATATCGACCGGCGTCGACGTTACGGTGAACGCGGGCGGCAAGGTCAACGTCGGAGAGGGAATGAAGATAAGTTCCGGCGCGAGCGTGACGATTTACGGAGAGACCGTAACGACCGCTTCGTCGAAAATAGTAAACGGCGGACGGCTGGTCTTAACTGCGGACTGCTCGCTCAAAGGAGAGATAACGGGAGAAAATGGTTCGGTTACGACGATCGGCGGAAATCTGACGGTCGATTCGTTCAGTCTTAACGGCGGAACGGTGGAATCGACGGTCGGGAAAACGCTTACGGCAACGAATATGTCTTTCGGCGCGGGTAATTACGAAATCGCGGCGGGAATTACCGCAGAGTCCTTATATCTCGGAGAAACGGGCACGAACGTTACGGCGAACGGTAAGGTCGTAATAAACGGAGAGATTACTTACGGCAGTACGCAAGATATAAGTCTTACTTTTGTCGGAAACGAAAATAGAATCTATATGTCTGAAATCGGATTCGCGCTCACCGTGTCGGGAACGACGGAAATAATAACTTCCGGATTTTTGTCCATTCGAGGAACGGTAACGATAAATGCGGAGTTGAAAGTTTATTATTATGATAGTGGTGTGACAACAATAGGAGAAGCGTGGGTATACAGCGGAGGAAAAGCCATTCTCGAGGCAGGAGGGGCCCTTAACGTATATTCAGTGACTTTACAACCGGGAGGCGGACTTGAAAACAACGGAGGAACGCTGAACGCAGATGAAACGACGGTTATATATTCGGGCGGCTGGATGTTTACGAAAGACGGTTGTACCGCGTACGTTTATACGAGCGAAGCAGAGGTTGCGGAAGAAGTAACGGTGGACGTATACGACGGCGGGGTACTTAAAGGAAGAGCGGTATCCAACTGCGAAGGAGAGGAAATAGTCGTCGTTGCGCCTACTTGCGGAGAAATAGGATATACGGGTTGCAAATACGAAGTAAAAGGGGTACTCAGCGACGGAACGCCGCTCGTTATCAAACACGACAGACAGAGAATTCTGCCCGCCACGGGAGAACATACGTTCGCGGAAGACGACGGAAGCGGAAAACACCGTTGTACGGTCTGCGGATTGTACGAAGAACACGTTTCCGAATACGTTGCCGCGGCGTATATGGACGACAATTACTTCGTTGACGGCAAACAGATATTCATACTCGGCGAAGTTTGCTCGGTATGTAACGACAGGCATACGCTTCTTATAATCGATTGCGAGACGACAGAAAAAGAATTCAACGAGATGAACCTCTTCCTCGCGCCGTCCGCGATAGGAGAAGAGGGGAAACGCATTTCCGCGCAGGGAGACGGAGACGAGCCTATGGGAGCGAAAGCGACCGGTAGCGTAACCGTCGGCGGAACGTTATATTATATCGTGAAGGTGAACGTGGAAGCGAACGTTGATTATTACGTTCTCGTAGCCCATAGCGATTGCCATTACAAACCCGACGAAAACGGAACGCATACCTGCATAGGGTGCGGACAAACCGAAGAAACGCCGCACGTTGCGGATACGTACGCCACGAAGAAAACGGAAAACGGCGCGGCGGTTTACGGCGCGGTGACCAAAGTCTGCGGCGTTTGCGGAGAAGGCGAATTGCTGAGCGTTGAAGCGGCGACCGTAGCCGAAGCGATTACTGCGGTAAGCGCGATTACCGTTACCCTTGACGGGTACGAGTGGAAGTATTCGATTACCGCGGAATCCTCGCTCGGAATAGTCGAGGCGGCGGCGTTTACCTTCGCCGAAAACGGAATTACGTATTACGCGCTTGCGGTAACGCTTACGAGGACGGACGACGAAGCGATTACGAAAGAGTATGCTTACGAAGTCGGCGGAGAAAGCAGGACGACAGGATTTATCCTTCCCGTAAAGAACGACTCCGCGCATATCTGTAAGGTGGTTTCCGAAGCGAAGACGGTCGGAGGAAAAACGCTCAACGTTATCGGAGCGAAGTGCGTGGTCGGCGGCGAAGGAAACGCGTACTTTGAATTGAGCGCGACGCCCACGGTGGGAGAACTCAAAGGCGTTCTGCTCGGATACCTCGTCGAGTACAACGACGCGGAATATCGCATTACCGTAAAAGAAAACTACGACGGGCTTGCGCTGGGCGAACTCGTAAAAGGATACTTCGTGGAAGAAACGACGGGTTGCGACGTAGTGGAAGTCGTTCTAGTCAACGCGACTACGGGAATAACGCTCGCCGGCAGTTATTACGTTGCGGTAAACCACGTCTGCCATAACTTCCTGCACAGCGGAAGCGCGCACGTCTGCGCGGATTGCGGAGCGGATTACGCGGCGGCGCACGAAGAAACCGTGACGGGTACGGCGAAATATACAGTCGGAGACAATACGTACGAATTCGTAATCAATAAATGCGCGATATGCGGAACGGGAACGCCCGTTGTTCTCTCGTCTGCGACGGCAGAGGGACTAAGCGCCGAACTCGCTTCGGTTAAGATGACGGCTTACGCCGCCGACAAGAACGGAAACGGCGGTTACTACGAATTGCCCGCGCGACTTGCGGAAGACAAGGGAGACCTGTACAAACTCTATCCCGTTTCGATAAAACTGAAACCCGACGGAACGTTCGTCGACGTAGGCGGAGACGAAGAAGGCACGGTATACGGCATAACTTACGTCCGCTTTGCGACGGATACGCTCTCGCACGACGGCGTTTACGCGATGCTGTTCCCGCATAAATGTACGGATTATAAATCCAACTCCGACGGGTCGGGACACGTCTGCACGGAATGCGGAGCGGATTACGGAACAGGAGACGAGGAGCATAGCGAAACCTTGTACGGCGTGCAGGAAATGGTTTACGACAACGGAACTATTAAGGTGTTGAATAAGTATTGCGCGTTCTGCGGTAAAGGCAGCGCTTATACGACGACGGCGACAAGAGTCTATACGGTAAACAGTACGTTAAAAACCTATACGGCGACCATTGACGGAAATACTTATTCTATTGCCATAACCGACTCCAAATACACTTCCGCGCCGTATACGACAACTCCGTCTGCAAGCGGAAAGAGCGTTGACGTCGGAGGGAAAACGTATTATCTGTGGGAGATCACGCTCACGCCTAAGAGTAGCGGCACGGCGATAACGGCGTACGTTTTAATCGGAACGAACTGATAAAAGGAGAACGAATATGATAATTTACTTCAGCGGAACGGGCAACTCGCGTTACGTTGCCGAAAAACTGCTTAACGCGGGAGAAAAACTCGTGGACGCGGCAAAAGAGGAATTTACCGTCTGCGACGAAAGCAGATTGGGCGTAGTGTTCCCGTGTTATTGCGGAGACATGCCGCCGAAACTGATAGAATTTATGAAAAAATCGGCGATAAACAAACCCGATTACGCGTTTGCGGTATGCACCTGCGGCGCGAGCGCGGGCAGGAGTTTTTCCTCTCTCAAATATCTGCTTTGTTCCAAGGGCGCGACGTTGGATTTTGCGGAAAGTCTCGTTATGCCGGACAGTTGCGTTCTGTACGCGTTTCCGAGAAAGGTGGTAAAAAAACTTCTTGACAGCGCGGACGAAAGGATAGAGAGAATCAAGGCGAAAATCGACGGAGCGGAGAGGAAGGAAATAAAAGCGAAAAAGCCTCTCGGGTTCAGGTCGAAAGCGGTGTGGTTTATGTTCGGCAGAATCGTGGGCGTATACAAAAAACGCGCGGACGAAAACTGCGTCGGGTGCGGAGAGTGTCTTAAAGTCTGCAAGGCGGGGAATATAAAAATAGAGAACGGAAAGGCGGTATTCGGGGAAAAGGCGGAAAGTTGTTACCAATGTTTTGCCTGTATAAACGTATGCCCGAAGTGCGCTGTCAGGTTCGGAACGCTTAAAAACAGCGAAGAGAAGAAATACTATCATCCCGCGTATCGCGGAGCAAAGGAGGAATAAAGAGTATGGCTGTACTCGAAATAGACGGCGTAACCAAGGTGTACAAAAGCAAAGGAAGAACGGTTACCGCCGCGGAAAACGTTTCGTTTACCGTGGATAAAGGCGAAATAGTCGGATTTATCGGAAAAAACGGAGCGGGGAAAAGCACGACGCTTAAAATCGCCGTGGGACTTGCCGAACCGACTTCGGGAACGGTGAGAATAAACGGATTCGATATAAAACAAGAACGCGTCGCCGCGCTTGCCGGCGTAGGGTGCGTGGTGGAAAACCCCGATTTGTACCGCGATTGGAGCGCGATGAAAAATCTCGAATATTTTGCCGCGCTCGGCGGAGAAAAAGAATTCGGAACGGGCGCGGAGTTTCGCAAAAACGTAAAGGAGCGCTCGGAAGAACTTCTGAAAATGGTCGGTCTTTACGAAAGGCGCAACGACCCCGTAAGAAAGTATTCGCTCGGAATGAAACAACGCGTCGGCATAGCGCAGGCGTTGCTGTGCAAACCCGATTTGCTCATTCTTGACGAGCCGACGAACGGTCTCGATCCGTCGGGAATAAAAGAAGTGAGAGACGTTCTTATCAAACTCAGCAAAGAATACGGAATGGCGGTGCTCGTGAGCAGCCATCTGCTGACCGAAATTCAGATGACCTGCGATAAATTCGTCATTATTAACAAGGGAAAGATAAGCGGAGTTTATACGAGAGAAGACATAGAAGAAAAGACGGAAGGGAACAAAATAATCCTCGTTACCGACGACGTGGTGAAGGCGAAAGACGTGCTGAAAGACGTTTTATGTCTTGACAGTATTATTCTCGGGAACGGCAAAGTGGGATTTACCACCGAAAAGCCCGTAAACGACGTGGCGAAAGAACTCATTTTGTCGGGAGTAAACGTGCTCGGAATATCGAAAAAAGAAACCTCGCTCGAGGAATTTTTTATGTCCGTTACGGAAAACGGAGGAGAAAAGAAATGAAAAACCTTTTTGTCTGGGAAATAAAAAAGAACGTAAAGAGAAACGCGATTATCGGAATAAGCGTGGCGGCGGTGGTTCTGCTTATACTCTTTGCGGTGGTGTATAATATGCTCGCAGACCTCGTTAAGGACATAATGAGCGGCGAAATTACGACGGAAGGACTCGAAGAAGAACTCGGCGGAGAACTCGAAATAAACGGCGGAGAATTCTTTCTCGACAGGCTGACGAAACAGGATCTCGAAGAACTCAAAGAAATAACCGAACACAACGTCGCGGAACTGGAAAAAGAGTATAAGAAGAATAAAAACGTATACGACCGTCTCTTTGCGGAAAAGAGCAAACTTGCGGAAGTCGACTACGCGCTCGCACACGGGATTTACGATAAAGAGGCGCGCCTGCTCGGGTTGAATTACGACGGCACGGGCGACGGAGCAAGCGCGGAAGGGTTCGTCACTATGTACGGCTCGGTAATCGCGCTCGTCGTGCTGATATACGGAATAATCTACGGCGCGCAGACGTACAGCGCGGAATACAAAAGCGGCACGATCAAACTCGTTATGACCCGTCCCGTAAAAAAGAGTTCGCTTACGCTTGCGAAACTGCTTTCGATGTATGCCACGGTGACGGTTGCGTTCCTCGTGCCCGTGCTGATAAGTTACGCTTACGGAGCGATCGCGTTCGGGACCGACGCGTCGGTAAAAGTAATTTACAGTTTCAACGCAAGTTCCGCGGGAATGACGACCGTGGGCGCGCTGACGCTCGGAACGATTATCAATAACTTAATAAATATTCTCGTTCTGGCAACCTTATCGTTTGCTTTGGCAACCGTAACCCGCAATTCCGCGGTCGGAGTTATCGTGTCGCTCGCCGTGGTCCTCGGTATAGGCGGATTCTTTTCCTCGCTCGGAATTACGGCGTTTACCCTTTCGTATTCCCTCGATTTTATGAAGTACTTCGGCGTGGGGGACGTGGTGAGAAACGGTAATTTCTTCGTTTCCCTTGCGGTTGTGGTGTTCTATCTTGCCGCTTCGCTCGTTGCGGTTTTCCTCGTAACGGAAAAAAGAGACGTATATTGAGGCGGGGTGCGGTAATGGGTACGCTTGAATTAGGCAACGTATGGTATTTTTTCTATATAATCGTTTCCGCGGCGGTTATCGTCGCGGGGTATTTCCCCTTCCGGAAGGCGTCGGATAAAGCGAAATTTTATTACGTGCTTGCTTTGTCGTTTATCAACCTTGCGGTGCATTTTCTGAAAATGCTTCTTCCGGAATATCAGGCGGATTATCCGATGAGTTGGCGCAAATGTACGTTCGAGAACATATGCGCGGTGAGCGTTCTGATTTATCCGTTCGTTATGATGAGCAAAAGCGACACGGCGAAAGATTACGTCGTATTCCTCGGAATGATAGGTGGAGCGGCGGCGATTTTCGTGCCGACGGGCGCGTGGGGATACGCTCCGTTCAGGCTCGAATCGATAAGATTTTATCTGTCGCACGTTCTGCTGTTTATGCAGGCGTTTTATACGCTTGTATACGGAGTGCACAGACCGCATTATAAACGTTTCTGGCGCGCGCCTATCAGCCTGTTTATCGTTCTCGGCGTGATCGCGCTTAACGAACTCGTGCTGCGCGCCGCGGGATTTACCGTGTCGACGCTCGAAGATATGATAGCGGATCCGTCGGAGAGAAACAGCGTTTACATATTCGGACTTACCGCGGAGATGGAAGGGAAACTCGGATTTTTAACCGCTCTCGTTCCCGAGTTTATGAAACACGGGTTCGGATACAGAACGGGAGATTACTACTGGCCGTGGGTATGGCTGTTCTGTCCGCTTATGGTGTACGGCGAAATTCTCGCGCACGCAATAGGTTTCATTTGGGGGTGGAAGGATCTGAAAAACGATATAGAAATGAAAAAAACCGCGTCCGGCGGCACGAAAAATTATCGCTTGCGTAAACGACGGGCGAAGTAATCAGACGTCGTAATCGACGGATACGAGCGTAAGCCCTTGCGGCGGGAACGTCTTTCCGCAGAAAGACCGTAAGCCCGTTTCGAGGGCTTTTTTCACGTCGGAAACGGGTCTTGTCGACAGCGCGACCTCGACTACCGTTCCGGTAATTACTCTGACCATATTGTATAAAAATCCGTTTCCCGTCAGAACAATCGAATACGCGCCGTTTCCGCGGTCGGTTATCGACGCGGAATAAATCGTGCGTACCGAAGATTTTACCGGGCGTCCCGTGTTGGAAAACGCCGCGAAATCGTGAGTTCCCTCTATAAACGAAAGAGCGTCTTTTGCTTTGTTTACGTCGAAATTTTCCGCCGAATACGGAACCCGCGCCGCGTAGCGGTCGGAAAGAGGGCGGGAAACGCGCGATAAATAAAAGTCGTAACGGTAAGTTTTTTTCTTGGCGGAATATTGCGCCTCGAAATCGTCGTCCGCTTCGACGGCAGTTTTTACGCTTACGTCGCGCGGAAGGCGCGTGTTGACGGCGAGGGCGAGTTTGTTTAAGGGAAAATCGCGGGAAATATCGAAATGCGCGGTTTGCCCGACGGCGTGAACGCCGGCGTCCGTTCTGCCGCTTCCGTGAAGAACCACGGGTTCGCCGAGAACGGAAGAAAGAGCCTCCTGCAAAACCCCCTGAACGCTTCTTTTTTCGGGTTGGATCTGCCATCCGCAAAAATCCGTGCCGTCGTATTCTACGGTTATCATCACTCTCATATCGACACCGCCGCCGTCAGATAAGACCGAAAAAGCCGAGTTTGAGAAGCACGATGAGCGTCATAAACGCGGCAAGCGCGATAAACGCGATTAAATCGCGGTAAGAAAAACGCAGAGGTTTCATTTTCGTGCGGTGCGGCGTAGCGTTGTAACAACGCGCGTCGAGAGCCATCGCGAGTTCGTCCGCCCTGCGGAACGTGGATACGAAAAGAGGAATGAGAACGGGCAGAAGCGCTTTCGCGCGCTTGAACAAACCGCCCGTGTCGAAATGCGCGCCGCGCGCTTTCTGCGCCATTATTATTTTGTTGACTTCTTCCATAAGGGTGGGAATGAAGCGCAGCGCGGTACTCATAATAACCGCGACGTCGTGCACGGGGAAACGAAGAAAAGCAAGAGGTTTCATCAGACTTTCCATTCCGTCGGTGAGAGCCATCGGGGTGGAAGTAAACGTAAGCATGGACGTGGATACGACGAGGAAGATAATGCGAAGAGCCATCTTCGCGGCGTAAATCAGACCGCCGTCGGTTATTCTCAGGAACTTCCACTCCCAGAGGACGTTTCCGTCCTTATAGAAAAATACGTTTATAATCGCCGTAAGAATAATAATAAACAATATCGCTTTTACGGTTTTCAGGACGCTTAAAATCGGGACTCGGGATACCAAAATTACGATTAACAGAAAAGCGTAGCACGCCGCGTAAGCGTAGAAGGTGTCGCAGAGGAAGACCGCCACGATAAAGACGAGGACGGCGAAAAGTTTTATTCTCGGGTCGAGTTTGTGGATAAAAGAGGACGCCGGATAGTACTGCCCGAAAACGATTTCTCTGTTCACGCTTTCCCTCCTTTTCCCGCAAAAAAGGCGGACAGGCATTCCGTGAGTTGTCTGCGCGTCAACGGTCGGCAGGGAAGAACCACGCCGCGGGAAGCGAGTTTTTGCGTGACGGAAACGGCGTGCGGAAGAGCGAGTCCGATGCTTTCGTCGTACGAGTCGTAAAAGAATTTTTCCGGGGTGGAGTCGCAGATTATCCTGCCTGCCGACATTGCGATTATGCGGTCGGCGTATTCGGCTATTTCATCCATATTGTGGCTTACCATTATTACGGTTTTCACCGCGCCCGAAGAACGGAGGGAGGTAAGCAGGTCGAGCATATCGCGTTTGCCCGCGGGGTCGAGCCCGGCGGTCGGTTCGTCGAGAATTAAAAAGTCGGGATTATACGACAGAACGCCGGCGACGGCTACGCGACGCTTCTCTCCGCCGCTGAGTTCTATCGGAGAGCGTTCCTTTATCGCGTCGAAATCGAGTCCGACCATGCGCAACGCGTTTTCCGCGTTCCGAGTCGCTTCTTCGTCGCTCATACCGAAATTGCGCGGACCGAATTTAACGTCTTCGAGAACGGTTTCGGCGAACAACTGATACTCGGGGTATTGGAAAAGCATACCGATTTTTTTACGGAGTTTCTGAAGATCGGGCTTGCGCGCCGTGAGATCGATATCGTCGACGACTATCTTGCCGTCGGTCAGTTTTATAAGTCCGTTGAGATGCTGAATAAGAGTGCTTTTGCCGCTTCCCGTGCTGCCGACGATGCCGACGAATTCGCCGTCGCTGACCGAAAAAGACACTCCGTCGAGAGCCTTTTTTTCAAACGGCGACTTTTTGCCGTAAGTAAACGAGAGATTTTCTACGACAATCGGCATAGTTCCTCCGTGAGCGCGTCGTCGTCGAGACAGACTCCGACGGGAATGCCTTTTGCGGCGAGTTCGTATGCGACCGCCGTCGCGAAAGGAAGTTCCAATCTTGCTTCTTTAAGGACTTTCGGGTTCCCGAACACTTCGTTCGGAGAACCTGTAAGAAAGAGTTCGCCTCCGTTCATAACGCCTATTCTGTCGGCGGAGACGGCTTCGTCCATATAGTGGGTGATGAGTATTACCGTCATACCGTGTTCCTTGTTAAGGGTGCGTACGGTGTCGAGAACTTCTTTCCTGCCCTCGGGGTCGAGCATAGAGGTGCTTTCGTCGAGAATGAGGACTTTGGGGAGCATGGCGAGAATCGCGGCTATTGCCACGCGCTGTTTCTGCCCTCCGCTCAGTTTGAAAGGAGTTCCGTCTTTGCGGTCGGACATACCGACGGTTTCCAACGCCCAGTCCACGCGGCGGCGGATTTCTTCGGGCGGAACGCCGAGATTTTCGCAACCGAAAGCGATATCGTCTTCGATTATGGACGCGACCATCTGATTGTCGGGGTTCTGAAAAACCATACCGACGGTGGAACGCAGGTCGAAAACGCGGTTTTCGTCGGAGACGTCGATGTCTGCGACCGTGATTTTCCCTTCGTCGGGGGAAATGAAGCCGTTTATAAGTTTTGCGAGCGTGCTTTTTCCGCTGCCGTTATGCCCGAGCAACACGAAAAATTCCCCTTCTTCAACGGAGAGGGAGACGTTTTTAACGCCCACGGCAAGAGATTCGTCGGTCTTGTAAGAAAAAGACACGTCATTTATTTCGATTATCGACGCCATAGTTGAGAGTTTAACATAACGCGCCGCAAAAAGCAAACGAAAACGCTTTCGGGAAAAGGGATTTCGTAAAAAACGCAGGTCGGGAACGCGACGGGCGCGGGTTTTATAATTTATATATAAATAAAACTTAATTGCGCATACACGTCTTGACAGGCAAGGAGAAAATATATATAATATTTACAAAGCAAAAAGGGTATACTATGCTCTTTTTTCTCGGGGAGGTACTTCTTGATGGGTACGAAAAACGGTCTTTTCAAAAAATTCCTGATGTGCGTGCTGGCGGCGCTGATGTTTTCCGTCGTGCTTTCGGCGTGCGAACTGGAGGATCCCGTCAGAGATTCCACCTACTACATAAACGACAATCAGGGAAACTATTACAACAAAGACCATACGACCAACGAGGAAGCCGTAGACGAATTCACCGAGTCCATTACCGCTTTGCGTAAATATCTCGACAGCGAGTCTTTCGTGGACAGCGGTTACTATATGGGCGTGGATTTCGACATCGATATTCTCGATCCGAGCGACAATACCGCCGGCAACTTCGCTCTCCGCGTTCAGGCTTATCTCTATACCTATCCTTACGAGGACGAGGAAGGAAACCCCATCTACAAATATTACGAAAACGGAAAATATTACGACGAGAATAACGAAGAAGGTACGAGAACGCTCGTAAGCGCGTTGGAAATTCATAACGAAGCGATAAAGAAATCCGATATCTGCATCGAATGGTACAACGGCGCGACCAACGAGGTTCTTATAGGTCTGTACTTCGACGGACTCAACAGCAACGCGGACAACCCCGGGAATATTCTGTATATGAACGTACAGGGTTACAAGCGCAGTTTCCCCGATTTCGGCGACACGGTTATTTATCAGCAACTCGTGAGACTTCTCGTAAATCTCTCCGTCGAAGGATTGCTCGAATCTCTCGGTTTGCAGGGAGACGCGGGAACGAGTTCGATTAACTCGACCCTGACCAGCCTTGTCGGCGAAAACTACAAGCGAGTGGTGAACGGCGACCTTATAAGCCTGCTGTTCTATTCCGTTACGTTGGACGCAATCGCGGGCAACGTGAACGAACTTATTTACGACCTGCTCGGTGTATTCGGGCGTAAATGGGACCCGATGACGTATAAGTTCCTCGGATTCAAATTCAGTACGGTGGCGAACGCGCTCATTCAGACGATAAACGCGGACATGCGGGCGATAATATCGCCGGACAAGAGCGGGGTTACCAACGTTCTTACGAACGCGGAATTCGCTTTCGGCGGCGTGGTAAACAGTTACGACGTTCTTTACACGTACACTTCCAACATAAAATTCGACTACGGCTGGACGTATCCCAAAACGCTTACGCTCGACACGCAGTATTATACGATGTTCGATTACGGTAACTACGAGTTCGACGGTATGCTCTACGTTCCGGCGTGGGACGCGCAGTTCGACGCGGAAATCAAGACGGACATTCAGCAATACGACAACAGCACGAACAACGTGTTTATGGAATTCCGCGACATAGCCAACGGCGAACTTATGATAGGTCTGTACTACCGCGAAGAGAGGGCGTGGCTCGACATATCGGGTATGGCGTATATGTACGGCTGGGTGGACGTCGAATCCCTCGGGTTCCCGCAGGTATACGACGAACATCTCGACCTTGCCGAAGTGCTCGGTAAGTTCTTCCGGATGGTGAACAACGTAATCGTTTCCATAGTGGACTCCATACTGAACCCGGCGTCGTCGGACAAAGAGAACAAAGTTCTCGAATACCTTATGGCGAAGACGAGTTTCACGGAGAAAGACCCCGACGACATATTCTCGATAAACAGCGAAACGTTGCAACTCGATATAGAACTCGTCAAACAGATGCTCGAAGAAACGGGCGTGGGTTCGTATTCGACGAGACAGATTATCAACATTCTCGACTCGATGATGCCGTATACGATGGATCAGATCGCCATTATGCTCGGCATAGCGAGCGCGGAGATAATGCTCGAAAAGACGTATTTCACGCTTACGTGGGACGTCGACAAGCAGGAATTCACGATAATTATGTATACCAACGTCGGCGTGGTTCCGGGCGAACCCTCGACGATGATTTTCCGGTTGGAACTCATTCCCATACATTTCGGCGAATACGTCTCGATTACCGAGATAGACTTCACAAACTTCAAACCTTTGGGCGAGATTTACACCTATTCGGGTACGCTCAGGGGTAATTTCATATTCAGTTCGCAGGAGACCGTCGATTTAAGTAAATTGCTGTCCGCCACCATCGGCGAGAGTTCGGGTCTTAACACGCCGTACGTGCTTGCGCAGAACGCGGGGCTGTCGTTTACGCTTATTTACGACCAATTCGTAAAGGATCAGTATGCGGACGGGCGGCTGAAAAAAGCGGGAAGGAGCGCGTTCGAACTCACCGTATGGCTGACGGGAAGCGAAAGTTCGATAATAATCGGACTTGCGTCGGACGACGTATGTTTCGACAACGAAGTATACAAGGATTTGCCGGCGAGAGAAGACGAACTCGGTTACGTCTGGGTCAACATCGCGTGCGTTACGAAAAACGGAACTCAGGTTATACCTAAGGTAAAGATACGAGAGGACGTGTTCATGGCGTCTATGTCGGCGTATATGAACAACGAAACGTCGATTGAGGACGACGTGACGAGTTTTGCGGACAACGATTTCAACCTGTCGCTTACGAGTATCATAACCGCGCTCTGCAAGGACGCGTACGTTATCGCCGCGGCGGAACAACTCGAAATAACTTCTTCCAACGAAACGTTGCAGAACCTGTTCAGAGTAAACGGGCTTATCGGTAATATCAAAGTGGACGCAGGGTTCGAATACCGCGTAAAAGGTCTTGAATCGATAAGAAAACAGTATCTTATGTACGAAGTCGGATTCTTCGACAACATAACGGGAAACAGCCCGTACGACACCGCGTTGCACGACAGACTTCCCGTGTACTTCTACGAAGACTATATGGACGAATACGACCCGCTTAAATACGACTTTCTCGTTTACAAGGACAACGTTATTCTCGACGACGGAACGATGATACTTGCGGGAACGATATATCTGTTCGAACTCGGGGCGAGACGAGTCGTTTCGAGGCAGAATATCGACTACGCGTCGAGTTCGTTCTTCAACAAGGAAAGCGCGGACAATCAGGATATTTCCCGCGTTAAATTCGTGCTTGACGACCTTATTCTCGACCCGACGAAGGAAAGAAGCAAAGAGAATATGCTCGTTTACGAAAACGAGGGAAGGTATTATTACAGGACGTATTACGGAAAACAGCGTCAGGTAAGGGAAGAGTATATCGAAGTCGGCGACGACGGAACGGTATACGTTTACTGGGCGGGAATAAACGAAGTCGTGTTCCACGACGAAGGGGCGAGTTATTACTTCTTCGACAGGAACCGCGCGGTCGAGGACGAAAACGGCGATCACGCTTATATATCCGTAAGCACCGACAGGGATTTGCTGTTCGAATACGACCCCGATTCGATAAAGATAACCGAGGATTGCAAGACGCAGTACGCGCCGAGAACCAACGGCAGTTTTATGGGAGAAGTGAGAAGATACTTTATCACTTTCGAGAGTCTCGACTCGGGCGAACTCGGTAAGATAGAGACGCTTTATTACGACGAATCGAGCGGATATCCGCAGTATTACAGCAAAGCGGACGAAGAATACGTCGTGGAAGTTTACGACGACGACGGCGTGCTTATTTCGAGTACGAAAACGCCGATCTCTCTCTACGTTATGGAGCCGTGCGAACCCCTGCGCGAAAGCGTGGAAGTCAACGTAAAGACGGACAGCACCACGACGCAGTTGAAAAACTTCAACGCGAGATTCGTTATCGACTGGAACCTCGCTTCCGCCGACAAAAAAGGATATATGACGGTAACCGAAGTTATCGTCGCGCCCGGAATGATGGGCGAGATAACCTTCCCCGTCAGAATAATCGTGGTAAACAGAGAAATAGACACCGACGATTACGTTTCCGTTTACACGACGGAAGAAGAAGTCGCTTCCCGCGCGCCCGTTGTGGACGAAATCAGCGTGGATCCGTACGATTACGCGATCGCAAAATACGCGTATCTTTCCGACACCGCGAACTTCAATCCCGCGATTCTTCATTCGCGCGAAGACGTCGCAAGCGCGTACGCGGAAGCGGTAAAGGCGTTCTCCGCGGCATATTTCTCTCAGGCGAAATTCGCGTTTTCCATACAATTTGCATGGCAGCAGAGTTATCTGTACGCCAACGACGTCGGCAATACGTATATTGCGAGAAGTTACGACAACTACGCGGACGGAGTTCTTACGCGTTACGACTGGAGTTACGATATATGCGAGAAAGGCAACAACGTCGAAACCTCGGTTTCTCCTCTCGGCGGAACGATTTATCTTCATACTTACTTCCGCGGACAACTTATCGCCTTGCGCGTTAATATCGGAAAGAGAGAGTTTTCTCACCTTAAATTCTACGATACCGACGAATTCTCGCCCGAAAGTTATAACGCGGGCAACGGCGCGACGGACACGTACGTCAACGGCGTTTACAGAGGCAACTATTACGACGAAAGCACTTACGAGATAGAAAGCAGACCTATTTTCGTATTTACCGACGGCATAAACGAGTACGAGTACGTTTTCGATATGCAGATAGTGAGGGGATTGCTGAAAAACGGCGACGGAACGTATTCGGGAGCGTACGATATCGACGATTCGTACCGCGTCAAGTGGGGAAATCCCGCGATAATCAACGTAACGAGCAAGGGTTCGTCCTACGGGGAATACGCGTATTCTTATCTGTACAAAGAGAACGAATACACCGACCTCGAACAGCGTTACGACGCGCTCGGCGAAACGCTGAGAGCAAAGAAAGTCAAGATATTCCGTACGGACAAAACCGTCACGGAAGATTATCTGTACGTTAAAACCGCGGACGGCAGAGTCAAAGTGAGAAACAACTGGACGTATTCCGAACTCGGAACCGTTCTTTCCGCGTCCGAACTCAGAGGAACGGTATTTACCGTCGAATACGGTTCGGGAGAGGCGACGAAATACAAATCCGACCGCGTCGGCAACGCCATGATAAGGGATACGGACGTAGAGGGCGAAACCACGGCGTACAACCGTCCGTTCTATTACTTCTATCTCAGGAGCAATCCGGACGTACCCGTGCATCTTACGGAAGAAGAGTACGAACTTTACGTTGCGGGAGACGCCGAGACGAGGGCAAAATACGGATTCAACACCGATAATCCCGATCAGATAACAACCGCGGGACTGGATTTGTATTACCTGTTCAGGTTGTACTTCTCGCTGGATAACGAACTTTACGCGATAAGCACGCTTTCCAACGGAATTATCGATCCAGATCACCTCAACGATCAGGCGGTGGGCATAACCGACTTCTCGCTGATAGAACTGAGAATAGTCGCCGATTGTCCGCAACTCGACGTAGACGTGGTCGGACCGGAAACCGACAGGCTTACCGGAGAGACTTTCGTTATGAACAAGGTTGACGCGGGAGACGAAGGCGCGCTCGGATATTACAAAGTAGATCCGCTTAACGCGGAAACGCTTTATCTGCCCGATTCGCTGAAAATCTATTTCAGATACGAAGGGTTCGTAAGCGCGCATACTTTCGGCAATCTTTCCTGGTGCGCGTACTTTGACGCGGCGGGCAACCCCGTTTATACCTATTACGATTCCGAGAAGGGAGCGTACGTACCGATTATAGAAGTCGTGACCGACGCAAGCGGAAAGACGCGTTATAAAGTCGCTATCGACGTCGAGGAACTCACCGAAGAACTTATCTTCCGCGCAATGGTTAAGATAGGAAACGCGACGAGCGGATACCGCGAAATCACGGTGGCGGTGAGAATTCTCAGCAAAGACCCGACGAACGTGGACTTCTACGTCAATTCCACGGGAGAAAAACTGGAAACGCCCGCGACGATAACCGAAGTCGTTTCGGGAAGTTCTATGACGAAACTGACGTATTACACCTATTACGCGAATACGTTTGAAAACTTCAGACTGCCCGACAGGCTCGTGGCGACGTTCAGCGACGGACATACGCAGATTTACATTCCGACCTGGAGACCTGCGAAAACCGGCGCGGACTTCATTTTCGAGCCGAACACGGTAATGACGCTGGTTACCACGATAGGAACGGACGGCGGCGTTACGGTTGACATTTATCTCGTCGTCGTGGTGGAAAACTACGAACTCAACAAGATGGAAGTAAGCAACGAGTTCAGTTCGTATTACGTGACGATAAAGAGCGAGAACGGAGAAGTTCTCGACAGAAAAGTAACGGTGGGAAGCCTGTTCAAACTGGACGGCAAGGAAATCGGATACTACTATCAGAGCACGTCCGCCTACTATATTCATATCAGTACGGGAGCGGACGAGGACGGAGATACGCCCGGAGGAGAAATCGGACTTTATACGCTTGACGCGGAAACGGGCAGATACGTATGGCGCAGATCGGTCGGCGTGTACGAATTCATAACTTCGCTGTATTCGAGAGCGACGCTCAGCCTCAACAAATACGAAACCGATATGGCGTCGCAGAAGATTATTAACGACGAAGCGTCGGTATTCGACCATTCCATACTTATGAGAAGGGGAACGGCGACGCTTACCGTATCGATCAGGGAAGCGGCTACGGTTAAATACGAGTTCCGCCCTGCGGAAGGAAACGCGGACGTAATGACCGTGGAACTTAAATATATCGACCCCGGGACGGGAGTCGAGTACACCGCGGCGGTGAACGAGAACGGACTGCTCACCATAAGTTACGGAGAATCTGCGGCGCGGAATATAAGTTACGCGGAACTTGCCGCTTACATTATCGGCGAGGATATGGCGGAAAAATACGTTGATTGGAGAGTCGTTTCGGTAAACGGCGTAACGACGGACGCGAACGGCGCGCCCTTCGGGTCGGCAAGTCTGCTTTCCGCGTACGTAAGTTATCATTCCGAAGAAAAGAAGGTGGAAATCGATTCTTCTCTCGGATTGAGAGACGGCGGAGAAATCGAACTGAAAAACAGTCTCAACCGTACGGTTACCATGAGTTACCGCGAAATCGTATACAGGCTGACGAATTATTACCGTTATCTGCGCGTGTCCGAGGGAACGACCAGGACCGTTGCGAACAAGAATATTTCGATAAAGAATCTTTACGAAATAATGGACGTAAACGATATGCTCGTAAGACCGAGAGACTCGGGAGACCCGATGCCCGACGGAAAATACGTCGTTGCGTTGGGAACGGGAACGGGGTCGTACGACCTCAGGGCAAAACTCGTATTTACGGGCGGATATTACCTCACGCAGGATTCGCGCGGAACGGAAACCGTCAAAGTTACCGTATACACCGCGGGCGGCGCGGCGCAGTATTCGGACGGATATATTATGGGTAACTCGGTAAGCGCGACGGTTACGGCGATAGTCAACGACGGAACGAACAACACGCGTAAATTCAATTACAACCGCAACGCGACCGACGAAAAACTTTCGGAGTGGTACGTCGAAGTAATGTCGGGCGGCAACCCGACCAACATAGACGGAATAAACGCGGGAGACGTAATATCGTTTATTCCCGCGGAAGCGATTTACGCTACGGGAAAGAACAGGCAGATTACGATCAGCGCGCTTACGAGCGAAGGGTTCAGAATCAAGAGGACGATAGTGTTCGAAGAACTGCCCGTAAGCATGAACGACGGGTTCTCGGGAGGTAATCCTTCCGCGTCGTTTGCCGATACCGGAACGTTCGCCGTATCCGACGGTCTGATAACCGTGGATAACGTATACGACTTCACCAATCCGGGCGTAGTGGAATATCTCGGAGGAACGAAGTATCTGCCTTCCACGATAAACGTGTCGGTAAACGGCAGAACGATAAACGTAAGCGGAGTCAAATGGAAAATCAACCCCGTGTGGTACGGCGCGCCCGATTCGGTGCTTTCCGGGCTTACCTATAAGGGAACGACGGGCAAATACGTTATGGCTACGGCGGAGATTCTCGGCTGTACGGACAGCGCGGGCAACCGTTTCGGAACGACGGCGATTTCTCTGTACGTACAGATAAAATCCGCCGAAGTAGTGCTTCTCCCGTGGGAGACGGACGACAGGGGCAACGGGCTTGCGACGGAGACGCTCGAAAGCGGCGGAAAACGCGTATACAGAGTTTATATCGACGCGTATGCGGATACCGACGCGGTGAGAAAAGGCGCGATAAAGACCGACGACGACGGCAGGCATTACCTCGAATTGCCGACCGACCTGCTGGCAAGTTACACGAGCGGAGAGACCTTCTCGTTCTCGGGAGTCAGGTATGTTTACGGCGGAACGAGGGAAGTAACGAAAATTTACTTCGACGCGAGAGGAATAGACGTTGAGGCGATGACGTCGTCTTCGGGCGATTTGTCGGGAATAAGCGTCGGATTGCTCAACGAAAGAGAACTTAAACTTACCGTCGAACTCGGATTGGAACAGAATCTCGACATAAGATTCTATTTCCACAACAAACGGCCCAAGGAGACGGAAGGAATAGTCTATTATACCGAATATCTGATAGACGACAGCAAAGTGCTTTACGCCGATCTGCCCGAATCGGAAAGAGCGAAAAAGGTCGGCACGACGGATAAATATCTGTTCGTCGAAGGGGAAGACGGATACGCGAAAGCGGCGAATCTGCTGTACTACTACGAGCCGTATTACGAAGACGGACAGCAGGTAAGGTACAACCTGCTCAGCGATGAGCAGAAAAACGCCGTAATCGAAGGAACGGAAGTAAAATTGTACACCGTCGGAACAAGCGGATACGCTCAGAAAGCGAGCCTTATTTACAACGACGCGCTTGCCGTGATAGATATCGACGACGCGGCTATAAGGAACGCGATATACGAGGAGAAACGCAGCGACTTCACGGCGTATCAGAGTTCTCTGCTTACGGGAGTAAACCTTATAAGGGTGGAAACCAACCTGAAAAACGTAATTGCGGCGGCGCAGGAAATAAGGAGCGGCATACGCCTTTCCATTGAAAATATCAGCATAACGCCCGACGTGGGAACGACGGCTGCGTCAGTCAGCGAAAAACTGCTTGCCTGGACGACGGAAATCGCGTTCAGAGGAATTTACGACGAAAGCGCGTTGCCGGCAAGAAGGGCGTACGACGAGGACGAGAGTTACAACTACGCGCTCGACAAACTGAAAGCCGCGGCGATCGCGCTGGCGTATTACGACGGAGAAAACGCGGGGTCGTACGTTACGTCGATACTCTCGATAATCCGCGGAAGCGGTTCGAACACGGCGAAAGAAAAGTCGATAAACGAGAAAATCGCGGCGTACTTCGACGAGTTCGTACAAAGCGGATACAACGCGGCTATAAGGGGTTGCGTCGAGAAAGAATACGAAAGAATGTTTGCCGTAGAACTCGACGGCATGACGGACGAAGAGTACAACGACGCGATCGGCTATAAGAATATGATAGAAGCCGGGTTCGACGCGGACGCGGTAATCGCGGACGTATACAAACTGCGTTCGCTCGAAAAGAGCGGAGTAAGCGCGGAGTTTGCCGCCAAGCAGATAGACGTTGCGGACGCGGAAGAAATCGGATTCGGTTTCCTTCCCGAATACGTCGATTACACGGTCGGAGGCAGAAAGGTAAATTATTCCGAGTTGTCCGCCGCGGATAAAGCGGCTACGGTAAAATACGGCGACGGAACGGCGTTGCCCGTTTACCGTTCGGGATCCGCCGGACAGGCGCAGAAACTGACAAATAAATACACTTACGAAGAACTCGCATATGCGGCTATCGTACAGGCGATTCTGGAAGCGTACGACTATGCGGACGCAACCGTCGTAGCGGGAGACGCGGACGCGGCGGCGATAAAAGAAACGGTAATCGGACTGTTCGAAAGCAGACTCGATCTGAATAAACACAGATTCGGCGGAACGGCTTACGGCGGAGTAAAAGCGGAAACGTATACGTTCGACGCGTTCGTAAAGAACTACGCGTATAACAGAACCGCCGCCGGACTGACGAAGAAAGTTATGAGAGCGTACCTTGTAAACGCCGTGCGCGAGGCGATGGACTTCACCGCGTTTACGGGCGGAGATATGGCGAGATGGAACGAGTACGAAGGACTGTTCGGCAACGTAATAAGGTATTCGTATAACGCCATAACGAACTACGCCACGACGATAAACTCTTTGAGAAGGAGTCTCGTGAGCGGAGCGGCGGTGACGGACGTTCTGCGCAACCTTATAATCGCGGGAATAAAGAGTTTCACCGAAACGGTATACGCGGAAGCGGAATATATGGGCACGATAAAGAATATGCAGGAGATCAACGGGCAGATTATCGAAGTCGGCAGATACGGCGCGAGCGGATATTCTCTCGACAGGTTTGCCGCGTTGCTTGACGCGAACCTCGCGGAATACTTTATCGAACCGTATTACTCTTATCGCGCGGTGCCGCACAGGATTCTCGTGTTCTTCTCGGGCGACGACAGAACGGACGACGAAAGCGGAAAACCGTACGAGACCGAAATCGCGTGGAGCGTGGACGGAGTTACGGGCAACGTAAGTTACGCGGGAATTACGGGAACGCTCAGCGGAACGCTCGGTTCGGGAGTTACGGGAGAAAGCGTCGTCATACATATGGCGGCGATTGCCGAAAGACGCGTGCTCGCGGACGAGGACAAGAGCGTTACGACGGAATATATCGAAGACGGTCTTGCGTACGCGGCGGACGGAACGTACGACGGCAAACTGACTTCGGACGGACTTTATTATATGTATAAGGCGCGTTCGGGATACGTTTATTATTACGCTTACGACGCTACGCTTGCGACGCCTTCCGATTACGAGGCGAACGGCAAAATAGCGTACACCCTTAAATACGAGGACAGATTCGGAAACAAAGAGATGTCCGAGTTCTCGGGATACGACGCGCAGAGAACCGTCGTGTATACGTTTGCGAACGAGTACGGCGAAAGCGGAAAACTCGTCAGACAGTCGTTGTACGTTTACAATCCGTTTGAATTCTCGCAGGCGGACGATATGCCCGCGGGAATTATCGTAGGCGGACAGATGATGACGGTCAGATGGAACAACGTGGGAATTCAGCCCACGGGCAACATAACGACGGTTACCGACGGCTCGAAGCAGGTCGTAAAAGGCAGAATCGAGAGCGACGCGGGACAGGAAGTCGAGATGAGCGTGTTCGTGGCGAAATGGAGTTACGCCGGGTTCTATCGCAGAACGGACGCGGCGAGCGGCACGATTTTCGAAGCGGAAGGAGAACAACGGAGATTCGTGTATATGAATCCTCTCGGTTTCTACTTCTCGGCGTACACGCCGTATTCCGCAGAGGATTATTACCTCGTGGCGTTTGCTGTGAGAATAATTATGCCCGACCCGGTTACGGGAGAAAAGGGAGTAAAGAGAATAATCTTCGAAGAAGACGCGTCGGGAGCGTTCGTGGGCATAAAAGTGCAGGATAAGGAAGAAGGGTTCGTGAGAAAACTGTTCTATCCCGAAGACAGCAGGCTGTTCGAATACGGCACGGACGACGACACGATGGCGGCGGTCAACGCGCGTAAGAGATACGTCATCTATTGGGAAGCGTTGCAGAAGAACAGAGTCGTCAACAATCAGTTGTCGCAGCAGAGCGGCTGTCTGGTTTACCTCGGAAACGCCGACGTGGGACAGTTCACGCTCGACGGACTCAAAGAACAGAGCGACTCCACCGCGCCGACCAAGGCGACGTACAGTTGCGAAAGAATGACGATTTCCGAAATCGCGTTCGTTACGCTTGACGGACTTTTCGTCGAAGTAAACGGCAATACGGCGACGTTCGTATGCGAGGAAACGGGAATAAACTACGTCCTCAACCTGAACAATCTTTCCTTCGTCTGCAATAAGTGCGGACATACGCACACCGCGACGGGAACGACGGAACTTACGCTTGCGTGCGGAACCGTCGGATGCGAGTCCTACGGACGCAAGGTGATGTACGATACGGTTGCGGGAACGGCGAAGTGCGACGACGAGGTCTGCAGACTTTACGAAGAGATAAAAGACGTATTGCTCGCACAGAGCGGACAGGCGGCGGTTGTCGTTTCGCCCGACGGATATCTGCCGACTACGGGAGACGTGAACCTGCGCGAAAACAA
>JBJETX010000078.1:0-20068 GCA_051883535.1 Christensenellales bacterium | reverse complement strand
CCCGTTTTCGTATATGCTTACCGTTTTTATTCCCGAAGTCGCGCTCCCTCCCGTTTTATTGTCGAAAACGCGGAAACTTACGTTCATTCCGTTCGCACGCCATACCGCAGATACCTTGATAAAAGTAGGCGCGGCATAATCTATTTTCCTGAAATGAATCGTCTGATATTCGGTTTTGACTTCTTCCGTGCGGCTTCCCTGCCTTTCAACGGTAAAAACGTACGCGCAGTTTTCCTTCGTAGTCAGTTCGAAATAGTACGCTTTTTTATCGTTGCCCGACACGCCGTTTTTAAGATTGGAATCCTCTTTGCTCCCGACCGCGACCGTTCCCTTTTCGTCGAGAACTTCATAATTTGTCGAAGTAACTTCGCCGTCGGAAACGTAATCGTCTACGTTTTCGTGTTCGGGCTCGTTGAGTTTTATTCTCTGATAAGTTATTTTCAGCGAATACGAATTATACAACTCCGCAGGCACGAAAAATCTTATCGTATATCCCGTTTCTCCCGTATAATAACCCGTCGGATTGTCGAAAGACAACTCATAAGTATTCGTTTCCGCATACGCGTTCCGTTCGTTTACCGTTACCGCCGCGCTTAAAGCAACCGCCAGCAGCAGTACGACGAAAATGGTTATTCTCAGCGCGTTCGACGTTTTTTTCAATGTTTTACCTCTTTATCTTCTGTTTTCTCTCTTAATCCGTTTTACCGCGTCCTTTGCCGCTCTCGGGTCGGTAACGCTTCTTCTGTGCTGCATCGGATTGAGTATAAACAGCACGACTACGGCGATAAGAATAATAAGCAGAATCGCCGCGGTTACTACGTACCCGTATTTGAACTCGGCGTTCTGGAATACGATTTCTCCGCTCGCCGTGGAGGCATAGAAGGAAATATAATTGCCCTCTCTCGTATAAGAGATCGGCTGTCCTTTCAACGCTCCGTCAAATTCCACCGTAAAATCGACGTTTCTGTATTTTTCGGGTATCTCGACGCAGATTTTATACTGGTTTCCGTTTACCGCGTCGGCGTTGTTTACCTTTATCGTATACGCCGTTACCGTCGCTTCCACGCCAAGCATTCTCGTCCATATGCTTGTCGCGTTTCTCGCGGTATTCACTTCGCGGAACGTTATGCTCGTTCCTTCCGCAAAACCGTTTTCGCTTATGATATACGAATTGCCTCCGCTGTCTTTTACCATATTTTCGTAAATACGGATTTTCCCTTCGTATACGGGATAATCGGTCAGCGTATAGTTCGACGCGTGCAATCCGCTGAGTTTGCATTCGGTTATCTCAACGAAATGTTCGCCCTTGTCGATTGCTCCGTTATACGTTCTCGCCGACAAATCGAGTTTCACTTCGTCGTTATAAAGAACGCCGGTAAGCGAACCCGTTATCTCAAGCGCAGCGACTCCGTCGTAAGCCTTGTCTTTGACGGTTATATCCGTTATTTCCAAAGGCTTCGGATTTATTCTGAACACCGCGCTCATCTGCGTGGACGCGTAGTTGGCGTCGTCGATATAAACCGTCACGTTGTACGACCCGACCGCCGTCGGCAGAGTCGTGTTGTATCCCTGATATATAATGTAATAACTCACGTTCGCGGGCGAAGTCGTCACTATCGGCGGAACGACCGCTCCGTAGGTCTGATTTATCAACGTATCCACGTCGAATACTATGTCCGTCACTTTTCCCGTAGTCACGCGATAAATTACCGTCTTAGTGGCAACGTAATCGTCGTGTTTAATCGTGACGGTGAGGTCGTAACTCCCTATCGCCGTAGGCGCGTTGTATCCGTCGTACGCCGCGGTTTCTCCACGCGATACGTATCTGTATTCTATATTCTTTTTCATAGTTGCGGCGTCTTTCAGAAGATACGTCTTTTTACCGCTCGTATTGGCGTCGTACATCATAACGTCGATAAACGCGCTCTCTCCGTATCCCGTGGTATACGCGGTTACCACCGTGCCGTTTGCGTCGATAAAATCTATATCGATTTCTTTCTTATTGACGACGTAACTGAACGCGGTCCTTTCCGAACGGTAGTTCGCTCCGTCTATCCAGCAGGTAAACCAATACGTTCCCGCAGGGAGAATATCTCCTTGTTTATACGTTTTGCCGTCGCACACGAACTCGAACCTGATGTCTTCGTTCATTCCCGCAGGCGAAGTCGTAAACTTCAACGCCGTAAAGTCTGCCGCCGTACCGTATTCGGATACGTTTTCTCCCGGCGTAACCGTAGCCGTTCCTCTTCCCACGACTATTTCCACCGTGCCGCGGAACGAAGCGAAGTTTGCGTTGTCGTCGGGAATAAACATATACTCGACGGTATACGTGCCCGCCGTCGTATACGCTCTTCCGCCTTCGACGTACGAGAACGATCCTTTAATCGGATCGGAAAATCCTCTGTAATATATTCTGCCGCCCGACAGCGAAGATTTGTTGAGGCTCTCTCCCACGCCTACGGAAGAAGCGACGGGATTGACCGCGAGTTCTTTGTTCACTTCCGCTCTCTTTATGGTAAATATCGGCGTTCCGCTTTCCGTGCCGCCCGTCGGCGCGCTCATTTCCACGGAATAGTTCCCGTTATTTACGATTGCTCTGATATTGTAAATTCCCGCCGTTACGGGTTCCACGACCTGTCCCGTAGCGTTTACGAACTCGAAAGTAACGGTTATCGGATCGCTGAGCGCTTTGAACGACAGTTCGTTCCGTCTCGAAGACCCGTTGTAGAACGCGGAAAGATTCTCGAATTCTATTCTCACCGTCTTTTTCGCCACTCCGATCGTTATCGTCGTTTCCGCGGACGCGTAATTCTTGTTCGACGGAGTAAATACGAGCGTAACGGTAGTTTGTCCCGCGCCGGGCACGATATCCGCTTCCGAACTCTTTACGGCAAACGTTCCCGATATATAGTTACCCGAAGAATCGGTGACCGCCGCAGAATTCGTGCTCAATCCGAGCAGGGAAAGTTTCTGTCCGTAAATCAGATTGTTGCCGTTTTCGTCAATCGCAATGGGCGTAGGCGCTGTTGCGACCCTCGTCGCTCTCGGTTTAATCGTATATTGCACCGTTCCGTTTACTATTCTGTAATTAGCGTTGTTCGCTTCCACCGTTATCGTATACTCGCCCGCGTTGACGGGTTTGTTCGTCTGTTTCGGATACCCCGACGAATAATACGAAACGACGTATCCGCCCCTTCCTTCGAACGTAAAGTTGTCTCCCGACTCGTCTTTGAACGTAGGCGCGATCGCAAACGAGTTATGCTCGCTGCTGCCGTAGTCCACGGTGAACGACGTATCGGATAAAATCATCGTTATTTTCTGCGGGTCGACTCTGTAAACGAAAACCGCTTCTCCGCGATAATCCGTCGCGGAAACCGTGACTTTTACCGTATACGTACCCGCTCCGAGCAACCCGACGGACGTATATCTGTCGTCGGATTCGGCGGCAAACTTGATTTCCGTCTTATACGCGCTTTTCGGCAATTCCGCTCCGTCAAGCCCGACGGTAATCGTCGTATGCGAACCCGAACCGTAACCGTCGTAATAAACGACTTCTCCCGCTACGGTTTCTTTCGCTTTAATAAGATACAGTTCCGCGCTCACGTCGCGTTCGGATATGATAAATTCCGTTTCAAGGAATCCGTAATATCCGTTACGGTCGTCCTTAACGTAAACGGATACCGTATAAACGCCTTTCGCCGTGCCGGCGGAAAGGTTCCCGTCCTCGTCGTATATCTCGATCGTAAACGCGTCCTCCGAAACGGGCAACTGCGTATTGGTCACGGTGATAAGCATATCCTCTGCGGAAACGGGCTTTCCGTCGTACGTCTTCGAACTGACTCCGACGTTAAAGTCGCTCGCTTCGACGAACGTATATTCGCTCGCTTCCATCGTAAATCCGGCAATGAAATAATTCTTCGTTTCCGCCTGCACCGTCGCAACTAACCCGTCGAATACGACGGATATATCGATATCGGAAGCGGCGTCTTCCCTGAACGCTCCGCCGCTCGTCACCGTTCCGTTTACCGAAGCGATGAACGCGAATTGCTGTCCGTTCTTGTCGTATATCGTCAGCACGAACCCGTTTCCGTCCGCCAATTTTATCATTTCAAAATCGGAATTTGCGCTCGTAAGATTTTTCTTTACGATAATTCCGCTTGCGGAAACGTATCCGTACATATTGTTATACACCGCGGCGTCTTCCACGGACTCGACGCGCAGTTTGTAAGTAACCGCTAATTTCTCGCCTACGGAAGGAACGTAGTCCTGTTTCCCCTCGAAAGCAAGCGTTCCGTAATCGTTAAGTCTCTCGACTGCCGCTTCGCACTCCGCGCAACCGTCGTGCGCGCACACGAATTCAACCGCGAACGCTCCCAGTGCGGAACCGTACTCCGCGCTCTCCGCTCCCGATTTGGGATAAATCCTTATTTTCGCTCCGCAATACCCGTTTGCGTGCGTTCCTTCGTAAATAGCGTCTCCGCCCGTCGGCAGGAACGTCGGGAAGAACGTCGCGTTCGTCCAGTCTCCGCCTGCCGCCGTCTTTCCGTCGATAAGCGCGACTCCGTCCACTTTCATCGGGTCTCTTCCCACGACCTGCGCCGTAACCTCCACGGCAACGCTCTTGAAGTTATCCGTATCCGTCGGGGTAAACGTCATAGCGAAACGGTTGGTGTTCGCGCTGCGGAGCACGACGTTTTCGTTAAGCGTAAACGTTCCGAAAATTTCCGTTCCCGCCGCCGAATCGATAACCGCTTTACCTCCCGTGAAGTCCGCGCCGGTCACCGTTTCGCCTATTGCGAAAGTTCTCGTCGCCTGCGGCAACGCCACTATTATCGGCGTTCCGGTCGTTATCACGAGTTTATATTCCCAGGTCTTAACGCAGGAGTAGTTCTTTGCCGAAACCTCAGCCGTAACCGTGTACGCCCCTATCGCAAGCGGACTCTGCTGCGTTCCGTTCGCGGTATATTTCAGATTAACGGTAAAGTCGCCGTTTTCCTGCGGATAACCGTATATCTTCGACGAGTCGTAATTCACTTTAAGATTGTATCTCGTGTTGTTGTACTCCACTACGTAATCCGAATCCGAAAGCAGATTTCCCTCCGCTCCGAGCGTAAGAAAATCCTGTCCGAGAACCTGTCTGACTACTTTGAGTTTAACCGTTCCCGTAGCGGACAGGAAGTTGCCGCTGTCGGGAATAAACTCGTAAGTAACGGTATGTTCGCCTACGGGAAGAGTCCGTATCCCCGATAACGGAACGATAAATTCGCCCGCTATTTCCGTCGAACCGAACACGAAACTTCCGCCGCCTACGTATTCGGGCGCGAATTCGGTATTGTACTCGTACTCTCCGAACGAAGGCGAGGTTTTTTCCGTCAGTCTCGCTTTGTTGACGGTATAGGATATAATTTTTTCTCCTCTGTAGTTTTTATCCGCAATAACTATTTTTACGTCGTATTCTCCCGCGTCGAGCGCGCCGAGCCCGGACAACGTCGACAACGCGTATTCACCGCCGTTCTTTGCTTTATAGTAATATTCGAGCGCAAGCCCGTACGGCGAAGTATAAGGCGCGAACCTCTCTATTCCCTCTCCCGTATACGTGGCGGTTACCGACTCGGGCGCGGTGATTTCGGTATAATATTGACTTATAACGAGCCTGTAACCCCTCGAAACTCCGTTCCCGTCGGTTATTTCCAACGCGTTTATTTTATCTTCGTATCCGTTGTTTTCGTAAGCGGCAAAATTAAGATAAATATCGTACGTCCCCGCTTCTATCGGCAGTTCTTTGTAACTCACTCCGCCTTTCTCGTAAGTGAGTCGGCACACGGCGTCGTTGCTTCCCATAAAGACGGATACCGTCTTCTGTACGGTATACACCTGCTCTATGTTGAGCAATTCTATTACGCTCAGATCCACCCCTATCGTAAGGAACGACTCCATAAACGCGATTCTCTCGCCCGTGTCGCTGTCGCAAAGGGCGTAATTCACGCTTGACGACAGAGATATTTCCGCGGTATAGAACCCTATCTCCGAAGGCGCGGAATACATCTTTACTCCGTCGCTGTAGAACATAACGACCGCGGCTTCGTTTATCGTTACGAGACCGCCCCTCTCGTCTTTTTCGTAAACGTCGAAGTCGATATTGAGCGCGTTTCCTTTATATTGTTTTTTGACGCCGATTACTCCGTCCTTCGTTTCCAGGGACGAATTAGCCGTGCTCTTCAATACGACGAACGCGTCTTTCTTTCGTACCGTCAGCGCGCAGGACGCTTCTCCGCCGTAGTTGTCGTCCTCTATGATTACCTTGACGACGTATTCTCCGGCGTTGAGATAATTGCCGGGCGAAGGCGTTTCCCCTCTCGAATTTACTATCCCGATAACCCAACCGAGGTCGAGTCCGCCCGACAGCGAGTATTCGACGACCTTATTTTTCAGTTCTGCGTCGGTATAAATAACGTCTTTATAGACGTACTCGCCGCGTTTCAGCGAAAGGCTCATATTTCCGCTTACGTCGGCTTTCCCCACGGTTACGTCTATGTATCCGCCGTTTTCGTCCGTTCCTTCGAACGCCGAATAATTAACCGAATCTGCGGGAAGGAAGTTGTAATATATTCTCACTCTCGTACCCGCCGCGCCGAACGTCGTTTCCGACGTTACGTCGGTTATCAGAAGCGTTCCCGTCGAAGAAAACACTCCCATTCTGCCCGCCGCCGCAACGGTTCCCGCCGTATAAGAAACGGTTTCTCCTCCTTGCGCGATAAATCTTCCTCCGAGGAAACCGACGGAAGTAACGACTTTCGCGTTATACACTACGTTGACTTCCGCGCCGGCAAGTTCGGGCGCGGTTCCAACCGACAGCGCGGACGGATTGATTTTCAACGCGAATTCCGCGTAACCCGAATAGTTGGAATGATTGAGCGTATATCTGACGGTATAATCTCCCGCCGTCAGGTCGGAAAAAGCCACTACGGTTTCGTTCCTTACGTATTCGAAAGAACCTATAAGTCCGGTCGGACGCACGTCTCCGACGAATCCGACGTATTCAAGACGGGAATAAAACTCGGTCTCGTCGAAAGCGCGGTACACTTTGTCCGCATAAGCCTTGCCGTCGTCGTAAACGTAACTTACGGTAAGGTTTTTCTTGTTTATGACGAGTTCAAGTCCGCCGACGTATTCCGTACGGAAGTTTTCGTTGCCCGTAAACACCGCTTTTACTTCTATGTTGACGGTTCCCGCCGCGCTCACGTTGGGTTTATTGTCGGTAAGCGCGTAAGTATACGCCGCTTCTACGTATCTGTAAACGTATCTGACGTTTCTGACGTAGTAATCGCCGTCGGGGATATTACCCGACACCGAATACAATATTCCCAAAGTGCGCGAAACGGTAAGGTCTCCGTCGTTTTCCACCGCGTCTCCGAACGTTATCGGCGAAACGGTTATGTTCGTCCAGTCAAGTTCCGCTTTGCCTACGTAAATATCCGCGTTTTCGTATATAAAATCGAAATTGCCGTCGAAAATCCTTTCTCCGCCGCTTCCTTCCGTTTCTGCCGAGAAACAAAGATACCAACCGTACGGAGCGAGCGAATAATCGGGCGTAGCCTCGGACATTTCTTTGAGGTACGCGTTCCTGTTTGCGTCGCTGTTTTCCAGCCCTTTTGCCGCAAGCCATTCCGTATATTTAACCGACACCACGTATACTTTGCCTGCGACGGTCCTCGTCGTGGTGGTAGTGCTTCCCGAACTACCGAACGATCTGTACGGATAAGTGAACGACGCGTTCGTGCCGAGTCCGATTTCTTTAACGGGCTGTCCGTAAGAAATATGGTACTGCGGATTCAACTGACTGCCGTTTATCCCCGGCCACGAGGCTTTGAACCGCTGATTGCCGTTATCTACGGGTTTTACTCTGTATCTGACGTATCCGATTCCTTCGTAGTTCGGATCGTCTATGGATACTTTCAGATAGTACTCGCCCGCGGTGACGGGATTACCCGTATACGACCGCAGATCGTTGTCCGACACCCTGTTGTTTTCGTCGGTGAGTTCGGCGAGCGTTTTACCGCTTTCGTAATAAAAATATTCGTAAATAAACCCTTCCACGACGTTGTTGTAATCCGTTACGCCGTATCTTACGTCTATAGCGGGCGTGCTTTCGTACTGATAATCGAATACCGCGTCGCTCGCTTCGATATTGACGCTAAGAACTATTTTCTTAATGTGGATATACGTGTAAATTTCTTTACTGTAATTGCAACGGCTTTCGTCGAGTTTGACCCTGACCGCGTAAATACCGGCTTCCGACGGCGCCACGTCTCCGTATCTGAGCGCGGTAAGTTGTCTTTGCGATAACGTAAGAGAATCCGCTTTGGCAAAGGAAACCGTCGCGTACCCTTTAAGGTCGAGCGGAACGCTCGGGTCGTCTTCGTCCTTCTCGTAACTGCTCACGAGCGTATACTCTATCGTTCTCCTCAGTCCCGAATAAGTAAATTCGACGTAATCCAACGTAAGCGTTTCCACCGTCGTCGCCATAGTCGTCTGTTTAACGACCCCGTTTCCGCCCTCCTGCACCTCTTCGAGCGCAAACAGAACTTTGTCGTCGTGAACGATGGTTATCGTCCTGTCGCAGGAAACAACTTCGTAGTTCGGATCGGGGATAAAATTACCGCCATCGTCGTACTTGTAAGTAACTTCCTGTCCCGCCACCGTTCCCTGTACCGGCGTAAACCTCAAAGTAATCGTCATTTCCCCCGCCTGAGGCGAAAGGTAGTCTTCCGAAGTCTTGTCGTCGAATACGATTTCGTAATATCCGGGAATTTTGTCCGAAGACATAGTGGAAAGAAAATACTCTCTTCCCCCTTCGTTTATCACCGCGTAAATACCGTTGGACGGCAGTTGTTGTCCCGACGAATTTCTGTTGTCGGGATTAAAGTCTATTTTGCCGAGACCGTCCCCGTAGTTTATTCCCGAAACCGCCACCGTGGTAAGAGAAGGCTGTTTCTTGTTTATCGTAAGCGTACCCGTCGCTTTTCCGTAATACGTTCCGTGGTTTACTATTTCCGCAAAATAATAGTACGTCCCGGCGTCTACGGGTATATTTGAATTGTTTTCGCCGTATTTTACAAGGTATTCGTCTTCGTAAATATCCGTCGTGTAGTATTTGGTAACGACGTTCGCCGTCTGCCCTTCGCTCTGCACTTTGGGAACGGACGTCGTTATTTCCTTGCTCGTTCCGTCGTAAGTCTGAACGTAATTCGTCACGACTATTTCCGCCGTGCGTTTGAACGTGAACTGCATTCTCCTGAGATTTTCGTCCATACAGTACGACGCGTCCACGTCGAAAGTATAGTAAGCGCGTTTCGTCGTAGTGCCCGTCGTCACGTTGAAGAACATATAGTCTAAATCGGTTTTCCTTGCCGTATATGTATACGTGCTCGTCGAGAAACCGATATTGCCGACGGCAAACTTCGTCAGAACGTAATTTGAGAACGTTTTACTGTCCTTGAACTCGACGCGCACCGAAACGCGGTTCGCTCTGCGCAGACGGAAAATATTACGCTGAACTTCGCCCGAGTCCACGGTTTCCGCTTCGGTATAAGCCGATTCTTTCCCCTCTTCGTCTACCGTCGCGACCCATATGCGGATATTGTCGCTGTTAAGTTCCGTCTGCTCGAAATCGCTGCCGAGAGCAAACTGAACTTCGAACTCGTAATCCGTTATATCCACCTTTACGAAGTATTTCGACGCGCACATCGTGCTTTGTCCGACGAGGTCGTACGTTATGAATTCTATCGCCCACACGCCGGCTTTCGTAATCTTATCCTTTCCTTCGGCGGTGGTTCCTATAACCGTGTTGACGTAAATATTACCGTACTCGCATTCGAGGTCTTTTCCCACTCTTGCGTATATTCCCGTAAACTCGCCCGCGGTTTCGTAGTCGTACGCTTCGCAGGTATAGTAATTCGTTCCGTACACGAATACGGTATCCGTGGTGAGAACGTACTGTCCGAGATTGTTTCTCACGTAATACTTATCCTTGGTAACCGCAGAGCCTTCGTGCGAATTGGGTTCTATAACCATTTTGTAATACTGTACGTCCCGCGACAATTTGCCTTCGTACGCGACGTAAGTTTTCGAGCCCGCCGCCGTTTCGACGTAAACGGGACCCGTGAAAGGCACCGAGTTCATTTCCGCGGTCGTACCGGGCACTTCGTCGCCGATATAAGTAGTTTTATAATAAATAATCGAATCGCTGCCGCCTGCGTTATCGAGCGTTTTTTCGGTAAACAACGGTCTGTTGCTGTTCGTTCCGCCGTTTAAGAGCAATCTGATCACGTTGCCCGCTTCGTCCCTGTCGCCGGTTTCCATCGTGGTCTGAACGGTGGTATAGAAAGTCGAATTTTCATCGAGATATTTTTGATAATAGTTTCCGGTGTTGTCGAGCGTAGGCGCGTTCGGCGCGTTCGAATCCACCGTAACGGAAACGGATATGGTTCTGTTGTTGTTTATTTTCGTCAGAACTCCCGTTTCGCGGTTTCTGTACGAAACGGAAGGTTGCAGAACGAGTTTTCCGGAAGCGGAACCGCCCGTATTGACTTTGAATTTTATCGCCTGTCCGGATTTGTTCGTCGAATCGACCGCCGCGGACCCGTCTTCTATCGAACCGTCGGTAACCGCCCATGATATCAGAAATTCGTCGTCTTCGGTAAGGAACAGTCTCCTGAACATCGTACCGTCTTTGCAATCTTCGAACGCGGGTTCGGTCGCGGAATACGCTCCCGTGTCGAGACTCATAACCGTAGTGTCTTTGATAAGAACGAGATTGACGTCGAGCACGTCGCCCTTTTTCGCGGACGTGGACGGCGCGGACGCGTGCCTGTCTTCGCCCTGCACTATACAGGTAGTGACTTTGTTCAGGTCGCCCGGGTTGCTGCTCGGATTGCCCGTTCCCGAAACCGTGGCTATGCTTACCGAGGAATTGAATGTAACCGTTATACGAACGCCCACTTCCCTTATCGCTACGGCAAAATCGTCGCCGTTCTTCATCCAGTTGCAAAGGGTTACCTGCAGAAAAGCGTTACTGCCGTATTCTCCCGACGCAATCGACCCGCTCGATCCCAGAGCCATACCGTCTTCCACCGATAACTGAACGTAATCTTTCGTGGAAATCGTTCTTATCGACGTCGGAGGCTCGGTCGGCTCGGTAACGGGCGCGTCCGTTCCGTCATACATAAAAAGATTCAGATCGGAAGAATCGAGGTCGGAAAGATTTGCCGAACCGAACTGATTTTTCACGGTATCCGAACCCGCGGTAACGACGTAAGGAGTGGCGGTGACGACGAGCATTTTGTCTTTAAGAACTTTTCTGAGTTCGTCGCTCAAAGCAAATGTAAAATTAAGATCGCACGGCGCGCCGCTCGCTTGCGGAACGGCGGTCATAATAAGCGCGCCGTCGGCATTGGAAAAAACGGAGTACGAGTCGCTCTCCGTACAATCCGTCACGATCATCTCTCCTCTGGTATAAGAAGAAGAGGACATATAATTGTTTCTCGAATAGATATATGCGCCGTTCTGCAAAGTTTTTTTCATCGCGATAAACGGTTGTCCGCTCGAAGTAGTCGTCTCGGACAGACTTGCTCCCGTAAACGCGGTATAGTAACTTACGGCGTTAAATTCCTTGTAAAGTTCTTCGTCGCCCGTCGTTCCCGAATCGGAAGTGACTCCGGCTTTCTGCGCGGCGGAAGGGTTGGAGGAAAAAACCGTCGCGTACGCGTTTTCGGTACGACCAACGAATAAAGCGGAACAAACTCCGAGAAGAATCAGCGTCGCCGCAAGTAAAACCGCGACACAGCGTTTAATCCTTAAAGTCCTTTCCGTATGCATAAAACAACCTCCGCCCGCAAAAGAGCATAATGCGCCCTTTTATTGTTTATATTACTATACAACATTTATTCTACTTTGTCAACGCGCAATGCGCACGTTAAAGCGTTTTTTAAGTGCGGCGGCAGACGGAAAAACCGCTTTCCGCGACGCCTTGAAAAAATCGGAAAAAAATTTAGGAAAACGCCTTTTGCCGAACGTAATTATTATCGACTCTTTGCTTTCGACAAAAAAAATTTTTATTTGCAAAAATGTTGCGTTATTCGCTTGATAAAATCGAAAGCACGGTGCTATAATAAGCGTATTAGCAGTCGAGGTACTTAACTGCTAATCGCAAAAAAGAAAAAAATTTCATATAGGAGGCAGTTGAAAAATGACGTTAAAACCATTATTCGACAAGGTTGTCATCAGACAGGAAGAACTGAAAGAGACTTCGCCCGGCGGAATCATACTTACGGGCAACGCGAAAGAAAAGCCGGTTATGGCTACCGTTCTCGCGGTAGGTCCCGGCGGAATCGTGGACGGTAAAGAAATCAAAATGGAAGTAAAAGAAGGAGACAAAATTCTTTATTCCAAATATGCGGGAACGGATTTCAAACTTCCCGACGGCAACGTTACCATCATACGTCAGAGCGACATTCTGGCAATAGTTCTCTAATTACGAGGAGGTAAATAATTATGGCTAAACAATTCAAATACGCCGAAGACGCGAGAAAGGCTCTCGAAGCAGGCGTAAACACTCTTGCGGATACGGTTAAACTCACGCTCGGACCGAAAGGTCGCAACGTAGTTCTCGAAAAGAAATACGGCAGTCCCCTTATCACCAACGACGGCGTAACGATTGCCAAAGAAATCGACCTTAAAGACCCGTTCGAGAATATGGGCGCGCAACTCATCAAAGAAGTCAGCACGAAAACCAACGACGTAGCCGGCGACGGCACGACCACGGCTTCCGTACTTGCGCAGGCGAT
Organism: Christensenellales bacterium; assembly: GCA_051883535.1. GTDB lineage: Bacteria > Bacillota > Clostridia > Christensenellales > DTU072 > CAG-1782. Next base: position 7,223 of record JBJETX010000078.1, on the reverse strand, counting down.
AATCAAAGAAGGACTCAAAAACGTAGCCGCCGGCGCGAACCCGATGGAACTCCGCAAAGGTATTCTGAAAACTTCCGAAGCCGCGGTAAGCGAACTGAAAAAAATCAGCAAAGAAGTCAGCGAAAAGAGTGAAATCGCAAGCGTTGCGAGCATCTCCGCAGGCGACGAAAATATCGGCTCGCTCATCAGCGACGCAATGGAAAAAGTCGGCAAAGACGGCGTTATCACCGTTGCGGAAAGCAAGACCGCTCAGACGAGCCTCAACGTCGTCGAAGGTATGCAATTCGACAGAGGCTACGCAAGCCCTTATATGGTGACCAACACCGACAAAATGGAAGCGGAAATGGAAAACCCCGTTATCCTCATCACTGATAAAAAAGTTACGTCCATTCAGGAAATCATTCCCGTTCTCGAACAGGTAATGAAAAACGGACTGAAACTTCTCATCATAGCCGAAGATTACGAAACCGAAGCGCTCGCCGCTCTCGTCGTAAACAAAATCAAAGGCGTAATCAACTGCGTTGCGGTTAAGGCTCCCGCGTTCGGAGACAGGCGCAAAGCGATGCTCGCGGATATCGCCGCTCTTACCGGCGGAACGCTTATCAGCGAAGAAATGGGCATGGAACTCAAAGACGCGGATCTCTCCTGCCTCGGCAGAGCGAAACTCGTCAAAGTCAGCAAAGATTACACCACTATCGTAGACGGTATGGGAGACAAAGACGCAATCAGTGCAAGAGTAAATCAGATTAAATCCGAACTTAGCGTAAGCACTTCGAGTTACGACAAAGAAAAACTTCAGGAACGCCTTGCAAAACTCTCGGGAGGCGTTGCGGTTATCGACGTAGGCGCGGCGACGGAAGTTGAAATGAAGGATACCAAACTCCGCATTGAGGACGCCCTTTCCGCGACGAGAGCCGCAGTTGAAGAAGGCGTAGTTCCCGGAGGCGGCATCGCGCTTTTAAGCATTCAGAACGCAATCAGAGTTTTTGCGGAAACCCTTGACGGCGATGAAAAAACGGGTGCGAGAATCGTCGTAAAAGCCCTCGAGGCTCCTATCAGACAGATAGCGGCAAACGCGGGCGTGGACGGCGGCGTGGTCGTCAACACCATCGTAAAAGCAGACAAACCAAATTACGGATACGACGCGTCCAAAGACGTATTCTGCGATATGATGAAAGCGGGAATCCTCGACCCGACGAAAGTCACCCGTTCCGCTCTCGAAAACGCGGCAAGCGTAGCGGCGACGTTACTCACGACCGAAGCGTTGGTTGCGGATATTCCCGAACCCCCGGCTCCCGCAATGCCCGGCGCAGGCGGAATGGGAGATATGTACTGATAAAACCATTCCGACCAAACCTTATGCGGAGATCGCCTTTTCTTCGGTTACAGTCGCTTCCGATAACGTGATTTCCGCTCGCGAACAACAATTTATCAAAAATAAAAAGCAAGTCGTAACGACTTGCTTTTTTTGGCAGGAGTAGTAAGAATCGAACTTACGCCAGAGGAGTCAGAGGCCTCTGTGCTGCCATTACACCATACTCCAACGTCCGAATGTTATTCTACTATACCGCCGACGAAAAAGTCAAGGATTTTTTCATAGATTGCAGACAAATTTTTTATTATTTCTCCTGTCGGCACGCCCGTGAGAACGCCGACGGCAAAGTTTTTCACAATTAACGATAAAATTTTCGTAAACCGATATTGCGCCGAAAAGGCGCGGTATGTTAACATAAATATATAACAATCCGAAACAAAGCGAGGTATATATGCGGAATAAAAAACGTATGGTAAAGGTCGTAACGTGTTCGTTTTTATTGCTCTCGCTTTGCGTTTTCGCTTTCACGGGCTGTTCGTCCTCGGACAGACAAGCGACTTTTTTCCTCAAAAACGCGGTCGTTGCCGATAACGAGTCTCTTGCAGCGGAATTCGCGCGCGAAAAAGACGGAATAACTCTCATCCGCGATGGACGAGTCGTCTGTTCGGTACTTTACCCCGAGAACTCCTCCGCGGAACTCGTTAAAGCCGCCGAATTTCTCGGAAACGCGCTCAGCCGTATGTCGGGAAGCGCGGAAGAAGTAGCGGTTGTCCCGGAATCCGCCGCACCCGCGGGAACGGCGATTTCCGTCGGAGATACGTCTTTATCCTCTTTCCTCGACCTTTCCGCTATAAAAAACGACGGTTACCGTATTTATTCGACCGCCGACGTTCTGTTTATAAAGGGTCTTGACGACGACGGCACGAGAAACGGAATTTACGATTTTCTCGAAACCCGTCTCGAATGTATGTTCGTCAGCCCCGAGCGCGATTATATTCCCGTATTTCCCACCGTCATCCTGCCCGCCGTCGACGAAACCGTCAATCCGTCTTTCGCCTGGAGAAGGATTTATCAGTACGAAGTCACCGAAAACGAATGGTTTGAAAAACTTCGTCTTAACGGTTGCGCCACGCCCGAAGACGGCGGTTCCGGCATCGAACTATACAACGAATGGGGAACGTGGAGTCATCAGTCCTTCGAGTTCGTTCCTCCCGAAATTTATTTCGACGAACATCCCGAATATTACTCCCTGTATCTCGGGAAACGCAGGTATCAGACTACTATTTTCGGAAAAACGTTTTACAATCATCTTTGCTACACGAATCCCGACGTATACGAAATCGTAAAAAAAGGTCTGATTGAGCGCATCGAGGCAAACCCCGACGTAAAGTATTGGGATATCAGCATTATGGACACGCATCTTCCTATGTGTCAATGCGATAACTGCAAAGCGATAAACAAAAAATACAAAAGCGAAATAAGCACCCTTCTTTTATTCATAAACAGGCTCGGCGAGGACATCAAAGACGAATACCCGTCGGTAAAAATATCCACTCTCGCTTATCAAGCCTGTCAGGATCCGCCCGAAGGCATCGTCTGCGCGGACAACGTAGCGATAAAAGTGTGCGCTTTTTCCGGTTCTCAATCGTACGCGTACGGCTCTTCCCCGTCGTCCCGGGAATCGCGGAAGGTGACCGAACAAATCGAAAGTTGGAGCAAAATATGCAAACATATACTCGTATGGGATTACGTCGTCAACTACGACCATCTCTTCCTGCCGTTCCCCAACTTCGAAGTTCAGAAAGATAATCTCGACTTTTATCTGTCGCACAATATCGAATACGTCTTTCATCAGGGCTCGAGAGAACCCGACAACGAACTTGCGAATATGCGTTCGTATCTGCTCTCCCGTCAACTATGGAACAAGGACGCGGATTTACCCTCTCTCGCTAAAAAATACGTAGCGGCTCTTTACGGCGACGCCGCGCCGTTCGTCGAAGAATATCTCGATTTACAGAACGAGATTCTGATTTCATCGGGAAAAGATCTCGGCATATACGACAGCGTGGTAAAACATTCTTACGGATATCTGTCTTCCGACGCGGTAAATAAATATCTCGACCTTACCGGGAAGGCTCTTGCCCTCGCGGATGAAACCAACTTAAAAGACGTAGAACTTTTACGCGCGAACGCGCTCTATGCGAAAATGGTTTGCACGGACTGGGACTACTCGGGCAAAAAAGCCGCTCTGTCCGAATTCCGCGTTCTCTGCGACAAATACGGATTCACGAATGCGAGCGAACACGTTTCCATGTCCGATTTCCTCGATAAAACTTACCCTTGGTGGCTCGTATGGACGGTGGCTAAACCCGTTCTTACCGCGCTCGGAGTTTTGGCGTTCATCGTTCTGTGCGCGTGTTTAATCGCTTTCTCCCCTCTTATCGGAATATATATACGCCTGCTGAAAAGTTCGGAACCGCGCAATCGGAAACTAACCGGACGCACCCGACTGTCCGAACGGAAGCCGACCCGCGATTGACTTACCCCTATCGGACGGAGATAATTATACGATGACTTGCAAAAATACGAAAACGGCTTCGGCTTATTACGAAACGAAAATCGGCAGAATAAAAATCGTTTATACGGATTGCTCCGTATGCGGTATCTCGTTATCCGACGAAACGGGCGAGTCCGTTCCCTCACCGCTGTCCGACCTCGCATTCCGGCAGATAAACGAATACCTTGACGGCAAAAGAAAGAGTTTCGACCTGCCGATTTCTTTTTCCTGCACGCCGTTTTCCGAGCGCGTGTTCCGCGCTCTTTCGTCCGTTCCTTACGGTTCGGTAATCACCTACAAATCGCTCGCCGCTTCGTGCGGAAGTCCGAACGCCTGTCGCGCTGTCGGAAACGCGCTTCACAATAACCCCGTTTTCATAGTTATCCCTTGTCACAGAGTCGTCTCTTCCGACGGTAAACGCGGCGGTTTCGCTTACGGTGCGTCGCTTAAAAAATTCCTTCTCGACCTCGAACGGGCGTCTTTTTAACGGTATAAAATCCGAAAAATTCAATACGATATACTGATGAAAAAATCTATCGGTCTGAGTTGCGCGTTTGTCGGAACGGTCATCGGCGCGGGTTTCGCCACGGGCAGAGAAATCTCGCTCTTTTTTTCGTCGTGTTCGGTTTTTTCCGTTGCTTTCGCAGGGTTCCTGCTCGGTTTTTTCTGTTTCGTAATTTTACGCATTTCCACGCGTTTCGGCGACGTATTCTCCTCTTTCGGTTTCCTTAAAAAGCCTTTACGCGCATTCGCCTTTATCGCAAACTTCTGCGTTGCGTGCGCCACTCTTGCCGGAACCGAGAGCGTTATTTCCTGCCTTTTCGGCATAAACGGCGGAGCGGTTATTTCAGCAATCCTCTGCCTCGGCGTAGTGCTGTTCGGCGTTAAATACGTAAAGAATGTGAACGTCCTCGTCGTTCCCGTCATACTCGTTCTTATTCTGCTCGTTTTTTTCAAGGACAAGTCTTTCGATATCGGCGGCAGAAACAGTATCGTTTCTCCTTTTTCGTACGCTTCGATGAATCTCGTTACGGGCGGTTTTTTCATCGGCGCGAATGCGGAAAGCCCCACGAAAAAGGAAAGTCTTATCTGCGCCGTGCTTTCCGGCGTCGTTCTGACGCTTATGCTTTTATGCGTGTATTTTACCGTCAAAAACGTAAGCGCAGAGATGCCGTTTATCGCAAAAGCCGACGAACTCGGTCTCGGAGTCGTCGGCAACGTTATTCTCTATCTTGCCATGCTTACCACGATAATCGGTACTTTTTCCGTCTGTTCGGGTAAGAATAAAATCGCAGCCGTGGCTGTGACGATCGCCGCGCTTTTCGCTTCTTCTTTCGGGTTCGGAAACATAGTTGACACGATTTATCCCGTTATCGGCGCGTTGGGCGGTTCGGTAACGATTTGCTCGCTTATAATATGGCTGCTCAATCCAAAATTTTCACGTTATTATAACCGACTATTCCGATTAGACGGTTCTTCAGTCCGTCGGCGTTTGCAACGCGGTCGTTAAGAACGTACTTCTTTCCGTCCACCTGCAACCAGACCGCCGCGCCGTGGCTGTCGGTATAATCGGACAAAAGCGACATTATCTTTCCGTATATTTCGTCGTCGTTTTCTATCCTTATGCAAAGTTTTCGCGTATCTTCCGCGATTTCTTTGTCCTCCAACCCCCAACTGAACACGTTGATAACCTCTATCCTCGGCGTGGGTCTGTCGTCGGTTATGCTGATTTTTCCGCGTACCTTTACGAGATTATCGTCCACGAGCAAGTCTTTATACTTGGTATAGGTATTCCCGAAAAACGTGATTTCCGCGCTGCCGTAATAATCTTCAATCGTAGCGAATCCCCATTTTTTGTTGTTTTTGCTCACTTTTACCGTCACGTCGCTCAGTATTCCGCCGAAGTTGATTATCTCGCCGTCTTTGACGCCGTACTTATAATGCTCGATTACGTTTCCTTCCTCGTCGAACTCCATTTCTTCGCTGTCGTCTTCTATCGGCGCAAGCATAGTCGTGTTGAATTTGAATTTTTCAAACTCCTCTTCGTGGTCTTCGAGCGGATGCCCCGTAACGTATCTGCCGAGAACCTCTTTTTCGAGTTTAAGCCTCGACTGCTTGCTTTCGGAAACGGGCTTGTACTGAAAATCGCTGTTATCCAGCATAAAATCAAAGAAGAACTGTCCGCCGTCAAGCAAAGTTTTGTTTTTCGACTCGATTGCGAGAACGTCCTCGTAATTCGCCATAAGCGTCGCCCTGTTGTGTCCGAAACAGTCGAACGCGCCGCCTTTTATCAGACTTTCTATCATACGCCTGTTCAGCGCGTCCGTGTTCACTCTGCGTACAAAATCGGATAAATCGGTAAATTCGCCGTTCTTTTCTCTCTCCGCCACGACGCTGTCCACCGCGGCTTTCCCCACGTTTTTGATACACGCGAGACCGTAACGGATTCCGTCTTTTTCAGGAACGAACAGTCCCTCGCTGTGATTTATGTCGGGCTGATAAAGAGTTATTCCCATCTCTTTTATAAGCCTCAGATACTTAGAGGTATCCACCGGGTTGGATATACGGTTGTTTATTACCGCGCACAGATATTCCACGGGATAATAGTGTTTAAGATACGCCGTCTGATAAGTCAGCACCGAATACGCCGCGGCGTGCGATTTGTTGAACGCGTACCGCCCGAACTCTTCGAGTTTGTTCCACATACTCAGAGCAAATTCTTCGCTTATGCCGTTGTTCACGCAACCGTCTACGAATTTTTTCCTCTGCGCGGGTATCTGATCCACTTTCTTTTTGCTTATGAACTTACGGAAGTTATCCGCTTCGTTGAGGGTGTACCCCGCGAGCGCCTGCGTAATTCTCATCGCCTGTTCCTGATAAACGACTATCCCGTAAGTCGTCTTGAGTATGTCCACGAGTTTCGGATGCTGATAATCGATTTTATCGGGATTGAATTTATTGGTTATATATGCGGGAATGTAAGACATCGGTCCTGGTCGGTACAGACTAACCCCTGCGATGATTTCTTCGAGAAGCGACGGTTTAAGTTTCCTCATAAAGTCTTTCATTCCGCCGCTTTCAAGTTGGAATACCGTGTCCGTATCCCCTTCGCCTATCATTTTATACGTGCCTTCGTCCTCGTATCCGAGTTCGTTGAAGTCGATTTCAACGTTCCTGTACTTTTTGAGAAAACGTTTCGTCATATCAATATCTGTAAGTGTTTTGAGTGCCAGAAAGTCCATTTTCAGGAGCCCTAACTCCTCACACTCGGTCATATCGAATTGCGTAACTATATCTTCGCCGTTACGGGCAAGAGGTACTTTGTCGCTGACGGGAATACTACATATGATG
>JBJETX010000077.1:0-20290 GCA_051883535.1 Christensenellales bacterium | reverse complement strand
CAGTCTTTCTTTTTTTCTCTGCCGTACGCAAGGCAGGTGCAGATAAACGTGACAATCGGAATCGCTATCATAGCGAATAACCCGTAACCCGCCGCGAAATCGTTCTTTCCGATAACGAATCCGAGCAGGTCTTCGACCGCCGTTCCGCTCGCATACAGTCCGCAAACCGCGGTTATCAACGCGCAGAGCAACATTATTATGCTCAGAAATCCGAGACGCGCTTTCGCATAAGTCCCGTCTTCTCTTTTCTTACCCGCCAGCCCGACTATCGCCACTATCAGCATAATCAACGCGAACAACAGATACAAAACTATTGCCACGGGCAACGCGTACCCGGCAAACGACGAAAGGAAATCCGTTCCGTCAAAGGTAAAATACTTGCCGAACTCGGCAGGCAGAGAACCCGTATCCACGCCGAAAGTCTGATTTACAAAACTTATAACCGGGTCAATCATCGGAAAATCCGTTTTAACCACGTAAGAATAATTATATATGGATATGTATTCTCCGAAAGAAACGTCGAATACTCCGCATACGGCGACCGCAAGCACTACAATCGCGAGAATTATCGGCAGAACGAGGAAGAAACCTCTTTTCTTCGTATAAGCGCGGACGCTTTTACGTTTCTTCTTCTCCGATTTTTCCGCGGGCTTGCGTTCGGGCTCCGCCTGCGCGGGCGCAACCGCCTCGGAAGGTTCGATTCCGAACAATTCCGCGCGCAGAATATTAGCCATCTGCTCCACTTCTCCGCGGTAAACGACGCTGCCTTCGTCGTTATATACCGAAAAACTCTGCGGCAACGTCATATTGTACCTGTTATATTGATTTTCAGCGGGGCGCACGGGAACTTTCTCGTCCGCCCTTACGGAGTTATCCGCTTTATTTACTTTTGCCATTTTATCTCCTCAGCCATCAGTCAAAATCGTCAAAGTCGTCGAAATCGTCAAAATCGTCTTTCATCGCGGGAGCCTTGGTTTCCTGCAACGGAACGGGTACGAAAGATATGGGTTGAATAATAGGCGGCAACTGCACGGCGCTCATCTGTCCGTCGCTTACCGGCAAAACCATTCCGTTCATCGACCCGAACGCTATACCGGGATAATAGGCAGGTTGCGCCTGCTGTTTTTCCGCTTCCAACGCCATTCTGCGCTCTTCGGCAAGCCGCGCCGCTTCAAGTTCTTTTCTTTTTTTCCTCGTCATATCTTTCTTTACCTCCGAACCTTGCACCGGTTTTATCTTCTTCCTCGCCCTGATTTCGCGTCTCTGAGCGATTCTTTATATTCATACAATATTACGGGCTGCGTTATTTCTCTGCTTCTCAGTTTCTTTTCCAGCAGGAAAGGCGAAAGCAACAACCCTACCAGCGGCAAAGCCACCATAATAAGCAATCCGTACCCTGCGGTAAATCCGCCCGTTCCCGTGATTATCCCGATAAGGAAATTCACGATGTTTCCGAATTCCAGACTTCCGTTCACGTCTACCGTACAGGCAAATCCGCCGAGTGCAACGATAAGCGCGAGCAGAATCATTATCAGACATTCCACCCAGGTGTGACGGTAAATTCTTCTGTCCCCCGACGCCCAGCATATAAACGTCTTAATCGTCATGGCAAGCGCAAAAATAACGTAAAGAACGATCGCCACGGGGAACGCCACTATCAGTATCGACGCAAACGTATCGCTCATCCCCGTTTCCACTTTGGAAATCTGCGCGTCGTACCACGCCGAATCCCCTATCGACAGATCGAGATTGAATTGCTTCGCTATGTAAGAAATCCATCCGAACACAGGGTCGCTGAATTTATAATACGTTCCGTCCGGCTCCGCGGTCTCTTCCCCTTCGGAATCCGAACCGCCTTCTTCGGTCGGCGTTTCTTCGCCGCCGGTCGATTCTTCTTCTCCGGCGTTCGCGGCAGCCTCTTCCTCCGCTCCTTCTTCCTTGGTCGTTTCGTCCGTGTTTTCGGAATTTACGACTTTTGCCTCGGTTTCCGCAAACATTGCGGTAAATTTGTCGAGAGCGGATATATTAAGCGGCACGAAAGACAACACCACGAGAACGAGCGCTACGAGAAAAACGATATTCATCAGAAAACCGACGGGTTTTCTGCAAAACTTCATCTTCTGTATATCCGCGATAAAACGATGGTCCACTTCGGGCGCGTAAGAATCTCCCGCGGAACTCCTGCCATTGGAACCGCCGTAGTCGTAATCGAAATCGTCCGCCCCGTATCCGGCGGCAAGCCTGGCGCGCTCGCGCGAATTGGAAATAGCCGCCGCGCGACGTTCGGTAAGCATAGCGCGTCTTTCTTTCTCCGCCCTACGCTTTGCCATAGCCTGCATCTGTTCCCTGCTCAACGCCTTCTTTCCGGAAGCCGTCCTGTTATCTGCCATATTCGCCACCTATATAATATTTATAGTATATATTTAGAATACTATACGCTACTATTCTATCATAGCACTACGAAAATATCAATAGTTAATTTGTAAAAAATAGAATTTTTTTGGTATTATTTTGAATTAAATCCGCTTCTTTCTCCGTAGGCGCGCGCATATGCTTTCGGCTTGCCCGGAAGCATTCATTTTCTAAAAGAAAACGGCCCCGCGTGAACTTTCGTTCCGCGGAGCCGCGCGCGCCGATAGCCTTCGCCGCGTTTACTTTTTCTTCTTTCCGTAACCGAACGCGCTCATCACGAGCGTAACGACGGGAACCGCAAGCATCGCGTACGTTCCGTATCCGACGACGAAACTTCTCTCGCCGCGCAAAACGAAATCCGCTATTCCCGTAATGTCTCCGCCGGAAACGTACAGTCCGCCGATCACGCATACGACGGCGCAAAGAAACGCCACGATCGACAAAAATCCGAATTTACGCTTTTTGTAGTACCCGCATACCGTTCTCTTCTCAAACAACGCGAACATAGACTTTATGAACATTGCCGCGACGCAGAGAACGTACAGTATCGTCGCGCAGGCGACCCCGTAAGGCGCGATAAGTCCGTATCCGCGTCCCGCACTTTCGAAATACGCCGCGAAATTGACGTCCGCGTCCTGCCCGATAAGATAAGTAACCATGGATACGACGGGATCGATTATTCCGACGTTTCCGTCCTTGCTCTCGTACATTAAAAGATAATCGGATATACCGTTTATATTGAGCGAGCCAAGCGCGATCATTACCAATACTGCAAGAGTCAGCACGGTGATTATCGCCACCAACAATCCGCGTTTTTTAACGTATTTTCCGCTTCCGCATGCTGCGGTTTGGGAACCTTTATCCTCCACAACGGTTTCCTTAACGGGTTTTTTGAAGTTTTTTGCAAGTATGCCGATTTTCGTTGCCGACAAATATCCGCTTGCCGAAGTCTCCGAAATTCTCGGAGCGGAAATGTAGTCCTCGTAAAGCGGCGTGCTCCACTCTTCTATCCCGGAAAGAAACTCTCCGTCCGTCATCTCTTCCAAGGTTTTTTCTTTGACCGAAACCTCGGGCTCATATACGGTTTTCTGTTTTGCCATAACTTTTATCTCCGCTAAGTATTTGCCTTATAAATTGAAAACATCCGTCCGAAAACGGATGTTTGTTTTACCTTAAATAATTTACGCGTTCCGTTTGGCTTTCGCGCTGACCGCCGCCGCCACGATCGCAAATATCATAGCGACTGCCGCCGCCGCAACCGCAACGATCAACCCTATCGCGCCGAGAAGTTCCGAAACTTTGATTATATCCGCAACGATAAATCCGACGACCGTCACTATCGCCCCGACCAAAGAAACCGCGCCGATAATCGGGAACGCCGCGTTCGCTTTGCCGCGCGCGAGACCTATAATTCCGCAAATCGCGCAAGCCGCCGCGCCGACAACCATTACGATTATCCCTATCGGGGGAATCATTCCCATCGTTCCTATATCCGAACTCAACGCCGCGTACGCGTTTCCGTCTTTAATAAAGAGCGAAGTCGCTATATCGAGGTTTTCATATCCTTTGACGTAAGCCAGGAAATCAAATTGTCCGGACAGCGCCACCGTCAGTATCACTACCGCGGCAAGCAGAAGAGCAATCAGAGAAAACACTCTCACGGCACCCGAACCTTTGCCTTTTTTCTTTTCCTTGACGGGTTTATCCGCGCCTTTTCCCGAAACAGCGGGAACGCGTTTTTGTTCCTGCGCCGGTTCTTCGTCGGGAACGAACCTGTATACCGTCTTCGTCGTCTTATATTGATATAAAGGCTGATGACTGTCGACGTAAGGAACTATGGTAAGCGGTTGCACGCTTCCTTCTCTCGCGCCGTAAGACCGGGTCGGAGCGACGCCTCTTCTGCCGTAAAGCATTTCGCGTTCCGCTTTTATTCTTTCGTCCACAGCCCTTTCGATGGCTTCTTTTTCCACTTTATACTTCGAATATGCGTTTATTTCCGCTATTCTCCGTTCTTCCGCGACTCTGTCCATCGCCGCTCTCGAAATAGCGTCGCGTTCGAGTCTCGCGCGGTCTTCCGCCGCCTGTTCGCTTGCCACTACTTTGAGCACCGCTCTTCTCGCCGCGTTCTTTTCCGCTTCGTCCACCGCCACCGCAATGGTCTCCTGCGCTTTCTGTTCGGTACTCTTTCTTTCCGCCGCTATTCTTTCTTCCGCGGCGTTCTCTATACCCGCTCTTTCGCTTATAACCCTTTTCGCCGCGGCGTAAAGAACTTTTTCCCTTTCGGCGGCAATCCGCTCTTCGGTTTCTCTGTTCCTTCCGCTGATGGCTTCTTCGGCGCGCGCTTCCGCGGCTTTTACCTTTTCGTCGGCCGCTCTTTCCGCCGCGATTATTCTCAACACCGCGTCACGGGCGGTAGTACGCTTGATTTCTTCTCTTTCCTGTTCGAGTCTGACGGCTTCCTGCGCCATTATCTGCGCTTTCTCGTCGGCAACTCTGTTTTCCACGAGACGAACGAGTTGCTGTTGCGCCGCTTCCTGTCTGTCGGTAGCGAGTTTAGCCTGTTCTTCTATGTACTGCGCTTTGACGGTCTTGGCGTTTTTGATTTTGTTCATCGCGTTGATGTATTCGCTGCGAGGACGTCTCTTGCCGCATCTTACGCAGTTCGGAGACGAGATTGCGTTCACCTTTCCGCAATACTCGCATATGTAAGAAAGTTGGTCCAAACTCACGTTCAGTTCCATCTCGGCCGCCGCCGTCGCCGCTTTGTCCTCCGCAGGAACAGCGGTATTCTCGTAGGTAATGTCGGTCGTAGTCTTCTCTGCCATTGTCGTCTCCTTAACGTTAAGTGCTTTTTTCATCGGTTTTTGCCCGTTTTCGGCTTAAAACCGTAAACTGTGCGCACTTCTACCTATATACGCTTTTTTATTATAAACTTATTTTATTTTTTTTTCAATACTTTTTTAAGATTTTCCGAAGTTTTTTTTCCGTTTTTTGGCGATTACGTTCTTACGCCGTTCGCCCGTCAACGGTTAAACGTATCTTTCAGCCCGACTATGAGATAGCACAATAAGCCTTCATCGCTCTTTTCCGCAAGTTTATAATATCCCGACCGCATAAACTGAAACTTTTCGTCCACGGCTCTCGTCGCAAGATAGGGTTCGGCAAGCGCGCCTTTTACGACGACGAGCGATTCGGGATTAAGCCTTTTGTCAAAATCTTTCACTCCGTCGGTTTCGTCGAGAAGCAATCCCGAGTATTTGTTCAGCGTCACGTTAACGGCGTCTTCCGCGTTTACCCATTGCACCACGCCTTTGACCTTTATCCCGGCGTTCGCTCCGCCCTGCGCGGAATCTTCGATGTATTCGCAATGAACCTCGGTCACTTCCCCGTTCTCCTCAACGTGGGAAACGTATCTGAGAATATACGCGCCTTTAAGCCTTACCATTCCGCCGGGAACGAGCCTGTGATACTTCGGCGGCGGATTCACGGCAAAGTCCGCTTTTTCGATGTAAAGTTCTTTCCCGAACCTTACGACGTGCGTTCCCGATTCGGGATTATTGGGATTATCGACGACTTCTATTTCGCACGGCTCTCCGCTCATATTGTCGACGACGACTTTCAGCGGATTTTCCACGACCATTACCCTGTCGGCTTTCTCGTTGAGATAGTCTCTCACGCAATGCTCGAGTACCGCTCCGTCAACCTCGCTGTTCGCTTTCGCAACTCCCACCGTGGCGCAGAAATTCTTTATTGCTTCCGCAGGGTACCCTCTTCTTCTCATACCGCTGAGCGTGGGCATTCTCGGGTCGTCCCAACCGTCAACCGCGCCCGTTTCAACGAGTTTTTTGAGGTATCTTTTGCTCATTATCGTATTCTTAATGTTTAATCTTGCGAACTCGTATTGGTGCGGAGGGGTAACAAAACCGCAATTTTCGGTTACCCAATCGTACAAAGGACGGTGATCTTCGAATTCGAGCGTGCATATCGAATGAGTAACGCCCTCGATGGCGTCTCCGATCGGATGCGCGAAATCGTACATAGGATAAATCACCCATTTGTCTCCCGTATGATGGTGATGCGCCCTGAGCACGCGGTATATTACGGGATCGCGCATATTGAGATTACTGCTCGCCATATCTATTTTGGCGCGAAGCACTTTACTGCCGTCGGGATATTTGCCGTCGCGCATTCCCCTGAACAGTTCGAGGTTTTCTTCCACGCTTCTGTTTCTGTACGGGCTTTCGGTCCCGGGTTCGGTAAGAGTTCCTCTCGTCTCTCTTATTTCGTCCGCGCTGAGGTCGCACACATAAGCGAGCCCTTTCTTTATCAGCAATTCCGCATATTCGTAAGTCTGCTCGAAATAATCGCTGGCAAAGCACTCGTTATCCCACTCGAAACCCAGCCATTTAATGTCTTCTTTAATGCTGTCGACGTACTCGACGTCCTCTTTCGTGGGATTGGTATCGTCGAAACGCAGATTGCATTTGCCGTTGTATTTTGCCTTGATACCGAAGTTTATGCACAGGCTCTTCGCGTGCCCGACGTGCAGGTATCCGTTGGGTTCCGGCGGAAACCTCGTGACGATTTCCGTACACTTGCCCTGTTCAAGATCGCTTTCTATTACGTTTTCAATAAAATTAGACGCCATTAGTTACCTCCTCGTTTGTGACAGCCGCAAGGAAAAACGACGTCCGAAGACCGACACGTCATTATTTCCCCTTCCGACCTGAATCCGAATTTCTCATAATACGGCGCGCGATGCGCTATCGCAATTTCTTCCGAAACGTTCGACATCCCCCAAATCAGGCTGCGCGTAAAAAAATCTCCGTTGCCCTTGCCGCGCTCTTCGGGCAGAATTCCTACTTTTTCAAGAACCGACGTCTGCGGTCTGACAGTCATTTTCGCAATACCTATCGGCTTGTCTCCGTCGTAAAGGACGTATCCCACGCCCCTGTCGAACTCCTCGCCGAAAATTTCTTCATACAACCGACCGAGCAATTTTTTATCGTCGGTCGCGGTAAATCTGAGCATCCGATACCCCGTAAAATATGTTTTATGGACGACTTTCGCCGCCCACAAAAGGTTTTGTTATTTTCAGCCGATAACCGTAAACGAAACTACGCTCCGATTTTTTCGGCAAGCCGCGCAAAGCAATCTTCGAAAATCGCCATATCGTCGGGATTTTCCATCGCGCCGGATTTCACCGCTTCGTCGTAAATCGACGCCGCTATAAGCGCGTAATCGTCCTCGGTACAACTTTCGTCCGCAATCGCTCTGTCCACGACGTCAAGCAGCAGCATAAAGTAGTTCTCTTTTTCCTCCGCCGTCATCTCCGCAAGAGTAACGGTGGGTTCTTCGGGCTGTTCCTCGACCGCGACGACGGGTTCTTCTTCGACAACTTCCGCAGGAGTTTCGATTTCTTCCACTTCCTCGACTTTCGGCGCGGCGATAACTTCTATAACGTCCTCTCCGCTCTGTCTGCCTGCGATAAGTTCTTCCACTCTCCTGTTGATTTCCTCGAGGTTGTCGCTGACGAACTCTCTTTCGTCTTTGTCGCTGACGACCACTTTCGCGTCGAGAATTTCACAGAAACTTACGAACGCAAGCCCGAGTCGTCTTATTTTGCGGTTATACGCTATATCGAGCAAAAGCAACGTGATAATATAAACCGCAACGGGAATGATAACGAATTCCAACGCGATAACCGCCGACATAACGGAATCCGCGTTGACGTCCGACATAAAACCGATTACCGCGACGACCGCCCAGACGATTGCTCCGAGAATTACGAGAAACGCTTTCGCAGCCGCGCCTTTGCCGCTGAACTGCCTTAAAGAAAGAACTTCTTTCGTCGTGATATAATCGGACGGATATCCGATTCTCTGGTCCATAAAGGCTTCCCAGCCTTTTTTCACCTCATCCGGATGCCCTTCGAGTTCTTTGTAAACGACGTCGACGTTGTCTTCCGTGATAGGCGGTTGCGCGTTAAGCGCTTTCGCTCCGGCAATCAACTTCTTTCTGTAACGCGTAATTTTGCTGCCCGCGCTCATTGCAAGAGCGATGAAAAACAGCAACAAAATAATCACGCCGCCGATAACGCCGAGTTTAATCGAGATATCGATGTCGGGCAAAAATCCGCCCAGAATCTCCGTGAGTTTGTTAACGATTTCCTGCATTGCACTCGTCTCCTGAAAAATTCTATACTTAAATATTATATCAATTACAAATTATTTTGCAATACTTTTCGAATTTTTTCTTATTAAAAACTTAAAAAAATATTAAAATCGCGCTATGCGCGCCCGTTTTCACTGCGCGCGAAGCGCGCACGAGCGCCCGAAGAGGGCGCAATCGTCTACACTTCCGTCGCCGTACCGCGGTTTACCGAATAAATCACCCTGCGTTTAACGGGCTTTTTCAGAATTTTTTCCACGCCTTCGGCGTAGATGGATAGTTGCGCGGCGTACCGCTCCGCAAGTTGCTCTTCGCTTGCCGAACCCGTTTTGAAATCGACCACGACGTACCCGTCGCCCTCGTCTATAAGCAAATCGATTACCCCCTGAACGAGAACTTTTTCTCCTTTCCCGTCGGGACTTACGTACATTACGAAGGGCTGTTCTCTCCTGAACGGATACTTTCTCGCCTCTTTCAGCAAATCCGACCCGAGCGCGCGCAGAACGTCGCCGCAATCGACCGCCGCCGCCTCCGTTTCGGTAAGCAACCCTTGCTCGACCATTCCTCTCACCGCTTCTTCTACGCCTTCGAGCGTATCCGTCCCGTAGTCGATATACTGCATAACGGTGTGAACCGCCACCCCCGCGATCGCGGCTTCACCCTTCTTCCCGAACGGATTAAACCCGTATCCGTCGCGTTTTTTCAATATTTCGCTTACGCTGTACTTAACGGGCAGTAAAGTCTCGTCTTTATAAGCGTACTCTTTTTTCAGCGCGCCCGCGTCGAACGCTTTTTTCTCTTTTTTCTCTTTTTCCGGCGTCTTATATTCGGGCACGGTAAGTTCGCTTATCGCCGCCGCCACGGTTTCGTCGCTCTCCGCAGCGTAAAGCACCCATTGAAGTACCGACGCTCCGTCGAAAACGTTTATCGGCGCTTTCGCGTCTTTCCCGCTTATGACGAGACAATTTTTCGCTCGCGTGAACGCAACGTACATAAGCCGCGCGAGTTCTTTTCTGTCTTCGTCCCTGCACTTCATCCTGATAACGCGGGATTCAAACGAATCCCCGACCGTCTTTTCTTCTTCGGAAAACAGTTTGACAGCAAGTCCGAGTTCGGAATCGATTTCTATATGTCCCACCGTGTTTTTGGACCTGGAATCCTGATACGGCAGGAATACGACGGGAAACTCCAACCCTTTGCTCCCGTGCATCGTCATTATCGCAACCGCGTTCTCCTTCATCGGAGGCTTGTTCCCCTTATAACAGGTATCGTAATAATCGATAAACTCTCCGCACGACGCGTTCGCCGCCGTTCCGCCTACGTATGCGATAAACGCGTTGAGTTCGCCGAGCACGCGCGGATTTTTCCCTTTCAGATACGAGTCGAAATTCCGTGACAAAATCTCTCTCATTACTTCTTCAGCAGTCATAAACGCGCTCTTTATCCGCGTTTTTTCGATAAACTCAATAAAGTCTTTTGCCTTTTTCTCGATTGTTGGGTTTCCTTTATACGTATTAAGGGATTCCCAAAGTGAAATATCGCGCTTGCCGTCAAAGCGTGTGGCGCGCATTGAGGCGAGTTCGGCTTCCGTAAACCCGCCTACGGGCGAGGACAGCGCGTTATAGAGCGGCACGTCGTTATCCGCGTTAAGCACGACGCGCACCGCGTCGACGAGGCTTTCCCGTTCCGGGAACGCTCCCGGGTTTTCTTTGAGCGTATAGTACGGTATTCCTCTGCGTTCGAGCGCGTCCGCGAGAGGTTTGATTTTTCCGTTTTTCCTCAGCAGCACCGCCACGTCGCCGAATCCGACTTTTCTACGCGCGCCGTTCTCTTCGATAAACGCGTTTTCGACGAGAGAGAGGATTTCCGCCGCGACGAACTCGCTCTCCCTGTCCGTTCCGTCCTCCACGGGCGCGTCCTTGACGCTGTATATCTTTCCGCGTTCGGGCTTTACGCGTTCTTCTTCCTCGCGGTCAACGAACACGCGCACGGGAGAAACGCCGATTATCGCGCCCGCGCTTCCGCCGTAGCATAACCGCGAAGTGTTTTTGTAATCAATTCCGCAAAAATCCTTTATCATAACCCTGTCGCAGACCCGGTTCGTAAAATCCAACACTTCCTTGCACGAACGATAGTTCGTGTTCAGATAGTAGTTGTTCCCGTCCCCGCACGCTTCGTAACGCGCTCCGCGCCGCAGAAAAATCTCGGGTTCCGCCGCTCTGAAATGATAAATAGCCTGCTTGACGTCGCCCACGGAGAACACGTTGTTTTTCCCTACGCCCTCGATAAGCGATTCCTGCAGATAGTTGGTATCCTGATACTCGTCCACGAAAACGTAATCGAACCGATTGCGTATCTCCTCGCGCGCCGTTTCGTCGGAAAGAATTTTCAACGCATAATCCGTCGCGTCTCCTATGTCGACGAGGTTTTTTCTTTTTTTGAACGCGGCGTATTCTTTTTCCGCGGCAACGCACGTTTCCGCAAGTTTGCGTTTGATAAGACTCTGTTGCCTTTCTCCGTCCTTTTTCGCGTGCGCCTCGCCGTCTTCGACGACGCTTTTGACGAACGCTTTTATTCGTTCGTTGGTTACCGCGCTTCTTTGTTCGAGATACGCGCTGACCGTTCCTTTCTTAACGAGATTTACGTTTATTTTCTTAGGAAGACTTATTCCGCAGATTATCGAAATAAACTCTTCCACGCTCCGCGTCTGCGCCGCGCTCTTCATTCTTTCCGCCGCGTCGGCGTAGCCTTTCGCTCCTTCCGTATAATTTTCTCCCTCGCATTCCCTGATAAAAACGTCGAGTTCGGAAGAAAGATATCCGAGCACCTTTTTTCTGTGCGCAAGATAATATTCCTCCACCGCCTCCGCGTTCCCGAGCGCGCACGTACGGTAAATTTTTTCCCTGTCGGGTTTAGTGGACGCGAAATCCATAATCTTCAGGACGGTCTCCTTAAACGGAGCGTAACTTCTGCGTTTTCTGAAATACTCCGCCGCCAACGCGAATTCCTCGTCTCCCGAAGCGAAAAACCTCTCCATTACGCGTTCTACCGACTCGTCGAGCGCGAGTTTCATAGCGTTTTCCTCTCCGACCGTCGCCGCGGGATCGCAACCTGCCACGTTAAAATATTTCCGCATCAGGGAAAAACAGAACCCGTCTATCGTGTCGATATTGGCGAAAGGCAGAAACGCTATCTGATTTTTTATCGCGGCTCCGTCTTCGCCTCTCGATTCCTCGTACATTCTCTTTACGAGTTTTTCCCTCATTTCGCGCGCCGCCGCGCGGGTAAACGTCATAAGCAGAATCCGACGCAAATCCGCGCCGCCTTTGAGAAGCCGAATGACTTTTTCTATCATAACCGCGGTTTTGCCGCTTCCCGCGGACGCGCTGACAAGCATATTGCCGTCGCCGTTAAGTATCTTTTCCTGCGCGTCACTCCACTTCATTCTGCTCCCCCTCCGCGTCCGTTCCGAGGTCCGTGTAAAAACTCGCCGCGTCCGCCGCCGTCTTTTTCCTCGGCGAAACGTCTCCGCATATTTTAAGATACGGGCAGTATTCGCACGCGTCGCGCAAAGGTTTTTTCTCCGCTTCCCCGTCCGCGATTTCCTCCAACGCCCGTCCGCACAGTTTCATGACGTAATCCGCTATCGCGCCGAAGTCCTCTTTGCCGATCAGGTTTGCCGAGTTTATATTGGCGAAACCGATTTCTCCGTCTTTGACGTTTGCGGCAAAAGATACGTTTGGGCTATTGAATCTGCCCGTTTGGGCACGACTTAATCTGCAATCTATATCTTTGAACGTCTCCACGTCGTTAATCATCTGCCCTTTCATCGCGTATCCCTTCGGTTTAGACCCGTATCCGTCGGCAATAGGGAGATAAAACACGCCCGCAGGCACGTATCCTTTATCCATAAAGTATTTGAGGTAAACGTAAAGTTGTATCTTCTCTCCCGTATAAACCGCCGTGAGTTTATCGTCGACTTTCCCCGTTTTGTAATCTACTATCAGAATTTTGCCGTCGTATTCGTCCACCCTGTCGATAAAACCGTAAAAGCAGAATTCCTTCCCGTCCGCCGAAACGGTCAGTTCCCTTCCTTCTCCGAACCGTTTTTCCGTCGCCACGGGAGTAAACCTGGAATTCAACATATTGTCCGTGAGCGCGCCGAGCACCGCCGCGCATTCCTTTCTGATTCCGTCGAGTTCTTTTTCGGCAAGCGGATTCGTTTCAAACCGCCTGTATTCGGGAGAAAAAATCACCGAGTCGGCGCATTGCTCCGCATATTCGCGGCGCGCGTTTTCCGACATTTTTCTTAACTCCGCTCCCGCGGAAAAATACTTTTCGAGAACGGCGTGAATAATGTTCCCTTTGTCGTTGACTTGCAGATCCCCTTCTTCTCTCTCTTTCAGCCCTAGCACGTTCGTAAGGTAATTGCGGAAAGGACATTTGAAATAAGTCTCCATTTTACTCACGGACAATTTGTACTCGCCGAACGCGTTTTTCGGATAACCGGTCAATAAATCCGCGTTTTCGTCCGCGCCGGCGTTCTCCGCGAGCAAGCCCTCCGATACGAGAAAATCCCTTGCCCACGCCGCGTATTCTTCGGGAATTTCTCCCGCCATATATTCGTAAAGACAGTTTTCGGGAGTCGCCAGACGGTAAAGGAGTTTTTCTTCTTCGCTTAAACCGTGATAATCGATAAACGGTTTCTCGCTTAAAGACAGCCTGTATCTGATTTCACGCACCGCGCTTCCCGCGCTCAACGCGGACCCGTCCGTCGCGTTGACCGAATAAGTAACGTAAAGCCTTTCGGGCTTGGAAATAAGATCCGTCACGGCAAACTGTTCAAAATAATTCGTCTCTTCCGGCGAAGGAAAAACGTTAAGTCCGTTCCTTCTCATAACTTCGGTATCGTAACAGCCGATTACGAGTTTATCTCCCGTGGTAATCGGGAAAAATCCGTCGTTCGCTCCCGCGACGAAGAGAATCTTGACGTCGTTAAAGCGGCTTTCCGAAACGTTGCCGACGAAAACCGCGTCCATATATTGCGGTATAACGCTTACGGTCATATTTTCAAGCACGGCGTCGAGCATACCCGTAAACTCATCCACGCTCATTTCCGAAGAACGGCAGAGCGTCTTGATTTCCGCTATAACGCCGAGATATTTTTCCTTGTCGGCGTAGACTCGCTCTTCCGTGCTGCTTCCGTCCGCAAACCGTTTTTCCCCTTCTTCGACCGCTTCCGACTCCGCCCAGTTTTCTATGAGCGCGCAATAATCCGCCGCGGAGGCGCAAACGGGAACCTGCTCCGTAAAGGAAACCACACGACTTCTCACCTTCTCGGCTTCTTCGTATTCTCCCGAAACGAACGGTCTTAAAAACACCGAATAATTGACGTTGTATTTAAGACAATAATTTTCAAAATTCTGAATTTCGGAACGACAAAACCCCGAATACGGATGCCTTACAAGCGACATAACGTCTCTGATGTCCATTCCGCCGCCCACGCAGGCAAACACTTTATTTACGAACCCCGCGAAAAAACCTCTTTTGACCTCGTATTTTTCGTCGATAAAATACGGTATGCCGTATCTCGTAAAAGTTTTCGACGCAATCGCGTTCAAATCGGCGTTGTTTGCCGCCACGGCAATTTCCTTGTACCTGTAACCCTCTTCGAAAACGAGGTGGCGTATTTCCCTTGCGATTGATTTTATTTCCTCGTAGGCGTTGGTCTCCGCGCTGATTCTTACCGCCCCGTTTACGTCCCGGTTATAGACGTCGTTCCCCGAACCGAATACGTTTCTGTGCAGAAAATCGAAAACGGGCGCAAGCACCTCGGTGCTTCTCCGTATTTCCACGGGAACCCCAGACGCGCGTATATACGCAAGCAGTTCTTCCCTTTGTCTCGTGGGAAAACATTCCGCGTTCGGGTTCCCTTCCCCGTCGCAGAACGCCGCGCTGACCGACGGACAAACGGCTGCCGCGCGTTTTATAAACTCCATCTGCGCGTTGCTGAAAACGTTGAATCCGAGGACGTAAATATGACTGTTGCGGACGTAATCCGCTTCCCCGATATGGTTAACGAGCCAATCCACCCTCGTCACCGTATCGTAATATCTGCCGCTGAGCGCAGTTTCGTACGCGCGGTAAATTACCGCCATATCCCTGAGTTTTTCCCCGACGCCGCCCTCTATGGACTTACTTTTTTCTTCAAGTTCTTCACTCGTAATTCCGCTGCTTCTTATTGCCGCGAGCGAAGCGAACATCTCGCGCGAAAACGCCACGCTTTTTACGTTTTTGTAATAAACGAGTTTATCGCCGAGTTCGCTTAAAACGCGGTTCAGCAAAAGAACCGTTCCCTCTTTCGACAGGCAGGCTTTATTCTTTTTTCCGAGAGCCTTTTGCGCGAGACGCGTAAAACTGCATACGTCCACGTTGAACGCCCCGTCGGGATAGAGCGTTTCGCATATCTCTTTTTCAACGCCGAGAGTATATCGGTCGGGCACGACGAATATGTGTTGCCCCGTTCCGTCGTTCTGCTCACGCAAAAGACCGAATAACGCTTTGTGCCCTCCGAGCGTGGTATCGGAAATAACGCAATTGAATTTCATAATGACATTTTACCAAATGACGGGCAAAATGGCAAGATTATTTCCGCTTGCGAAACGGACGGAATAATTCCTACGCTATTTACGTGCGCGCAGGGCGCACTCTATTTTTCAAGACTGATTACCACTTCGAGTCGGAATTTTACGTCTTTCAACTCGATATTTTTCGCCCGTTTACCGTATTGCGAATAAAACGACTGCCTTACTTCGAACACGTCCGCGTCCGCTTCCTGCATCTCCGCGAAAAACTCTTCTATCCGCCGCCTTACGTCTTCGGCGCACGTTTTCAGTTCGTCTTCGGTAAGTCCGTATGCAAAAGTTTCTTCCATATCCGCTTCGTCCTTTGCCTTGAAATCCTTGACCGTCGCCCCTATTTTCACGTTGACGGAAAAAGTTTTACTGTCTACGTCGTATTCTTTTTTTACGTCGTTGCTCAGTACGAATACCCCTACGACTCCCTTTTCGATTTCAAAATCGTCGCTTCCTTTGTCGACTTTGGTAAGGATATAATTTATCGCCTTGGACGCGTCCTCGCCGTATCGCCCGATCAGTTCCCCTCGTTTCAGCACGACCACGTTGTTGAGGTTGTAGGAATAATCTTCCGCTTCGCCCGCAGGCGCGGCGTTGGAGCCCGAACTCTCGCTGCCTTCGGACGACGACGGCACTTTCGGCGTTACGGGCACTTTTTTGATAAAAGGCATATACGTCGTTTCTCCGAGATTATGATAGTCGACGATTATCTGTCTGAGCATTTTATACGAGATATTATCGTACGTGCCGTAACTTGAAATCAACTGTTGCAGGTACTGACTTGCGTTGGTTCCGAAAGCGGATTTTGACGACAATACTTCCATAGGCGTGCCTTCGCACGCAAAAACGTACGCGTTGTCGCTGATATAGGTGTTTTCAAGCAGGGTAAAAATCTGTTTGCACGCGTCGCCGCTGTTTATCAGTTTTTCCCCGAGCAGTATTACGTTGCAATGCGTAACCGTAAGCGTCATTCCGCATATTTCCGTTATTTTCGATATCGCGGAGGAAAGCAACTTCGCCTCGGTTTCCACCACTCTCGTACCCGCCGGTTTGCCCTCGGTTTCCGACGAAGTAAGAATCTGCGCGCAGGCGATTATGTTCCCTTCGTCGTCGCAATCGATTCCCAGCCCGACCGCCATCGCCCTCGATTTAAGGTCGTCGTCCGGCACCGTACTGCCTAGAATAATGAAAACGATTATTGCGATTATCGTGAAAATCCATTTAGCCTTGCGGCGCATATTCCCTCCTTCCGTTCTTTATCGCATACATAAGAAGAACGATAAGCGGAAGCGCGATTTCAATCGCAAAAACCGCGTATTGAACGCCGCCCGTAACGAACTCCACCGCTTCGCTTAACGTCTTTATCGAAGTAAGCAGCACCGTGAGAACGGCGGCGCAAAAAATGAAAGTTCCGCATTTTTTCAACTTCAGACCGTCGGATATTCTGTTTACGGCGTTTATTTTCAACGCGAGCGAAAGCGTACCCGTAATAAGCCACAGCAACACGCTCGGCCAGTCGAGACTTCCTATTTCGCTTATAACCGTATTGAACGTGGCAAGCCGCGCAAACCCGAAAGTCGCGTGCAGAGACGCGTTTCCGTACAGCGAGTAAAGTAAAGCGTACCCTCCTACTACGGACGCCGTTCCGAGTGCCATACATACCGCAATCGGCGCGATTTTTTTAACTTTCGGCTTAAAAAACAAGAGCGGCGAAAAGTCGAAAGTAAAAATAAGGAATTTCCCTACCGCGGAAACGTAAGTCTTCGCCCCGTCCTCGAAAACGGGCGTGAGGAAGTTCCCTTCAAGTTCGATTTCTCCGAAAAACGCACCGAAAATAACGATAATCGGTATCAGCCATATGCTGAGTTCGTAAAGCCGTCCGATCGCTCTCGCGCCCCGCGTTCCGAGATACGCGATAACCAGCATAAGCGCGCTCACTATCGCCGTTTCGGGGATATTGTAGAAGAAAAAACTGCACAGATAATGCACGAGTTCCTGCGTGAGAACGAGCATTTTTATAAAAATAACGAATAAAAAAGGTATAGAAACGACGCAATAGACTTTATTGCCGTATTTTTCTCTGATTCCGTCCATTCCCCCTTCGCGCGCAACCAACAGGACGATTGCAAGTTGCAGGAACTCCACGATAACCACCATTCCTATCAACGCGTACGCCGTCGCGCCCGCTTCACCGTAAAACAGCGCGGGCAAAGAGGACATTTTGAACACCAACGGAATAAAAAATATCATTATATACAGTTGTTTGGAACTGATTTCGTTCATTTAACCCTCCTCATTCGCACCTTATCAATCAGGCGGTATGACCCGGGTCTGTTTTTAAGGTCTGTTAAATTGTATTTGACGAGAAAATCTTTCAGATCGTCTTTGAAAATAGGCGCGACGGGCATAAGATACGGCATTCCGCAACTCGTAAGCGCGGACATATACGCAAGAATGCTCATTCCCGACAACACGATTCCGAACAAGCCGAGCAATCCCGCGCAAACGACGAAAAGCACTCGCAATATTCCGAGCGTCCCGACCTCGTCGGGTACCGCGTAAATACCTATCCCGCTCATCGCCACGACGAGAACGGTTAAACTGCTTAAAAGTCCCGCTTTTACCGCCGTATCTCCGAGTACGATTGCGCCCACTACGCCGAGAGCCATTCCGACGTGTCGCGGCATCCGTATGCTCGCTTCTCCGAGAATTTCAAACAAAATAAGCGCGATCAGCATTTCGAGCGTCGGCGAAAACGGTATATTCCCCGTGGAATTTATTACCGTTGCCAACAATTCTACGGGTAAAAGTTGAAACTGATAAACCTGTACGGAAACGAACATTGCCGGCAGAAAAAGCGCGAGAAACGCGGCGAAAATTCTTATATATCGCAAAAACGTCGCCCTCATAGGACGTTTGTATGCGTCCTGCGAGTCTTCGAAGTCTTCAATCAGCGCGAACGGAAGATAAAGCACTATCGGCGAGCCGTCGCATATAATCGCCACTTTACCGTCGAGAATTCGGTCCGCTATTATATCGGGTTTTTCGCTGTTGCCCACCTGTTTGAACAGCGAATACGGTCTGTCTTCCAGCATTTTCGTAAGATAGGAAGAATCTATTATGCCGTCAATCTCGATTCTCCCCAATCTCCGCTCTATCTCTTCGAGTACGTTGTCTTTGACGACGTCTTTGAGGTAAGCGACGGTTACGGTGGTAAGCGTCCTCGTTCCCACGCTCAGTTCCTTGAAAACGAGTTTCTCGTCCCGTATCCTTTTGCGTATCATAACGCAGTTCATTTTCGAACTTTCCACGAACCCTTCGCGCGGACCTTTGATAACCGACGAAGTAGGCGGTTCCGCGACGGAACGCCCGACTATTTTTTTTACGGGAATTTCGATAGTCGCCAAGCCGCAGAACAATACCGCGCACCCGTTGAGTACGCCTTCCTTGCCTTTTTCCGCTTCGATTTCCTTCATATTGCCGCCGTAACTTACCACCGACCGCAATCCTTCGAGATTGTCGCAAAAAGGCTCGCTTTTCTTTATCAAAGGCTCTATTACCGATTCTTCAAGTTCTTTAACGTCGATTAAGCCGTCAAAATAAACTATTTTACCGAAAAAAAACGGCGTTTTTATATCTCGTACCGTAAAATCGGGCGGATACCCGAATAAAGCGCGGAGATTTTCCGCAAGTTCTTCAATGTTGTTTATCATACAGACATTTATTTCCGTTTTCGGTAATTTATAAACTCACACTAATCAAAAATACGGCATACCAATGTAATAGAAAACCAAAAACAGGAGGTACATACAATGAACTTTTTTGACGGCGGAAACTCCGGCGGATGCGGTTGCGGAGGCGGCAACGGTTGTGGCTGCGGATGCAACAGTATCTTATGGCTCTTACTCATCCTTTGCTGCTGCGGTAACGGTTCCTGCATATGCGACATTTTGCCCTTACTGCTCATACTGAGCTGCTGCTGCGGTAACAAATCGTCTCACGATTGCGGCTGCAACGGCTGCAACTAACCCCTTAAAAGAGGGTGCTCCCACGGACACCCTCTTGAATCATTTTCTTTGCGGAACGCGATATAATTAAAAGACTCCGCCTCGTCGGTAAATCCGATACGGCGGAGTCAAAACAATAAGGGCGCACGAACCGTGCGCCCTTAATCAGACTTGATTGAGAGTAATATCCTTTATAAGGATTTAGATTACTCGATTATCGCGGAAACAACGCCGCTTCCTACCGTTCTGCCACCTTCACGGATAGCGAAACGAAGTCCCTGTTCGATAGCGATAGGAGTAATAAGTTTGATGTCCATTTTGATGTTATCTCCGGGCATAACCATTTCTACGCCTTCGGGAAGGGTGATGGTTCCGGTAACGTCGGTCGTTCTGAAATAGAACTGAGGACGATATCCGTTAAAGAAAGGAGTATGTCTTCCGCCTTCTTCTTTCTTCAGAACGTAAACCTGGCTGCTGAAGTGGGTATGAGGATGAATCGTACCGGGTTTAGCAAGAACCTGTCCTCTTTCGATTTCTTTTCTGTCGATACCTCTGAGGAGTGCGCCGATATTGTCGCCTGCCTGAGCATAGTCAAGCAATTTTCTGAACATTTCTACGCCGGTAACAGTCGTTTCCTTCGGTTTGTCCATAAGTCCGACGATTTCGACTTTGTCCTGAACTTTAACCATACCACGTTCAACTCTGCCCGTAGCGACCGTTCCACGGCCGGTGATGGTGAAGACGTCTTCGACAGGCATAAGGAAGGGCTTGTCGGTGTCTCTTTCGGGAGCGGGGATATAGGAGTCGACAGCGTCGAGAAGTTCTCTGATGCAATCGCAGTCGGGGCTGTCCGCATTGCCTGCCGCAGCAGCCTGCATAGCCTTGAGAGCGGAACCTCTGATAACGGGGATGTCGTCTCCGGGGAAGTCGTAACTGGAAAGCAGTTCTCTTACTTCCATTTCTACGAGGTCGAGAAGTTCGGGATCGTCAACCTGGTCGACTTTGTTCATAAATACTACGATATAAGGAACGCCAACCTGACGAGCAAGTAAGATGTGTTCTCTT
>JBJETX010000076.1:0-4744 GCA_051883535.1 Christensenellales bacterium | reverse complement strand
TTCGAGTTTATCGAGAAGTTGTCTTTGCGCGTAAAAATCCACCATCGTTACATTATCTCCGAATCAGCGGTTTTTCTTACCGCAACAATCTTTATATTTCTTTCCCGAACCGCACGGACAGGCGGCGTTACTGTATACGCCTTGTCTGCGCAGGGACAACTGTTCCGCTTTTTCCTTCGCTTCGTTCTTTCTTTCCACCGCGTCTTCCGCGTCGAATTTACAGAGCGCAACCGCTACGGACTGCTGAATACTCTCTATCATTCCGTCGAACATATCCGTTCCTTCCCGTCTGTATTCGATTACGGGGTCGCGCTGTCCGAGTCCGCGCAAACCTATACCGTTACGCAACGTTTCCATATTGTTGATATGGTTCATCCAATTGGTATCCACCGTTCTTAAAAGAACCGCGCGCTCGAATTCCTTGTAATCGAACCCGTTTTCTTCCATAAGCCTGCACTTTTCTTCGTACTGTCTGATCGCTTCCGCGGTTATCTCTTCCACTATACGCTGATATTGCCTGTGTCCGACCAATTCCTGCGTGACGAAATCAGAGCCTTTTTTAAGGAACGTTCTTTCGAGCGCGCCGTTAAACGCGACGTAATCCACCGTGGTTTCGTCTCCGTTCTGAAAATCGACGTACCCGGCGACGAGATCGCTTACCGCAGGTTCTATATACTTGAGAACCTGTTCGTGTACGTCCGCTCCTTCGAACACTTTGTTTCTTTCCGCGTATATAAGTTGTCTTTGCTTGTTCATAACGTCGTCGTAATTGAGAACGTATTTTCTGCGCTCGAAGTTTGCGTCCTCGCAACGTTTTTGCGCGTTTTCTATTTGTTTGGAAAGTATAGGCATCTGAATAACGGCGTCTTCGTCGCCTTTCGTCATCGTCGAAAGCATAGACGAAAGTCTGTCTCCGCCGAACCTGCGCAACAAATCGTCTTCAAACGAGATGAAGAAACAACTGCTTCCTTCGTCGCCCTGACGTCCGCTACGACCGCGCAACTGATTGTCTATACGGCGCGATTCGTGCCTTTCCGTTCCTATTACCCTGAGTCCGCCGAGTTCTTTTACGAGAGCCTTTTCTTTATCCGTTTCTTCCTTGAATTTCTCCACGAGTTGAGTGAAACGGTTTCTTGCGGCGATTTCCTCTTCGTCCGTAAGTTTATTGAACGCGGTCGCCACGCTTATAAGTTCTTCGGAATAACCGTCTTTCTGCATTCTTTCTCTCGCCATATACTCGGGATTGCCTCCGAGAAGAATATCCGTACCACGGCCCGCCATATTGGTCGCTATCGTTACCGCGCCCGCTTTGCCCGCCTGAGCGATGATTTTCGCTTCGAGTTCGTTGCTCTTTGCGTTGAGTACGCTGTGGGGTATTCCTTTTCTTGCAAGCATTCTGCTGAGTTGTTCGCTGACTTCGACGCTTATCGTACCCACAAGCACGGGTTGTTTCTTTTCGTGAACTTTGATGATTTCATCGACGACCGCTTTGAATTTGGCGGCTTTCGTAGCGAAAACCTTGTCGGGTTCGTCCTCTCTTATCATTTCGTGATTAGTGGGAATTTCCACTACGTCGAGATTATATATTCCTTTGAATTCCGCTTCTTCGGTAAGCGCGGTACCCGTCATGCCCGACAATTTGTCGTACAGACGGAACAAATTCTGAAAAGTAATCGTCGCAACCGTACGGCTTTCCCTCTTTATACGGACGCGTTCTTTCGCTTCGATAGCCTGATGAAGTCCGTCGGAAAACCTTCTTCCTTCCATCTTTCTTCCCGTAAACTCGTCTACGATTACGACTTCTCCGTTTTCCACTATATAATCCGCGTCGCGCGCCATAAGAAAATTCGCTCTGAGCGCGTTGTTGATTTTCGTATTGAGATCGGCGCGTTTCCCGTCCGAAAGATCCCCGCGGAAGAATTTATCCGCCTTATTGAGTCCCGATTCCGTCAGATAAACGTGCGTTTCTTTTTCGTCCTTGGTGTAATCGTCCTCGCTCAGAATTCTTATAAAACTCTGCACTTCTTCGTAAATCTTCGTCGCTTCCGCCGCTCTGTCGGAAATAATAAGCGGCGTCCTCGCTTCGTCTATGAGAATGCTGTCGACTTCGTCCACTATCGCAAAGTTACGCCCTCTCTGCATAATTCTGTCCTTGCGCGTAGCCATATTGTCCCTGAGGTAGTCGAACCCGACTTCGTTGTTCGTGCAATAAGTAATATCCGCGTCGTACGCCTGTTTTTTGTCGGCAAAACTCATATTCGGCAATACGCAACCGACTTTCATTCCGAGGAATTCGTATACCTTACCCATCCACTCGGCGTCACGCTTGGCAAGATAATCGTTTACGGTGACTATATGAACGCCTTTACCCGTAAGCGCGTTGAGATACGCCGGCAAAGTGGCGACGAGAGTTTTACCTTCACCCGTTTTCATTTCGGCGATTCTCCCTTGATGAAGGACTATTCCGCCAATAAGTTGAACGTCGAAGTGCCGCATATTCAGAACTCTTTTCGAGGCTTCTCTCACAACGGCAAAAGCGTCGGGAAGAAGTTTGTCGAGGGATTCGCCGGCGTTATATCTTCCTTTCAGAACCGCCGTCTGCGAGACGAGTTCCTCGTCGCTCATCGCCTGATACGACGGCTCTTTCGCATTTATTTCTTCCACCGTCACGCGTAATTTTTTTATCGTTTTTTCTCTGTCTCTTCTTTGCAGAAAACTAACAAGACCCATCTGAATACCTCGCTTTCGCAGACGCGTGAACGCGTCTACAAAGTTTATTTCATATTAGTATAACATATCAGGGCGTTTATCACAACCGAAAAAACGATAATTCCGTACGTCGCCTACTGCAAAATTTGTCGAAAACGCAACCGACCGCAACGCAAAAATAAAATATACGGACAAAGCCGTATATCCGTCGCGTTCCGATAAGTAAAATCGGCAGAGTATGTACCAACTGTTATAAAAACAGTTGGGTCGAAATCAGCATTCGGAACAGTTTACGTCAACGTAGTGCGCCACGCAATCCATTTCAAACGTTCTGCAACGGCAGGTAGTCGTCGGATCGGTGGTTTCCGCAATTTCTTCGGGCAGTATAAAGCGGATATTGTTGAACTTTATATCCGCGCAACAGGATTCGCTGTGAGAAGCGACGAAGGTTTTATATCCCTTTGCGATTCTGCCGCCGCCGGTGGTCTCGTATAAGGTCATTCCGACCGCTATACGCTTGTTGGGACATACTTTTTTTATCGTAGCGGTAACGTTGAGAAAACGTCCGATTCCGCTCAGATTCTGCGCGTCGAGTTCAACGTTTCTGCATTCCTCGCATTGATCGAATCCGATTGAAGTCGTGGTAATGTCGTCCGCGTCAATTAAAACAGCACGATTGTTTACGTTTTTTTCTTCCATAATTACTCTCCTCCTTACTTTATATCTATTCGGCGCGACCGTTTATCGTTACCGTTTGCGCCCGTACGGAATATTGCATTTTGAAATTAAATATGATATAATCCGATTCGATTTAACCCGATTACTACAAAAGGAGAATGGCGATGGCAACCGATAAAAGTTACGTGGAATTCGTTTGCGAACAACTGCCGGAAGGGTATTCCGTCCGTTACAGAAAAATGTTCGGCGAATATATGATTTACGTCAACGAAAAACCCTTATTCTGCGTCTGCGACAATACCGTTTTCGTTAAAATTTTACCCAAAACGGAAGAATTGATGAAAAATTGCGAACGCGGATTCCCCTATCCCGGAGCAAAAGAACATTACGTCGTCGACGTCGAAGACAGAGTTTTTTTAGAGAAAGTTCTGCCTGCATACCTGAATTTATAGTAAAAATATTTTAGTGAAACGGCAAAAAACAGACGTAACCGACGATTTATCCGAACGGTTACGCCTGTTTTATTTATGCGTGATATAACGTTATAAACTTTGTTTCAGGATTTCCACTACTTCCCGTTTCGTAAGCGTCTTGTATCCGCCGTCCATAATAAACGAGCCGTCCGCGATTCCTTCGATCATATCTTCCCGAACGCCGAGTTCGCTTATGTTCATAACGAGTCCGAGTTCGCGCATCCAATTCTCCATTGCGGAAAGCCCCTCCTCCGCGATACGCTCGTCCGTTTTGCCGTCGGTTCCGACGTTCCATACGTTTTTTGCAAAGCGGACGAATTTGGGAAGTCCGTAAGGACAAATATATCTATAATAAGCCGACGATACGGCGGAAAGCGTCATTCCGTGCGTGGCGTCGGTATACGCTCCTACCGATTGTCCGATCATATGCACCATCCAATCGGTGGATTTTCCTTTTTCAATCAAAGTGTTCAACGCCCACGTTGCCGTCCACATAATATTGCTTCTCGCCTCGTAATCGGTAGGGTTGAGAACGGCAATTCTGCTTGAATGAACGAGGGATTTCATCAGTCCTTCTGCTATATAATCGGAAGTATTGTCGTCTTCTCCCGAAAAATACTGCTCGCAGATATGATTGAAAATATCGTATATCCCCGCCACCATCTGATACTTAGGCAGCGTATACGTGAAAACGGGATTGAGAACGGCGAATTTCGGAAAAACGTTTTCTCCGAACACGTGACCGATTTTCAATTTTTGCTCCGTATTCGTGATAACCGCGCCACCGTTCATTTCCGAACCCGTTCCGACCATTGTCAGAACGCACCCTACGGGAATTATTTCGTTATCGACGTCTTCCATACGAAGGTAGTACTTTTCCCACG
>JBJETX010000075.1:0-4756 GCA_051883535.1 Christensenellales bacterium | reverse complement strand
GTTTATCGTTGAATACCGTCACTTCACGACATCTTTTGAACAGTATCTCGTCGTCTTCCTTAAAAATTTTCCTTATAGCCATATTCGCCCTCCGTTTTATCTCATATTGGTAGGATTTATTTCCACGAACGCAGTCACGCCTTTGCCCGTAATCCTGTCTGCAGCCTTATATACGAGCGGCAGCACTTCTTTTTCCGCCTCTTCTTTTATCCATACGACTATCTGAAATCGATACTCGTTGCTGATTTTTTTAATGGGCGCGCGCATAGCCTGCACCCTGAACAGTTGCGGATGCTCGGCTTTTATGCTCCGCATAATCTCGTATTCTTCTCTCGCCGCAACCAACGTTTTTTCTTCGTTTTCCCCTTTAACCAGAACCCGCGCGATTTTTGAAAACGGCGGAAATGAGGTGGTTTCCCGTATATTATTCTCTTTTTCGAAAAAACCGCGATAATCGTATTTCCTCGCAAAACGGAAAACGTAGTGATTGGGGTTATAGGTCTGAATAACGACTTTACCTTCTTTTTCGTCTCTGCCGGCTCTTCCCGCCACCTGCGTAATCTGCTGAAAGGTGGTTTCGTTACTGCGATAATCGCTTCCGTAAAGACTCAGATCCGCGTCGAGAACGCCGACGAGCGTTACCCCGGCAAAATCGTGCCCTTTCACTATCATCTGGGTTCCGACGAGAATATCCGCCTCCTTTCGCGCGAACGCCGAAAGAATCTGCGCCGACGAATCCTTGCCCGAAGCGGTATCGTTATCGAGCCGCAACAATCTTGCTTTTGGGAAAATCTCGCTCAGTTTCTCCATTACCGTTTCCGTACCGATTCTCCCGAGACTGAGATTTTCGTTTCCGCAGGAAGGACAAGCGTCAAGATTATAAAACTGTTTGCCGCAGTAATGGCATTTAAGCAGATTATCCTCTTTATGGTACGTCAGACTCACCTCGCAATCGGTGCACATCGGAACGTATCCGCATTTTTTACATCTCACGAAAGAGGCAAACCCCCTGCGGTTTATGTATATCATCGCCTGATTACCGTCTTTCAGAGTTTTATCAAGTTCCGCAAGCAGTTTCCGCGAAAAAATATTGTTGTTTCCCTCGCGTATCTCACGCCGCATATCCACTATATCCATATCGGGCATCGCTTTTCCGTTCGCCCGTCCGGGAAGGGTTATCAGTTCGTATTCCCCTTTGATTGCCTTGTAATACGTATCGAGAGACGGCGTCGCGCTCCCGAGCACCAGTTTCGCTCCGTTGTATTTCCGTCTGAATTCGGCAATATCGTGCGTATGATAACGGGGATTGGACTCGCTGACGTAACTTGAATCGTGTTCTTCGTCTATGACTATAATTCCCACGTTTTTCAAAGGCGCGAATATCGCGCTTCTCGCTCCGAGCGCGACTTTTGCCTCGCCGGTAAGCAGTTTCCTCCACTCGTCGTACCTTTCGCCGTCGCTCATTCCGCTGTGAAGCAAAGCGACGCCTTCTCCGAATCTCCTGCGGAAAACTCCGAGCATCTGCGGCGTAAGGCTGATTTCCGGCACCAGCATAATCGCCGTTTTTCCCCGTTTCAGAATCCGTTCGATTGCCGCCATATAAACTTCGGTTTTTCCGCTTCCCGTCACTCCGTGAAGAACGCAGGGCTTGTTGCTGTCGATTATCCTTTCAACCGCTGCGTTCTGTTCGTCGGAAAGAACCACGTTTTTTTTATCTGCGACCATGCCTTTGAGCGGCACGAGGTTTACCGTCACTATTTCTTTATGTAAAATACCTTTATCTATAAGAGCCTTTACGCTACCCGCTCCGAACTCCGCCGCAAGCACGGTTTCGAATTCGCCCTCACCTTTTATGCTCTCTATTATCGCAAGTTGATTGGGCGAGTTTTTCCTGATCATCGTTTTTGCGATTTCTTTATCCACGTCGAGTTTAAGGAATCCGCGGGTAAGTTCCTTTACTTTGCCTCCGCGCAATTTCGACGGAATACAAAGTCTTAACGTGTCCGCATATCGGAGATTGTTGTTCTCTTTCAGATATGCGCTCAATTCTATCATTTCGGGAATAATCGGCGTAAACGCGTCGAGTTTACGGATAATTTTTTTCGTCTCGATATCCGTTTTTTCTTTCGTTCCCACGACGAAGCCTTCGATCGTGCGCTTGCCGAACGGCACGAGCACTCTGCTCCCGACTTCTACGTCGAAATCTGAAGAATAATCGAATACCCTGTCTACTTCGGCGTTGCTTACGTCCACTATCACGCGGTAAATCATAAATCGGTTATCCCGTCTAAAATTGCGTCCGCGAGTTCGCGCTTGGACATTATCGGCAGGCTCTCTATCCTGCCGTCGGCAAACATAAGCGTAGCGATATTGGTATCGCAGTTGAATCCCGCTCCTTCCATCGTTACGTCGTTCGCCACTATCAGATCGGCGTTTTTGGAACGCAGTTTCTTCTCCGCGTTGGACAAAAGTTCTTCCGTCTCCGCGGCAAAAACGACGAGAGGACGGTTTCCTTTGACCGCCCCGAGAGTCTTCGCTATATCGGGATTTTTTATCAGTTCGAGAGTCAATTCCGCGTCCTTGACTTTATGCGAAAACTTATTCCTGATTTTATAATCGGCGGGCGCTGCGCTCATAACGAACGCGTCGCATTCCTCCTGCGCCGACATTACCGCTTCGAGCATATCTTCGGTGCTTTCGACGTCGATTATCTCGCAACCGACGGGTTTTTCCGCGCTTACGCTTCCGCATACGAGTTTAACTTCGCCGCCCCTGTCGAGTACCGCCTCGGCAATGGCAAATCCCATTTTGCCCGAAGAACGGTTCCCGATATAACGCACTCCGTCTATATCTTCCCTCGTTCCCCCTGCGGTTATCAGAACTTTTTTTCCGCGGAAATCGGGCTTTGGCGTAAGAATTTTATCTACAAAATCCGCAATAACCGACGGTTCTTCCATTCTTCCGACGCCGACGTCTCCGCAGGCAAGCAATCCCGAGGCAGGTTCCACGATATGCACTCCTCGCGAACGCAGAATATCGAGATTGGTACGGTTCGCGTCGGAAAGATACATTTTCGTATTCATCGCGGGACACACGATTTTTACCGCTTCCGAAGCCATATATACCGTAGTCAGCATATCGTCGGCTATGCCGTTGGCAAGTTTTGCTATGACGTTCGCCGTAGCGGGCGCAACAATAAAGACTCCCGCCCATTTGGCGAGAGAAACGTGTTCGACCTCGTAATGAGGCTTTTCGGCAAACATATCGGTTACCACGGCGTTTTTGGAAATCGTTTCGAAAGTGAGCGGCGAAACGAATTCCGTCGCGTTGTTCGTCATAACGACTTTCACGTCGTAACCCGTTTTGCGTAAAGCGGAAACGAGTTCGCAGGATTTGTAAACGGCGATTCCGCCGCTTACACCGAGCAAAACGTTCTTTTTCACTTATTGCCCGACCTTGACGACTATTTTTCCGTCGTAAATTTCCTGCGCGGCGTAAGAAATCGCTTTCATTCCGCTTTCTTCGAGTTCTTTCGCATTGGTCGCGCTAAGTTCTCTCGCTCTTTTCGCCAGTCCGCATACGAGCGCGTAACGGCAAGGCGTTCTCGTAATAAGTTTGTCGATAGGGGGTTCAATCATCATAAGACATTTTCTCCTTTATATCTCGCTGTTTATCAGCCGAATATGATTTTGTCGATATTTTTTACGTTACGCGCCACCTTCTGCCTTTCGGCTTCGATAATCGCGTCCACTTTTCTGACGCAACTGTCCAGATCGTCGTTAAGCACGACGTAGTCGTAATCGTATGCGCAGGGCAATTCCTGAATACATTTTTTCATACGACCTTCTATCTGTTCCGCAGTTTCCGTCTTTCTCTCTTCGAGCCGCCTTTTGAGTTCTTTCGTGCTCGGCGGAACTATGAAAATACTAACGCACTCTCTCGTCGAACGAATTTTTTCCGCTCCCTGCGTCTCGATTTCCAATATAACGTCTTCACTCCTCGCAAGTTTTTCGTCCACCGCCTGTTTGGGCGTGCCGTAACCGCAGCCGAGCGCCTCGACGTACTCGTACATTCCGTCGCCGTCGACGAGTTCGCGGAAACGTTCTTTCGTGATAAAATTATAATGCACTCCGTCGATTTCCCCCGCGCGCGGTTTTCTCGTCGTGACGGAAACGTTGACGGATATGTCTTTCATATCCTCGCAAACCCTTGACAGAACCGTGCCTTTTCCGACTCCGCTCGGTCCGCTTATAACAAATAATATTCCTCTGCCTCTACTCAATATTCTGCACCTGTTCCCTGAATTTTTCCAACTCGTTTTTTGCCGCAAGAACTTTTTGCGTAATCTCTATATCGTTGCTCTTCGAGCCGGTCGTGTTTATTTCTCTGTTTATTTCCTGCACGAGAAAATCGAGTTTTTTCCCGACTTCGCCGCTTTCGTCCATCAACGAAAAACCGTGCTTTATATGCGTCTTCAATCTCGTGATTTCTTCGTCGATATTCGATCTGTCCACGAAACAGGCGACTTCGGTTAAAAATCTGCTCTCGTCTACGTCTATTCCCCCGAGATACTCTTCTATACGTTGTCTGAGTTTTTTCGCGTAAGATTCTCCTACGGCGGGCGCGCGTTCGTCGATTTCTCCTACGATTTCCGAAAGGTTACGCAATCTGAAAATAAGTTCCGTTCTGAGCGCGTCGCCTTCTTTTTCTCTCGCCGCAACGAGATTGCGACACGCTTCCTCCGTCGCTAGCGCAA
>JBJETX010000074.1:0-4780 GCA_051883535.1 Christensenellales bacterium | reverse complement strand
TATACCTTGTCGCAGAAGGGAAGGAAGCGGAAAATTTATCAGCGTTTACGGGGCGAGACAGAACAATCTCAAAAATATCAACGTGGACTTTCCGCTCGGAAAATTCATTGCCGTTACCGGGGTGAGCGGAAGCGGAAAATCAAGCCTGATAAACGGAATACTCTATCCGTATCTTGCGAATAAACTCAACAACGCGCATCTGCCGTTAGGTAATTTCGAAGAGATAACGGGATTGGAAAACGTGGATAAAGTCATTGCGATAGATCAGAGTCCGATAGGGCGTACGCCGAGGAGTAATCCCGCAACGTACACGGGAGTTTTCACCTATATAAGGGAACTGTTCGCAAAGACGCAGGACGCGCAGGCGAGGGGATACGGCAGCGGAAGATTTTCTTTCAATATAAGCGGAGGGCGGTGTGAGAACTGTTCGGGAGACGGAATTCTCAAAATAGAAATGCATTTTCTTCCCGACGTTTTCGTTCCGTGCGAAGTGTGCGGAGGAAAGAGATATAACCGCGAAACGTTGGAGGTCAGATACAAAGGCAAGAGCATATACGACGTGCTTGAAATGACGGTGGACGAAGCGTGCGAGTTCTTTGAACCCGTGCCGAGAATTTACAACAAAGTAAAGACTTTGCGCGACGTCGGACTCGGATATATCAAACTCGGACAGCCGGCGACCACTTTCAGCGGAGGGGAAGCGCAGAGAATAAAACTTGCGACCGAACTCAGCAAGCGTTCCACGGGCAGGACGGTTTACATTCTCGACGAGCCGACGACGGGATTGCACGTTGCGGATGTGGAAAAACTCGTGGGAATACTCAACAAATTTACCGACGGAGGGAATACCGTTATCGTAATCGAGCATAATCTTGACGTGATAAGACAGGCCGACCATATTATCGACCTCGGACCCGAAGGCGGAGACGGAGGAGGACGGGTGGTCGTTGCGGGAACGCCCGAAGAAGTCGCCGCGTCGAGAAAAGGCTATACTTCCATTTATATTCCCGAGCGGTAAGAGCCGACGGGCGAGTTTCAAACGGTAATTGGTATCGGAAAACGCTTGTTTTTTGAGTGCCGGTTATTATATAATAAATAATAATACGTTAGCCTGCTTTCCGAAACGGCGGTTATCCGACGCGCAGACGGGTTTACGGAACAGGCGGAGGAATCGTTGTACAAAGTAGAAATAAAAACTGATAAAGAAGCGTTCTATAACATTACGTCTTACGTTAAAGACGCGGTGGAAAAGAGCGGAGTAAAAAACGGAATATGCGTCGTGTACTGTCCGCATACGACGGCGGGAATAACGATTAACGAAAACGCCGACGACGACGTACAGAGAGACGTCGTATTCGCGTTGAAAACGGTTTTCCCCCGTTTTCCCGAATTCCGTCACGACGAAGGCAATTCGGACGGACACGTCAAAAGCAGCGTGATAGGCGCGAGCGAAACTCTGATTATCGACGACGGCAAACTCGTGCTCGGTCGGTGGCAGGACGTGTATTTCGCCGAGTTCGACCCGCCGAGAACGCGTAATTTTTACATAAAAATCATCGAAGGATAGGAGTTCGGCTATATGATTGACGCAAGAATGGAAAAACTCGCAAAAATCCTCGTCGGATATTCGTGCGCTTTGAAAAAGGGCGAAAAAGTGCTTATCGAGGCTTCGGGTATCCCCGTGGAAATGGTTACCGCTCTCGTCAAAGAAGTTTACGCGGTCGGCGGAATGCCTTTCGTGGAAATTTCCGACAACAGAATAAAGAGAGAAATTCTTCTCGGCGCGACGGAAGATATGCTTAAAGCGTGGGCGGATTACGACGCGTACAGAATGAAAGATATGGACGCGTATATCGGTATACGCGGAGGAAACAACAGTCTCGAACTTTGCGACGTGCCCGACGAAAAAACGACCGCGTATTCAAGGCTTTATTCGCACCCCGTGCATCACGAGTTGCGCGTGGGGAAAACGAAATGGGTTATTCTGCGTTGGCCGACGGAAGGAATGAGTCAACTCGCAAAGATGAGCACGGAAGCGTTCGAGGATTTTTACTTTAAGGTATGCAATCTCGATTACGGCAAAATGGACAAAGCCATGGACGCTATGGGCGCGCTTATGGCTAAAACGGATAAAGTCCGTATCGTTGCGCCCGACACCGACCTGACTTTCAGCATTAAAGGTATAGGCTCGCAGAAATGCAGCGGAGAACGCAATATCCCCGACGGAGAGATTTATACCGCGCCCGTAAAAAACAGCGTAAACGGCGTTATTCATTACAATACGCCGAGCATAGAAAACGGCATCGAATTCAAAGACGTAAGGCTCGTGTTCAAAGACGGAAAAATTATCGAAGCGACGGCAAACGACACGGCGGCGGCGAATAAAATATTCGATACCGACGAGGGCGCAAGGTACGTCGGAGAATTTTCTTTCGGCGTAAACCCGTTTATCGGAAACGCGATAGGAGATATTCTTTTCGACGAAAAAATAAGCGGTTCGATACATTTTACGCCCGGATGTTGCTACGAGGACTGCGACAACGGCAATCAGAGCGCGGTGCATTGGGATCTCGTTCTCGTGCAGACGCCCGAGTACGGCGGCGGCGAAATTTATTTCGACGACGTGCTGATAAGAAAAGACGGGAGATTCGTTCTGCCAGAACTCGAGTGTCTCAATCCCGAAAATCTGATATAACGATACGGCAAAGAAATATTTTCGTACTCAAAACAGCGGACATACGCGATTCGGCGAGGGGCTTATGAAAGACAAAAAGGCAAAAGAAGTAAAAATCCGTAAACCGTCGTTCTTCATTTACACGATACCGGCTTATATCGTAAAGTTGATAGCGAGAATTTATTGGAGAATGAAAACCGACAATCGGGAGATTCGCGGAATCAAAGGACCGATTCTTGCGGTTGCTCCGCACGCAAGCACGCTCGATATAGTGCCTGCGGTATGCGCTTTGTTGCCCAAGAGATTCAACGTCGTGGCGGCGAAAGACCTGTTTACCTGGAAACAACTCAGTCCGTTTATGAAGCGTTTCGGCGTTATTCCTATGAACCAGTGCGCAATGGACCTTGCAAGCGTGAAAATGATGAAAGCGGCGAGCGACAGCGGAAGGAATATTCTTCTTTTCCCCGAGGGCAGAACGAGCATGGACGGCAGACAGATGGCGTATCTCAATCCGTCAATCGGCAAACTTGCCAAGTTCCTCGGTTGCGCTATCGTGCTCGTCAAATCGGAGGGCGTTTACGTCACCAAACCGCGTTATATCAAAGGTTTCCGCCGCGGCAGAATTAACAGCAAGGCAAGCCTTCTTATGAGCGCGGAGGAAGTTGCGAAAGCCACGCCCAAAGCGATTTTTGAAAAAGTCAAAGAGAGTCTCGTATTCAACGACAACGTATGGCAGCAGGAAAACGGCGTTAAATTCAAAGCGAAAGAACTCGCCAGCAATCTCAATTACGTTCTGTACAAATGCCCGCGTTGCGGAGCGGAGTACCGAATGGAGGCGAAAGGGGACGAACTCAGGTGTCTCGAATGCGGCAATACCGTAAAATATACGTCCGACGGACATCTCGTGGCGGTGGGAGACGGCGTAAGTATCGACAGGATAGACCTTTGGATGGACTATGAACGCGAAAGCGTGGCGGAAGAGTTGAGGACGCCTGATTTCCGTATGGAAAAACCCGTTACCATGTACTGCCGCGACGACGAAAAACACGAATATATTCAGGAAGGCGAAGGGTATTTATATATCGACAAAAACTCGATAGGTTACGTAGGAACGAAACAGGGTGCGGAGTGGCGCGCGGATTTGCCGATTATCGCCGTTCCCACTATCGTTACGAAGAATTCCGAAGGCGTCGACCTGATTATAGATAACCGTACATACAGGTTTTTGTTTACCGAACACAAATATTCCGCGAAATACGCTTTGATAGTCGAGTCGCTTTTTGCGGAAAGAAACGGGCTCTGTCTCACGGAGAGAAAATAGCGGAGCAAAGAAGGTGGATATGGATTGGCTTAAAAGAAAACGCGTGCATAATGCGGGAAGTCCGAAAGGATTCTGGGGCGCGGTAACGCTCACGAATATGAACGACGACCACGCGGAACTTACCGACGAGGGATTGAAAAAACTTAATCTGCCGAAAAACGCGGTGTGTCTTGACGTCGGTTGCGGCGGAGGAAGAACGCTCGCAAGGTTGTCCGAACTTGCGCCTTACGGAAAGATTTACGGCGTAGATATAAGCGAAACGGCGGTAAAATGCGCAAAATCGTATAACATCAAAGACGTGAAATCCGGAAAGATAACCGTGAAAATGGGAAGCGCGTCCGCTCTTCCGTTCCCGAAAGAAACGTTTGACGCAGTTACCGCGGTCGAGACCTTCTATTTTTGGGAAAACAAACCGCAAGCCGTTAAAAACATCTATGAAGTTCTCAAATCAGGCGGAGAGTTTATTATAATGCTCGACGCGTACGAAGACGGAACGGGGGATATGGAAGAAGTAAAGGAGGAGATAAAAGGAAGATTTAATCTTGAACTCAGCACTCCTTCCGACGTGGAAAAAATGTTTACCGACGCGGGATTTACAAACGTAAGCGTGGAAATTCAGGGGAAACGCCTGTACGCCAAAGGTACGAAATAATTTATTCCGATAATTTTTATAATAAAACGTGCGCCGAATTTGCGGCGCACGTTGTTTTTTATTTCTTATGCAATCGTGTAAATTTTAACTTCGGGATCTGCCGACCAAAGCGGTTTCAGTCCGACGAACACGT
>JBJETX010000073.1:0-4805 GCA_051883535.1 Christensenellales bacterium | reverse complement strand
TGTCGACGTGTTAAAGAATGCGGTTGCCGTGCCGACCGTCGAACTGTCCGAACTACGCGATATCGTCGGAGCGTATATTCCGAACGACGTGTCGAAACAAGCAAAACGCCCCTGCAAAATTTTCATTGACGACGGTAGCCTTGCAACGGACAGAACGGACAACGTTTTGAGAACGGATGCAACGTTTTCACGGACGCTTTTGGATAAAGTCGATAAAAATGCCGCATTCGCTCTGCTCGATTTATCTGCGCTTCGCTACTATTCCGCATTGAATGTAAAAATGCCGTGCGAGCAACTAAGCGATACGTTTGAGATGCAACTTCTCACCGAAAACATCGCAGACGAAGCTTTATATCGCGAAACGGTAAAGGCTATTTTTGAAAAGTATATACAAATGCCGTTTGGCGAAGACGTGGCAAAAGTTGTGACGTTTACGGTGAACGCATTGAAAGATTCTTCTTATTTTGCCGTCGCAACCGAAAAGCAGTTCGAGTCGGCAAAAAATACGGACGGAAAGATAGAAATTCTTCTGAAACTTAACGACGTGTTTACGAAAAACGCCGAATGGCAACAGTACTTTAATTCCGTTGCAACGTCCCTGCTTGGCGATAGCGTAAGCGAGATAAAAATCGATAACGTTATTTACAAATCAACGATTCTGAACCCGTTGCGAAAAGTCCTAGGTTTAAGCGATTTCGATTATGTGCAAAAATTTGCGGCAAGTCTGATTGCAAGCGAAGACGAC
This sequence comes from Christensenellales bacterium, assembly GCA_051883535.1. Lineage (GTDB taxonomy): Bacteria > Bacillota > Clostridia > Christensenellales > DTU072 > CAG-1782. The sequence continues at coordinate 4,060 of JBJETX010000073.1, read as the reverse complement.
GAAATTGTTTACGAGGCACTTGTTAGCGCCGGTTTTACAATCGAGTGCGTCTTAAGTGTTGTAAACGTCGTCAAAACCTTTGCCGAAAAAGCCGTATCGGGCGAAGAGATTTATTCCGATACGGATCTCGGAAACGTATTTCACAACATCGGATACAATTTACGTAAACTGAATGAAATGCTCGGCATAGAAAGCCTTGCGGAATACGCTATAAAAGACGACTTTAACGAGGAGGAATTTTTCAACACTTACGCAACGTTGAAAACGGCAATCAAATCCGTTCAAAAATACGAAAAATATGCGCCGAAGCCTTATGATTCATTCAAGAGATATATGGCAATCTACGAACCGATTCATGAAACGTTGTCAATCGAACGAACCACGGCTTCTCATCCCGAAAGAATTACGAAGAAGTACATTGACGACAACATCAACCGCGGAAAATATAAAGAAGCCGTATGCGATTTATTTGTAAAACTTCAATACGATTTGCGTGAGATTCTGAACGCCGATTCTATGACAAGCGCACACGATTTACTTGTCGAAGCGAAAAATAAAGGGATTATCGACGGCAATCAGGAAGTCGTCTTACACAGACTTCGTATGTGCCGCAACGGATTCCAACATCCCGAACGCTCGCAAGTACAAGTGAATAAAGAAACGGTTCAGAATTGGCGGGATACGGTCTTTGCCGTAAAAGGAGAACAAAAATGAGTCATCAGGTACAAATCGATTACAAGGCGATTGCCATCAGGTGCGAAAGCATTTGCGAAGTTGCCGAAAAACAAATTGCGGAACTCGATCAAATGCTTGCGGATATCGAAAGCGGATCGAAAACCTTAATGAAAAGCCAAGTCATCGCATTAAGGCAAACGATCGAAGCCGAAAGAGATTCGCTTGCCGAAAAAATCAACGCTTTGCGGATGCGAGCGAAAGAAGTCGCGAAAAAAGGTGTCGTAACAGGAGATAGCGACAGGCTGCACTTAAATCAGTCGGATAATGTAGAAGTCCTTGCACGGGATCTGCAAAATCAAATCAACGAAACGGCGTCGAAACGAATCGTAGAAATGCGCGCGCTATTGCAGTCTTTGCTCGCGGAAGATATCGAAGAGAACGAACAAAGACTAAAAAATAAAGCAAACGGCGTCGTTACGGTTACGGCGGACATTCAGAAACTCCTCGATTCCGTTCCGGACGAAGTTGAACGCCAGTTTACCTATCTTGCATACTTAAAGGACGATACGTTAAGCGGCGACGCATTGCTGAAAGCCGGTATCGATCTGAAAAACGAAAGTTACGAATCGCGGATAGAGAAAGAACGGGATAAGATTCGTCGCGAACTCGAAGCCGCTAAAGTCGAAAAAAGCACAATCGACGAAGTCGTTTCCGATAATAAATCGCTTTCGGAAATTAGGTCGGCGGCGACGGAAGAAATCGTCGGCGAAAAAGTTCGTCAAAAATCGCTTAAAATTATTATGTCGGCGATATCCGAAAGAGGCTTTATCGTTGATAAGAAAAACATCAAAATAAAACGCGATACCAACGAAGTAATCCTTGTCGGACTCAAGGCAAGCGGCGAGAAAGCGGAATTCAGAGTGTTTTTAGACGGTAGATTCATTTACGATTTCCGCGGTTATGAAGGACAGGCTTGTCAGAAAGATATTCAACCCTTTCTTGACGACTTGGAGGAAGTCTACGGTATGCACATAACAAAGACGCAAGAAATTTGGAGCAACCCCGACAAGATTTCCACTATGAAGTACCAAGCGGTAAAAACAAATTCAAATAAGAGGTGAAAATATGGCTTTGCAAACGACGTTTAACAGGTTAAAAAGAGAAATCGGAATTAAACGTTGCGTTATTATCGACGGTAACGTCGGCGATGTGTATCTGAATGACAAAAAACAAATCGTCGATCTGAAACAGTACCTTATGGATATGCTTAAAGGTATGGAATACGACGACGTTTTGTATTGGGATCGTATCGACGGCATCGACGGCGACGTGTCGAGACTTTCGGTTATAGACGACGTTGAAGTCGAAGGCGATACATATTCGTTTGACGACGAAGAGGAAACGCCGAAAGACGAAGAAAAAACCGGCAGCGGTCAATTCAAAGAACCTGCCGAAATATTCAATATCGTATTCAAAAACCTGAAGAAGCCCAACAGAAAGACGGTGTTCGTTCTCAATTGGGCGGATTATCTTTTTTCAAGCGGCGGACAACTTCCTCCCGACGAAAGAGAACTTATCACTATGCTCGGAAAAGCAATCAAGGATAAAAAGACGGAGTATTTGTCTCCCGAAGTCAACGAAAGCACCGTTATCCTGATTACAAGCAAACTTGCGATGTTCCCGATTTCTTTCTATCAGGGCAATCCCGAAGTCGCTTGCCTTACTCTCTCCAAGCCCGATCGCGAAGAGCGTGCGAAAATGATGGAAAAGATCGAAAGCGGGTTTGATGTAAAACTTAAACCCGGCGAAACACTTTTGACGTCCGAAAAGTTTAATGAATACGTCGATATGCTTGACGATTTTACCAATCGTGAAATTGTTCAGATGGCAAGACTTTCCAGGAAAGAAGGTAAAATGCCGTTCGAGCAGCTGTATTTGTTGTTTAAGTACGGTGAAAAGGATAATCCGTGGGAAAAACTCGACTATAAGTCGGTTAAGAACATCAAAAAGATTTTAGGCGAACGCGTAGTCGGACAAGAAGAAGCCATCGAAAAGATAGAAAAAGTCGTTGTAAAAGCCTATATGGGACTGACCGGCGTACACAAATCTTCTTCTCGTTCCGCCCCGAAAGGCGTACTGTTTTTCGTTGGACCTACCGGCGTAGGTAAAACCGAACTCAGCAAAGCGCTTGCAAAATTTTTATTCGGCGACGAACAAGCCTGTATTCGTTTCGATATGTCGGAGTATGCGCAGGAAAACAGCGATCAGAAACTTATCGGCGCGCCTCCGGGATACGTCGGGTATGAAGAAGGCGGTCAACTTACGAATGCCGTCAAAGAAAAACCGTTCAGTATCATTCTTTTCGACGAAATCGAAAAAGCGGCGAAACCGAACCCGAGAATCCTCGACATTTTCCTGCAAATTCTCGAAGACGGCAGACTGACCGACAGCAAGGGAGAAACGGTATATTTCAGCGAAAGCGTGATTATATTTACGTCTAACCTCGGTGCTTCCGAAGTATCGTCGAACGGCTCCAATGCGGACGTTGCAGAAGAGTTTATTAAAATCGTTAAAAATTACTTTGACAACGAAATCAAACGTCCGGAAATACTCGGTCGTATCGGTTACAGTAACATCGTACCGTTCAACTTTATCAAAGACAGAGAGTTCAGCGTTAAAATCGCAAAATCAAAACTTCGCCCCGTTCAAAAAGCCATTGCGGAAAAATATAGAATCGACCTTGAATTCGAGGACGAACTTAAGTTTATCGATTATGTTCTCGGAGGAGCCGACAGCAGCAAAGGCGGTCGAGATATTCTCAATGCCATCAACGATAAACTTCTTGACGAACTTGCTATGTTCATGTTTGAAAACAAGGAAGAATTACCCTCGATGAAAGGATCTAAAATCGTTGTTAAAACGACGAAGAACGGGCTTGAATTCGAATTTGACAATGATTAAATTCAACGTTGCAAGCATCAATCGTTGTACAGAAACGGAAGGTCCGCATAAAAGACTATGTATATGGTTTCAGGGTTGCAATATTCACTGCGAAGGATGTTGTAACCCCGATTATCAACCGTTTGAGATTCGTCATATTATATCGCTTGAAGAAATCCTTTCAATAGTAAGAGAGTCAAAAGAACGGTTTGACATAGAAGGAGTAACTTATTCCGGCGGTGAGCCGACTTGTCAGCAAAATCTCACCGCTCTTACAAGAGCAATAAAATCTCTCGGACTCGGCGTAATATCGTTTACTGGTAGAAACTACGATGACGTGAGAAATCTGTTTGAAGGCGTCGATATGGTACTCGACGGGAAGTTCAATGTCGAAGAAAAAGAAATAAATCGTCGTTTGCTCGGTTCGTCAAATCAAAGGATTTTG
>JBJETX010000072.1:0-4807 GCA_051883535.1 Christensenellales bacterium | reverse complement strand
AAAGCAACGGGCGGTATGGGAATTTCCGTCGGAGCAGGTCACGCCAAACTTGGCGGGGCGTGGTTTGAAAACGAAAGAGCGTATAACATAACGCTTGACGTTGGCGGCGATTCCCTGCGTTATGACTGCGTTATTATCCGCAATGACGATAGCGAGGACGTGCGCGAGCCGTCAATTATTATAAAGAGTTTGTCCGCGCCTCCGACGTTAAACGATCTGACGCGTGACGATAAAGTTTATGAAATATGTATCGCGTATGTGCAGGTCGCCGCACTAAGGACAAGTATATCGGCGACAAACATTGTCGATACAAGAACGCACGGAACGCTTTGCAATGTAATGTCGGGCGTCGGGGCAACGGTTGTCAGAACATACCGAAACACCTATTTTTCTGAAACGGAAAATCAAACGGTTATTCCTATCGGGATAAAACAATATAACAGGACAATAGACCGATTGACCGTAATAGTCGAGGGGCGCGTCTTTACTGCGGGCGCAAACTATGAAGTCACCGACAATTCGACAATAACGCTTGCTATCGGCTTGCCCGTTGTCGGAACGAAAATCGAGTTTGAAGTCGCAAAGAACGTCAACGCGGCGGGCGCGGAAACGGTAGTACAAGAGGTTGCGGAACTCCGCGAGGAAATGGACGCGGCAAACAAAATCCTTGCATACGATTATTATTGCAACGGCGTAAACGATAACGTCAAGATTGGCGATATTGTACGCGCGTTTCAATCTGTCACGGGGTACGGCAGTATGCGTTTATCAGTACACGGCACTTTCGGAGCAACAGCCCCCGCCCGCGGTTCGGGAACTTCAAGTAGCGTCTACGGTTGGTTTAACTTTTATCAAGAAACAGCACCGACACGACGTTGCTTTGTTGACTTTTCAAACTGCTCCGCAATAAACTTGCCTATTCCTGACGGCACGACAAATATTATTTTTTACGGAAGCTGGGTTGATATAATCGGCGCAAATGTTGTCGTAAACAATACGTCGGTCAATACAATTATTCGCGTATTCAATTCGGCGGGCGGTGCTATATCGTGTGAAAATTCGAGGTTTTGGATAACTTCTTATCAAGATAGTTATATAAGCAATTCGGGAACATTCACAAACTGTCGCGGAAGCGTTGCGAATACAATCAATAACTCTTATTGCTTCTTGCCCGCGTCAAACGGGATTGTACGCATTATCGGCGGCGAGTATTACGCGTATTCCAGCGGATCGTATTCAAGCGCGATTGTCGGGCAGAGCGGGGCAAACGCCGTATCAATCCTTTACGGCGTGAATGCGCCGACGGTGGCTCGGTCGGGTTATTCGCAAACGAACTCGCTTTTACAGTACGAGGGCGGCGGAATGTTGAATTGTACCGACCTTATAAGCGCGTTGCCTATGATTGTTGTTGCGGGGATTTCAAATATCCGCGGAACGATAGCATTAAGTAAGGCGGGCAATATGTAAAAGTCCATAATTCAACCTTTGAAAGGGCAGTCGGAAACGGCTGTCTTTTCTTTTGCAAAAAAATTTTCAAAAAATTGCAAAAAGTTGCTAAAAATGGTTGACAAGTTTGGAATATTATGGTAATATAATATCGTAAAACAAAGAGGGCGAACGCCCGAAGGAGTTAAAAATGAAAGTTAGTTTTGAACAATTAAACGAAAGATTAAAGGCTTTGCCGTGGACGTGCGATTACAACAAAAAGCAAGAGCAAGAAAGACCTATACGCGCCGAGTTTTATCAAGGGTTAGAGGTGGGCGACGGCGTAACGTATCACCTTTACAGCGACAGCCACGCCTGCACAATCATAAAGAGAACGGCAAAAACAATTACGATACAGCAAGACACCGCAATATTAAGTCCCGATTTCAAACCCGAATGGGTAGTGGGCGGATTTGCAGGACATTGCACTAATCAAGACGAGCAAACCTATACATACGAACGTAACCCGAAAGGACAGATTTTAACGGCAAGGTGGAGCGATAAATACGGAGCGTTTATGTATCTCGGTAAAAAGATTACCGCAGGGCGCAAAGAATTTTACGATTACAATTTCTAAAACAATAAACCGTACCCGTGCGGAATCGCGGGAAAATTAAAAAGCAAACTCCGTTGTATGGCGTACAACGATAATAGCCGAGCGGGGCGGCTAAACCCCGCAAGGGAGTTAATATGACAGTGCAGGATATTGAACAAGCAATAAAAGACAATAAAGAAAAAGAAATAATATCAATTTATATTGATTACGAGTATTTGACCTTATACCACAGAAAGAACGGAGAAAAATATTACGATACTTACGGAATGACGGCAGATACTTTTCTTTCGATTGAAAAATGGCTAAATCAAAACGGATATGAATTTATCGGTTTTGAAAAATAAACAACCGACCGTCGGCGGTATATCCGACGGAAAGGAGTAAAAAATGAACAAACTAAAAGACTTGATAAACGAAAGAACGGAACCGATTAGAGTTTTAGCAAAGAAAATCAAGGTTTCGCCGCAAACGATAGCAAACATTATGAACGGCAAGCAGCCGTCGTTATTGACGGTAAAGAAAATTTGCGCTTACTTCAAAGCCGACTATAAAGATTATATTTAAGGGGGGATTTATGAAAAGAGTTGAAATTAACGAAATGCAGTTTAAAAAACTCATAGACGGCGTAAAACATTGTGTTGCAAAAGACGACAGCCGTCCTATATTGAAGTACATACAAATAAAAGTAAAATCCGACACTATAACGGCTTATGCGTTGGACGGTTACAGAGCGGCGAGAGTGGAGATTAAAAACGCTTGCCCGATAGAAGAAGAATTTACTTGCCATATTAAGCCTTTCCCGTTCAAAGTAAGCAAATACGAGATAAATCCCGTCATTATTGAGCAATCGGACGGTAAGACGTTTGTTACATTTACAAACGAATACGGCGTTTTAAGATACGGTTTTACTGTTCCTGACGGCAAATTTGTCGATATTGAGAAGATTTACGCAGACGCAAGACAGCACGACAGAGAATTAGGATTGCAACCGCGTTACGTTATAGACGCTTTAAAGGCTTTGAATGGGATAAACCGCATAAGCAAAGGCGTCAGTTATGCCGTTTTTGAAAGCAAAGAAAACAACCTGAAACCGTTTATAATCCGCGCAAAAAACGACGATATTGTAAACGAGCAACTTATTTTACCCGTGAGAGTTACAGAGGACGAATAAGAGGTGGAATTATGACAATAAATTCAAAATGGATAGTGCAAGCAGTAAATGCAATTAAAAGCGGTCTTGCACAAAAGTTAGAGAAAGGCGGTGTAACGGTTTATTCCTGCGGCAAGATAATCCGCATAGATATTAAAGAAACGGTTGAGGTAGAAGAATGAACGGAATGGAACTTAAAAAATTTATGGACGTAACGGTAGCAAAAGCCGTAAAAGAGTTTGCGGAAAAGTTGAAACAAGCGATTTGTGATAATACCTATCCGTATTTTGATAAAGACGGCAAGCCCGTCAATATTTGGAATACGGACGGTTTTGACAAAATCGACGAACTACTCAAACAATACGGCGTAGAGGTAGAAGAATGAGCGATTTTATAGAGTTTAACACATACGAGTGCGGTAATATTATCGTAAACAAAGCGCAGATAGTAAGTATTTATCGTGAGGTTGTTCCAGAATATAAAGAAAGACTTGAAAAAAAATTAATTTTGGTATTAACGATTGGCAGATTTACGTTGCGCGAAGATTATATTGTTGTAAAAATGAAAATGGGATTATAAGAAAGGAGGACGGAGCAAAAGCCCCGCCCTTTTTATTTATCTTTTGAAATTATAGTATAGCGCGACCTGTGGGTGTCCGTGGGCGCGTTTATACGCGGAAATTCCGAGAGGGCGTACATATAAATATACGTCCACTCTCTCGTTTGATACGACAATCTTTTCGACGAAGTTATCAAAAAGATTTTTCAAAACGTTTTCGTCGGCGGTTTCGGAATTGGCAAGCATTTTATATAAGTATTCCGTCACGCCGTCGAAAGTGATTGAGTTCCGTTCTTGCTCTTGATACATATAAATTTGTTTTTCAACGTCCTCTAACTCCGTTTCTAAAACGGCGGTTTTTCGTATAAGAGTTTTTTCGTTTATAACTTTTCGCATTTTCATATCCAGCAACTCGTCAAGCCCGTTTTCAATCTCTATTTGCCGCTTTTTAAGGCGTTTAAGTTTTGCCGACACGTCGTCGGGCGAACTCTCGCAAACGGCTATAATCTCCCTTGCAAGTCGTTGAATAGCGTCCTCGTTCAATATCTGCCGCTTTATCTCAGCAAGTATAGAGTCCTCGATAAATTCTTTTCGTATTCTCTTGCATTGACACGTTTTATAATTCTTATTTTCGGCGCAAACGTAATATTTATAATCATAGTATTTATCGCCCTGTTTCGATCCGCTGCGGATTCCAAAAAAATGACTTTCGCAATATGCGCAAAAGATTTTGCCCGTCAAGGCGTATAAGTCTTTTTTCTTTCTCGGTTGTGGTAGTTTATCGGCTTGCTTTCGGGCTTGAACTTTGTTCCATAACGGCATATCAATAATCGGTTCAAAGGCGTTAGGAATAACTAATTCCTCGTAACCCTCGCAAGAATAGCGGCGCGTGCCGATATAAAAATCGTTTGCCAAAATGCGGGCAATGCTCGTTGTACCGAACATTTTATTTTGACGGGTAACAAAGCCCCGTTCGGTTAAGTATTCTTGTAAATACCGCAAAGAATAATTGTCCGCGTACAATTCAAAGATTTTATTTACAACGTGGCGTTCCACCT
>JBJETX010000071.1:0-20975 GCA_051883535.1 Christensenellales bacterium | reverse complement strand
CGGCGAAAAACTCTATCAACTTGCCGACGGAACGATTTACACGATAGAAAACGGCAAAGGGATAACGGAAGACGGAGCGGAAATCGATATTTCCACGCTCACGCTTAACGAAAAACTCAAAGACAGAGAATTTATCAGAGCGCATATAGGCGTTATAGATTACCGCGACGAAGAAAAAGAGTTCTTCTACGTGGACCTCGTGCTTGCCGATACCGTCAACATATCGAGGACGGACGCCGTTACCCTTAAGGGTACGTTTACGGCGAGCGAATATACGAACATCGCCGACTGGGCGACGGATCTGCAGATTTCCGTCGACGCGGAACTCGAACTCGGAGTAAGCGCGGAAGAAGACGAAAAGGAATGGGATAAACTCTACGACATTCTGCAACAGATAATCGGCGGCGATTCTCTGGCGAGTTTCGACGCGTTGCTCAAAACTCTGGCCGTCAGATTTTACAACGATTATTTCGCGTCCACCGCTCCCAACGGAACGAAAGGACTTGCGATAGGACTTTCCGTCCGCGGCACGATTAACGTGGCGGATATACTTGCAAGCGAACTCAGCGTGGTTATGTTCGACAAAGCGTCTGCCGACGGAACGGGATTCACCGCTTCCGACGGAGGACAGTACGAAGTAATAATCGGTATTTATCTGAAAGATAACAAAGCGTACGTCGATCTGAGTTATTTCGGAATGGATCTGCTCAACATTTCCGACGTGCGCAACACGTATAACAGCATCCGCGCGGCGCAGTTCGATATGCTGTGGGCGGCAACGTACGTCGCGGAGAAAACGGGAGAGGAGATTTACGCGTATAAAGAGGAAGAGGCGTTTCTCGACGAAGCGTATCGTCAGCAGATGCTCGGTTACTTCCTCGAATCCCAATACGCTCAATACAAAGAAAAGAGCGGCGACGCGAAGGGGTATTACGAGGCGAACTTCCCCACGTCCACTTATAAATATCTCGTATGGAACGAGCGCATAATTCAGGCGGGCGAAGAGGAAGAGCGCGATTATTCGAAACTTTACTACGGAAGCCTTAAAGACCATTACGGAATTTACGTTTACGTTGCGGCGGACATCGCCAAGTACTTTAACTGCGGCGCGGCGGACAACACGCTGAAACTTCTGCCCGGACACGACAGATACGAAGTTCTCGCGGACGGCACGATCAGGATTTACGAAGACGCGGAATCCTACGTTACCGTATCTCCGATATTGAGAGAAGGAACGGTCGTAAGAATCAATATCGCCGAAGTGCAGAACAAAATGGAAACGAACAGTTACGGAGAATCCGAGTTCGTTTACGAACTGTTCGAGGCGAAAATAAAAGGACAGACCTACGAGAATTATAAAGATTTTATTGCGAAGTTCGTCGGATACTGGAACGCGACGAGAGGAAACAATACGGGCGTGGACGCCTATATGAACAACGCGTACCAGGAAAACATAGCGAGCAAGAAAGAGTATTACAGACTGCTTTATCTTAACTCTACCGATTACGTAACCGACCTGAGCAACCTTTCGGCAAGCACGATAAGAGCGGTGCAGGCGCTCGGCGGCGACTACGCGAAAATGAGCGCGGCGGAAATAAGAAACACTCCCGAATATCAGAAGAGGTACCTTGACGGCGCGGCAAAACTTATAGACGATACCATCGCTTCCAAGGCGGCGGAGGACGGTATCGACAACGGATACAGCGATAAAATGATCGCTTATACGATGCTGTCGATAATGAATTCGAGAATCATTGCAAACAACGGCGTTTACGCCGAAACCGCCTCTTACGCGGCGGCGATAAAAGCGAAGAGCGAGGAACTCGCTCCGTCGAACGCGGCGACCATAATCGGACCCGACAAGCCGGGTAAAAAATCCTATCTTACCGACGAAGGCGCGATTGCGCTCCAACTCGTATACAATAAGGGCAAAATCACGCTCGAACTGGTGGAAGAGGTAATAAGCGCGTTCATTACGGGATTGGGATATCCCGAACTCGGCGAACTTCTGGATATCAACTATCTCGGCGTGGGGATAGATCTCAGCGCGGGCATCGGGCTGGACGTTATGTTGCAACTCGGGGAGATTTATTCGATAAATCTCAGTATCAAGAATCTCGAAGTCAGCGTCGACCCCGACGAAAGGGATAAATACGCGGTAAAACTCAACGATGCGTTCAATCAGGAAGGCGCGGTGGGAATTCCCGACGCGATTTACGTCGAGGCGTCGATAGGCTTAACTTTGCAGAACGTGGTTAAACGCCTTGCGGAGGAAGAGGGTCTCGCCACTACCGATTACGATCTGACCGCGTTGCTCGACAGGTTCCTCAGCAATTCCAAATTCAAAGCGGAGGACGTAAACGCGATATACAACGAAATCGCGGCGAGAAATCCCGACGCGGACGAGACGACGCTTAAACAGGCGGCTTGGCTCGAACTGTACAAAAATTATCAGGGCGTGCTTACGGAAGAAACGCTGGCGCAGAAGAACGAACTGGACGGCATTCTCGAAAAAACCTGGGCTACCATAGAGAAAGAAAAAGCCAATTACAACGAAGAATACGCGAACACCGTTTACGGCGACGCCAAACATTATGCGTTAAGTTGGGATAAACTTGCGTCGACCGCGGTAAAAGTAGACCTTACCGAACTCGGGGTAGAGGTTCTGTTCCAGTTGTTCGAGAATATCAACGCCACGCTGTTCGTGGACGCGGAAGCCTGGATTGATTTCAACAATATTTATTCGAGTTCGCTCAAAGTGTCAATAAAGAGATGGATAGGGCAGGACGGCGAGTATATTATCGACGAAAATCTCGATATAACCGAGATACTTACTAACGACGAAAAACGCGCTCGCGCCGAAGAAGTGTTCGTATTCTATTACGACGGCTCCGTGAATACGAGTTATAACGAGTTCCGCGGATCGGTATATATCGACACGGAAATTTTCGGTATCGGGCAGGTCAAACTCGAAGACGTAACCGTCATATGGGCGGAATTGTTCAAATACGTAGGAACGGATATGTTCGGTTCGGATACGATTAAATCCGTTTACAAATTCTTCGGACTGGACGAAAACGGAAACGCCGTAAACGCGGCGAAGGCGCTCAACGCGGCAATGAACGCAGGCGGCGCGAAAGCGTCCAACGCAGCGGGCGGCTCCAAAACGCTGAAAACGTATATCGATATTATGTTCCGCAAAGGCGAACTCGGCGTCGGCGTGGCGAAAGACGCCGTGCTTAACGTGCTTAATCTGTTCGCGGGTATCGATTTGTCCGAACAACTCGAAAACAAAATAGACTTCGACGCAGAGGTTATGCTCAACTTTATGGACAACCTCGGCATAAACATAAATCTCAATCTGGAAAACGGCGACGGAGAAAAGAGCAAGATTAAATTAGGCGTCGGCGAAATCAATATCAAACTCAAGAACGATATCGATCCCGCTGACGAGGAAAAATTCGTTTCCATAGAAAAACTTGCTTCCGTCGGCGCGGCGATCGGCGGATACGCCGCTTTCGAACTCGGCGGAATGGACGACACGTTCAGTTTCGATTATCTGTTCGAACTGCTGTACGGATATGCTTTCGACAGAAATCCCGAACTCGGACTTCAGGTCGGAATAGACGAGGGAGACGTCTTTGCGCAGGCAAACTATCTCGAAATCCGCGCTAACGCAAATCTTCTTACCCTGTCGAGTTTTGAAGATATAGAACTTTATATCACGCTTACGTCACAACAAAATCACGCAACGTACCTCACGATGGCTCCGTGGAGAGAGTTAATGGACGAAATTGCGGAGAGAAGCAGGAACGAAGAGGGTGAAATCGATTACGAAGAAGCCTGGGTAACGCTCAGAAACGAAGTCGGCAGCCGCCAGGGCGACAGTACGGTCTTCGAGAGCGAGAGGGCGGGACTTGAGTCGGGCAATCCCAAGTTCTTCATATCCGTAATGGACGACGTCGAGGGTATGGCGTCGTTGTACGGCGCGATAGGCGACGCGGAGCGTTACGAGAAACATTGGAAAGAACTCTACGGCCGTTGCGGCGATTACTATATGGGCAACGTGATGAGTTTGTTCGTCACGCTCGCAAAAGGAGACGAGAGCAAAGGACAAAGTCCGATTTACGGACAGATTTACCTTAACTTTGCCTTCCTCGGCGTTGAGCCTATCGTACTCGAAGACATAAGCGCGTTCGTAGTGGCGATAGGAAAGAGTTTCGGACTGGACTATTCCAAGTTGTTCCAAAAGGGAGAAGAAGAGGAAGAAACTCCGTCCAACGCGGCGTCGGCAAGTTACGCGGCGGAATCCGCGCTCGCCACGATAGGGCGTTTCCTTATCGGAATAGACACGCGTAAAAATCAGGACGTCATCGTTGCGGAAGTTACGAGCGCGGCGCTGTATTCCATTCTTGCGGGACTCGGTCTCGGAGACATAGAGAAATATTTCGGAGAAAATCCCGACGGCGGCACGGATAATCCTTACTATCCCGGATATTCGCCTAACGTCAAAGTCAATCTGTTCGACTACAACGAAGACGAGAAAAAATACGACCTGCTCGGCGTTGAACTGAAACTGGAAAACCTTCTCGAACTGAAAGTGGCTATCGAAACGCCTTCTATCGACATAGCGCGCGGAAACAAGCGTCTGTCGATAAAAGAGTACGAGAAGCAGGACAATAATAAGTACGTCCGCTATTATACGACCATCGACGAAGCGTGGGATACGACGTTGAAACTCTCCGTCGAAGGGCAACTCGATCTTAAAGCCAAGGATTCCGCGACCCTTAAAGACGAGGGCGAACTCGAAGGCAGTATGGGATCGGAAAAACCCAACGAGGACAAGGACAAACAGACGATAAACCTCGGCGATCTGCTGCGGATTTTCCTCGGAGACAACTTTAACGTAGACGTAATTATCGACACGCAACAGACGATAGGCGCGGATCTGTATTTCTATATTGACGCGACCGTCAACGTAATGAGTATTTTCAATCTCATACGAAAAGAAGAAACCACGGGCAAACCTATGTACGAGGCGCTCGGATACACCATTCCGCAGATTATCAGCGCGGCGGGAGCGGAAGCGTATATAGAAATCGTTTCGAGAGAGAAAGCGGTGGACGCTTACGGAGATCCGATCCTTGACGAAAACGGAAACGAAATCATTGAAAAAGAAACCGTAATAATCGGTATTTATCTTGTAAAGGAAAGGGGAGACGACAACGAAGAATATCTTTCGCTGTACGTAGACCTCGGCAGTCTGCATATAAGCCCGATAAAGATAAAGAACCTGACGGGAACGGGATCTGATATATGGGCGAACATAGGCAAACTGTTCGGCAGCAGCGAAGAGGAGACCGCGGCGGCGAAAGCCGAAACGGAAAGAGAAGCGGGACTGGAAATGTTCTACGTATATACCGCGCTCAAAGCAAAAGACGTTGCCGCTTCGCTCGGCGCGAAATACGCTTCGCTTGACGGATTGCGCGCCGAAAGCGCGAATTTCCGCGATTCCTACGGCGGACTTGACGAAGGCTTTGACGGCATCAACGCGCTTATCGACGCCAACAAAGGAAACGAAACGGGCTTTATCGCGTCCAACGCGGGAGGCACGGCGCTCGAAGACTTTATCGCGATAGTCGTCGGTAACGAATACGGAGTTACGGTTACCGCGGTAGCCGCCGTTCTTATCAAAATGCTCGACGAAGCGTTCAACGACGAAGGAAGTATCAGTCGCCGTGCGTTCGACACGCTCGTAGACAGCCGTATAGAAGCGGAAATCGAAGCGGAGAGAAAAGTATACGACAACGTCGCAAAATATATGGAATCGTTGCTCGAAGGGCTTGCCGGAGATAAAGCGGAAGCCTGGATAGGAATGACGGAAGACAACAAACTGCCCGCCGCGCAGAAAGCGGAAGCGGAAACGATGTACAATAACGTCGTGGCAAAGGCGGCGGCGGACGGATATACCGTGAGCAAAAACGAGAAACTGCTGCAACAGATAGCGTGGGACGGTTTCTATTGGTCGCTCGCGGGCGTCAAGTACGAAGACGCGACGGAAATTTATCCGATTACCGAAGAAGAGGGCAAGCCCGTTACGTTAGACAAATTTACCAAATACACGGGACTTACGATAACCGAATCGGACGCGTTGAGCGGAATAGTGGGCAGTTTCGAAGACTTGCTCGATCAGGCGAAAGCGGACAGCGCGCGCGCCGTTCTGAACGCTGTGGAATATTCGGAATATTACGGCGAAGCGGCTGCGCTCGACTCGTATATACAATACGTAGAAGATATGCTGTACGTTCTCAACAGCGTATACGCCATGGCGAGAACGCTCAATAATCACCCGACGAACAGGGAAACCTACAATAAACAGATAGCGTACGATTTGCTGACGGAAAACAACGGAAGCCGCACGTATAAAATTCCCGCGGCGCGCAACGGCGTAAGCGAACGCGATTTCCGAATCAGCAACAGCGATTACGAGTTGTTCACGAGTTGGAAACAAGCGTATCTCGCAGGATACGAAACGACGAGCGAAGTGGACGCGAGCGCGAAGACCTGGGCAGACATTGCGGCGAGGTATCAGGACGCTTACGCGCAGATTATATCCGCGCTCAAATACGTCAACAACCGCGCGTACAATATGTTCTACGACGCGGGAGAAGAAATAACCGAATATCCGTTTACCACGACGGTATCTTCGGGCGTAAGTTATTACGAAAACATTACCGTTAAAGAAAAATACGAAACGTTCAATTCCGCGAAGTTCAGCAGTACGTTCAAGGCGTACGTCTGGGAATATCTTAACGAAACGGGCGGAATAGAGGACACGTTCGAAACGCTCTTTATGGCGGCGTCAAGAAAGGCGATCGCCAACGAGCAGGGCATTTGCACGGACAACTTCTATAAATACTACGCGTGGGCGTCTTACTACGCGGACGTCAAGGCAATATCCGCTGCCGGATATCAGTACGTTATAGCGAGAAACTGCAAATACGTGCTTGAAAGCGCGGAAACGAATAAGGAAGTTATTTACCATATAGAATACGAAGAAGGCGACAAAGACGCGTCCGGACGTACGACCTGGTCGCTCGTAAAACTGGAAGACAACCTGCTCGTTACGCTCGAAGACATTTATATGAATTCGAGTTCCGATATTCCGAACGCGGTAATAAGCACCGCAAACGGCGTAGGAACCGCGCAGGTCGGACTTCTGCACAACGATAAACTCGTAAGCGTTCGCGTATGGCTCGGAAACTTCGAACTCGGACTCGCGTTCGTCAGAGCGGGTTTGTATCTGAAAGATTTCGGACTCGATAAACCCGTATATTATAAGAAAGAGATAGTAGAAACCGCAAAATACGAACAAGGTATCGATACCGTTTCCGTAAGCGAATATCTTGAAAGCCTGCCCGCGGATCATTTTGCGGAGTTCAACAAAGATTTCAAATACGTTTACGCGTCGCTGCAACTCGATTTCAGTCTGGATTCCGATAAGACGACGTTCAACCTCGAACAACTTATCGACACCCTTATGACGGAACTCGGAATAAACATCGAACTCGGCGGAAACACGATAGGGCTCAGCCTTATATTGCAGACGCTCGAAAGCATATCCAAGGACTTCCGTCTGGAAATCGAGGCGAGAGCAAATCTGTTCGACCTGTTCGCCGCGGACTTCAACACGAGCGACGTTGCGATTACTTTGTACGCGCTTGAAGGCAATTCGGAAAGAAAAGTTCTGCAACTCGCGCTCGGTTCGTACGTCGACGAAGAAGACGGACAGACCAAGAACTTCGTTTACGTCGATTTCAGCAGATTCAACATTCAGCATCTTATTATCCGCGACGCGATAGAATACGTCAGACAACTTCTCGGAGGAAACGCGGCGCAGGCGTTCGCGCCGTACGATCCCGACTACGTCGATTCGTTCGGAGGACTGGTAGGCGCGGCGGCGTCTTACGGAGCAATGCTCGACGCGGCGCAACAGGCGGCTTCGGGCGACAGCGGAGACAACGAAGCCATTACCATCGCGCTTCGCCGTTCCGGACTGACTACGACGGTCGCTTCGGGCGCGATTTATGCGTTGCTTAACTTCTTCGGTATCGGAATGATAGAAAAATACGTCAGTCAGGCGGTTGACGTCGAACTCGGCGTGGATATATTTGCGGTTGACGACGAATTGGTCGATTCCGACTACGACGATTCGGACAGAGACCTTATCAGATTGTCGATTGCGCTCAATTCTCTCGGCAAAGACGGCGAAGGCACCGATTCGACGGGAATCCGTCTCGATTTCGGTATTCATACGATCGAACTGTCTCTCGATCAGAAAAAATTCGTACTTGGCGCGAACAGCAACGCGGGACTGGAAGAGAAACTCGACCTGCCCGTCAACGATAAAGGCGAAAAACTGTACGCGGAAGTCAAAGAAGAACTGCCGAACATAGTGGTTTCCACCACGCTCGAACTGCAAATCAAAGCGGGATACGTATTGCAACAGGATTTCAACAAATCGCCTATAAGCGATATTCTCAATTCGCTTACCAAAGAAGGCAATCTCGCTTCGATAATCGGACAGATTCTGTTCGAGATATACGATAATCACGATATGACCGTCGCCATCGACGTGGGTGCGGACATAGACCTCGGAGACGGTTCGGACAACAATTATGTCGACCATATTCTCAAAGGTTCGGTAGTCAGAATTCAGATAAGAGCATGGCATACGAACGAAGGAAACGCTTCCTCGCTCGACGAAATGAAAAACAAAGTCTGGGCGTCCATAATCTACTATGACGGTGCCCTTTACGTCGACTTAAGCGCGCTCGGCATACAGAAAGTCAAATTCTCCGACGTTGCGTCCCTGATATTCGGAAGCGGCTCCAACGCAGCCGACAGATGGAACGCTATCGGAAACGCCTGGTATGCGGCTACTACGGGCAGCGCGGACAAGGCGATGCTCGGCGCGACGATTTACGGCGACCGCGACGGCATTTACGCGATGATAGAAAAAGCGGCGATAAACTCCCTGATCGGAATATTCGGTTTCGGAGATTTGTCGATATTCAACGACGCCTTGCTCGAACTTTATCTCGAAGCGATTAACGTGGGCGGAGACGCGCTCAGCCTCGGACTCGGATTGAACGTCGCGTTCAAATCCGACGGCTCCATCTTTAAGGAGGAGTCGGGAATTATCGACCCCGACAGAGGAAACAGCGACATAGACGCCACGTTGGTACTGCATCTCGGCGTGCGCGGCATTTACATAGGATTCCGCAATCTCGAAGACTGGTCTCCGAAGTCGCCTACCGAATACAGAGAACTCCGCGAAGTCAACGTTCTGCAACTCGGCGCGAGCGTCTATATGGATATGGGGGATAAGAACGGTATCTACGAACTTAAAGACCTCCTGAACGCGGTGCTCGAAAAGATGGACGTAAATCTCGGTCTTTCCAAAGAACTGCAGGCGGTTATCGACATTCTCGACAGCAGAGAAGTAAGATTCGAGATTTCCGTGGACCTCGACCTCGATATAGGCACGGTAATAAACGATATAATTTCCGGAAACAAGACTTTCGGGGATATAATGCCCGACGATATTACGACGTTGCTTGCGGCGTTGCAGGCAAAACTTACCGTTAATATCATACGCGAAGGAAAAGAGACGACGAGCATCGCGGTTTCTATAATTCGCGGCGACGTTTATCTCGACCTGTCCGGACTGAACAAGACGCTCGGCAAAGGAAGAATACCCGACGCGCTCGGACTTATCGGAACCCTTCTCGGCGGAGAAGCGCAGAACGGCTCTTACGTAGCGGAAAGCGCGTCGGCGGCGACGGAAAGTCTCGCGGGACTCATAGACGCGCTCATCGCGGCGCAGAACGGTTCGCCCGCGGTTACCGACGAAGAACTCGCGGCGCAATATCTGCGTTTCGGACTCAGCGGAGTGAACGGACTTACCGTAACGGTGGTTTACGGAGCGGTCAAGAGCGTAATAAGATATCTGCTCGGAGCGGAAGCGCTTGCGGACGTAATCGATATGGTAACCCTCGTCGGCAACCCCGAAGCGTCTCTGAATCTCGGATACGACGTAGAACTCGGACTCAGACTCAGAGTGCCTTCGACGGTATTCGACGACGACGATTTCAACGAACTTAACGCGCTAATTAGCGACGCGAAGAATTATTTCGGATTCGCGGCGGACAAAGTAATGATGTTCACCGAGGATATGTTCCTCGATTCCGAACTTGCCGGACAAGGGTACGCCTACGTAATCAACTCGAAAAAAACGACGGCGGACGAGTTCGCGCGCGCGGTTTCGGCGACTACGGGATTGTACGCCGCGTACGTTAAGAGCGACGCGGTTAAAGCGGCGAAAATCGACGAAATGATAATGGATCAATACGCGCCCGGCGGAGTGACCGTCGAAACGTATCTGGCAAACTTCAAGGCGAGATACGCGTTCTACGGCGAAGAAGACTGCAAAGCCGCGCTTTACGACTATTTGCTGATAGCGGCGTACTCGCTCACCGACGACAAGTATATAAAATACTTCGTCGGCGCGACAGAGTGGGCGGCGGGATATAACGAAGAAACCGCGGCGGCGACGTTCCTCGGATACGTTTACGGAAACGCGGAAACGGGAATTCCCGCGGCGGGAAACGAGTTTGCCTCTTATATCGAAAGCGCTTTCGATGTTAAAGCGTCTTCGGGCGTGATTACCGTTGCGTCCGCGGTTCAGGAACTTGCGAAAGCGTATATCAGGGGACTGATAATAGCGCGCGACGCGTGGCTGGTACTCATCGGAGAAGAGATAGATACCGTCGGCGGACTGATTATTCACAGCGAAAAATACGACGAAATATACGACGCTCTTCTCGTTGAGGCGTGGAACGAAAGCGTTGCGGAAACCGACGCGCTCCTTGCTTCGCTCAAAGAGGGCGGAATCAACGAAAGCAACATGAACGAATACGCTCAGGCGGCGATCAAAAAGGCGTATAGCGAATACGCGTACGAATACGCGCTGGGAGCGGCGGGCGACAGAACGCCCGAAGCGGTCGCTTACGAAAAACTTACCGAACTGCTCGAAGCGGACGCGGCGAACGGAATCGAAGGTATGCGCAACGACTCCGAATCGGTTTACAAAGCCGCGCTCTGGCGCAAGGTTACGGTTTATACCTATACCGAGCCGAAAGCGGTTGCGATAACGACGAAAGGCAATCTTGACGACAAGATAGAAGTAGGCGGAAGGAACGAGGAAGAAGCGTTTGCCGAAGCGAGGGATTTCCTCCGCGCGGTAACGGGCGGAATCGAAGCGTACGCGCTCGATTTGCTGACCGGAGCGGAAGCGTCCGACGGAAGAATAATGCTGGATACCGATACCGAAATCACGCTTGCGTTCGACATCGTGTTCGACGTTAAGAGCGCGCTTGCCGATCTGAAAGAGATTTTCGGCGGAGTTCCGGGCGACGTTATGCGTCAGTTGTTCGCATACATTGGAAAACAACTTGCGGAGGCGGGTTACGACATACCCGGTCTGGAAGAAGGAAGAACGCCGTCTTCGGCGGATTACAGAAGACTGTTCGAGGAAAAATACGCGTTGAACGCGGCGGTTCTCGCGCAGTTCGTCGAAGGAAGCGAGATTTACGAAACGTATATGAAGGAGTCGTTCAGCGCGGACGCGTGGGACGAACTCGTCGGAACGCTCGATTTCTCGGCGGCTACGGAAGAAGAATTTATCGCCGTTGCGGAAGCGTATATCTCGAATCCGTCCGCGGCGCAGGGTAAACTTTACGAAAGTCTCATAAGCGCGGATAAAGAAACGCTTATGTATATCCTCGTAAACATCTACAACGATTACAGCGAAGCGCGTAAACAGATTTCTTCGCTGGGCGGAAGCGGTATCGACGAATTGCTTACCGACGTTTTCGGAAACGTCTCCGTCGACTCGTACGCGCCCAACGCGATAGGTCCGACGCTTGAAGGAATGCTCGTCAACGGCTTTAAGACGAACAACGTCTACAATATGGCGTTCGCCTTCCTTGCCGCGAAGAGCGCGGGCGCGTCCGGCACGGTTTACGACGACGCGGAAGCGTGCGGACCCGGATTCGGCATAACCGACAAACTGCTCAATTACGCGATAGCGTACGGCAATCTGCTTAAATCCGCGGAGGGAAGTTCCGCTACTGCGGAAACGATCGCGGCTGCCGCTTTGTGCAGAGCGTATTACGGCGCGTTTACCCTCGATAAGAAATACGTTACCGCGGACGGATACGCGCTCGGCGCGAACGAATTCGCAACGATAGCGGCTCTGGTATACGCGGACGCGAGTATGACGTATAGAGCGGAACTTGAACTTGCGGCGTATTATTACGGAATGCAGGGCGCGGCGATAACGATTGCGCCCGCGACGGGCTTTACCGAGAACGAAACCGCTGCGCTTAACGCGCTGAAAGCCGCAAACTCGGACGGTTCGCCCGAAAAGATGCTTAAAGACGCGGCGTACAGAAGAGTGTTGAGAAGTTCTTCCACCACGGAAATGTACGAAGAATACCTTGCCGTAAGAAGCAGTCTGGTATTCGAGATGATTTACAGAAACTCCGCCGAAACGAGGGAAGCGTTGAAGAGCATCATACTCGTTTCCGCTAATCAGACCATAAACAATATGGCGAGTTCGGTAATCGGTTCGACGTCATCCTTTACTTCGGATAACGTGGATATTTATTACGAAATTTACGGCGAAGAGTTCAGTAAGGAAATGGGAGAACTCGTTCTCGAAATTTACGAAGAGAACGAGAGCATAAACGAGATTATCGACGAATCTCTGCATACGCTGGTATACGAGGTTCTCTACGATAAGATGAGCCTTAAAGAGAACGCGTCGGCGATTATCGCAACGTACCGCGAAGCCAAGGCTCTCGCCGCTTCCCTCAGCGGAGCGGATTACGCGAATCTCAAATCGTTCTACGACGAGTTTGACGCGGATATAAAAGAGTTCGTCACGCAGAAAGGAAATCTGCCCACCGTCGTGGAAGAACTTCTTTCTAACGAAACGTATACGAAGAACGCGACGCTCGGCGAACTTACGGGCAAGGAAACGCTGGAGTATTATCGCGCGATTGTCGCGGGATTGGGCGCGGACGCGGATAAAGCGATAACCGCCAATCTCAAAGACGAGATAAACGCAATCGGTGCGGCTTCTACGAGCGGAACGGCAAGCGTGGTTACCGCGCTGTACGAAGAAGTCAAAGAGTACTTCTCGGTTGATGGCGGAATGTTTAACAACAGGACGGAAAAAGCCTCCGAAGCGACGAACGACGAAAGCAGTTCGAGTTGGAACTCGGGCGTTACGACCGAAACTCAGAGTTACGAACTTGTTTACAGCATTAAATTCCCCTCGGGACTTAACTTCTCCGCGCTTTCGGGAGCGAATTCGATATGGAGACTCACGGGAATAGATTCCGTATTGAAGAACCCCGTACAGGCGGACGGCAAGGGCACGAAGATAACGTTGTCAACGGGCGACGCGGTGCCGGCGGAATGGATGTCTTCGGGTTATACCGACTCGGAAGCGGAACCCTGGATAAAAACGACTTACGAAGCGAAGTCGGCGTTCAGCATAACCTATACTTATCCGCAGGCGGACGAAAACAACCCGACGCAGGGAGAACTTACCAAAGCGATGGAAGCGCAGACGGCCGCGCTCGAAGAATATAAGAAGACCGACGATTACAAGACGAAGGTAGCCGCGCTTAAAGCGCAGATTACGGCGGAATTCGACGCCGACCTCGGAGACGTAAGGAAGTTTATCGGAACCCTTCTCGGAACGGAAACGGTGCCCACCAACGGATACTATAATTTCCCGACCTCGGGTTCGGAAAAGATTACGTTCGCCAACGTGGTAAAGGCCGCGACCAACGCGGAAACCCTGTATAACCACGCGGCAAAAGGAATCGGCGCGCTTAACGCCTGGAAACTGGAAAGAACTCCTGGCAGCGGGTTCGTTTCGGCGACGTTCGCAGATTTCTCGCTGAACGCGCTCGAATCTTTCTATAATTATCTGAAACCCTCCGACAACAGAGACTATATCAGAGAATATATGCAGATAAAGGCGTTGATAGACGCGGTGAACGCGCTGCAGTCCGTAAACGGCATTATCGAACTCAACACCGCGGAAACGCCGAAATTCAAAGAGAAAAAGACGGCGGCGGATAAGGTATACGCGTATATGAATCAGGTCGGACTGGTTGAGGGCAACGACCCCGCGTCGCCGAAGAAAGTGCGTTCGCTCGTTTACGCGTTTTACGAATTGTACGGAAACGCAAGCGAAGGAGCGTGGATGAGCGAAAGCAGCCTGGTTACGCCGAAAGGAAGAACGCTCACGAAAATTCTCGAAGACGTCGCAACGGAAACGCAGGCGCTTACTTTCGAGTATTACGGTTACACGATTTACCGTCTGCTCGACAAAATGACGCAGGAAGGGAAGACGCTCGGAGACGGGGCCGCGCTCCGCACGACGGAAGAGTGGTATGCGTTTATAGCGGATATGAGAAAATCCGACAGCGTAAAAGAGCAGGAGATATTCGACCGCGTACTGTATACGGTTATCCTGTTCACCTGTATGGACGAAGCCGATACGCCCGAACGAGACAAAGAAAACGTAATCACGCTTACCGGCGCCGCTCAGATACTTTATATGACGGACGAAGAACTTGCGATTTTCGCCGAGATTCTTTATAACAACGCGGTAAGCAAAAACGGCGGTTACTATCCGTTCGATTATACGCTGCCGGCTTATAACGGATTCTTCGGAATTTCCGAGGACGAGAGAAGCGTTTACGCGGCGATCAACGCCGAGAATATAGTTGAGAGCGCGTTGCGCGTACAGAACGGCGGTTACGGTTCGGGCATCGTCGGAACCAAGCCGAGCGAACTGAAAAATGTGCTTGCAAGCAAATTCGTCAACCTGATTTCCAGCGTTGAGGAAGCGAGCGACACCGCGTTCGGTAAAGAGGTGTTCAACGCGGCTAGCAAAGCCGCGGACGCGGGACTTTCGGGAACGGAAGCGAACGTATACGCTATGTACTCGCTGTTCGGATATTTCTACGGCAAAGGCAACGCAATCGAATATCCCAACTACGACGCGGAAAGATATTTCGGAGAAGCGTGGGAAGAGTTCACAGCATTCGTGTTCGGCGAAAGCGGAACGGGATATTCGCTGAACGGAAAAACGCGTACTTGGTACGAACTTCTGCTCGGCAGAGAACTGGATACGGGATATAACGAACAGAAAGACGCGGCGTTCGTCAACGCTTACGCGTTCGTTGCGGATAAAGCGGAATTCGTCGGAACGGATACGCCGTACGACGAGATCTACAACGCGGTGTTCTCCGATTTCAAAACGCTGTACTCCGAAAAGATGGTTCCCGGAGCGAGCCTTGCGGGCATAACCGGAATCAAAGACCTGCTTGCGAAGATTGAAAACGTAAAATACAGCGCGGATTATACCGATTTCGTAAAACTGGCGACCGTGGTGGAAGAATCGTATTCCGCCGCTTCGGAGAGCCTTGCCGCGCTCGACGCAAGTTACGGGCTTACCGAAGAAGACGTCGCGGCATACGCGGGCATACTTGCGGTAAGAGACGCGCTTTGCCTCGTTTACTCGTCGAAGAGTTTCAACTTCACCGTTTACGGTGCGGTATCGAGATTTGCCATTGAAAAAGTATTCGCGCTCTTTGCGGCGAAGATGCTTGAAAACAAGACGGGAACGGGCGATTATTCGACGCTTTATAATTACGGCGGAGCGAAAGACGTGGTGTTCTACGACGACTACGTTCTTTATCCTTCGTACAGAACGGGCGAAGTAAAGACGATTTTCGACGGCATAACCGCGCTCGAAGGTAAAGAACAATCCTTCGGCGAAGCGCTCGTCGGATACGTTACCAAAGCGCTTACCGAGAACGACGCGCTCACCGCTTTGTTCGGCGCGCTCGAAACCGTACTCGGAACGAACGTAAAGGACTTCATCGGTTCGGAAGCGGCGCAGAAAGGTTATAAAGCGGCGTCCGAACTCATCGGATTGATTTCCGTCAAGGATTACGGCGTATCGGGACTGACCGATTTGCTGAAAAACACTTTCAGACAATACTCGGCGAAAACCGGAACGCCGACATATCTGGCATACAAATACGAC
Organism: Christensenellales bacterium; assembly: GCA_051883535.1. Lineage (GTDB taxonomy): Bacteria > Bacillota > Clostridia > Christensenellales > DTU072 > CAG-1782. The sequence goes on along the minus strand of JBJETX010000071.1, from coordinate 4,774 downwards.
AGATACGCGAGCGCGCTTGCGGAAACCTACGACGACCTTTATAACGCGTTATATGCGTCCTCCGCCGACAGAGGAATCGTTAATGAAACCAAATACGTCGAAGCGGCGGCTACCGGCGTGGCTATCGTCAAAGCGAACGCCCTCATTGATCTCGTCGGCAAGATAGAAGGCGGCGACGTCGGGATAACGGACGAAACCGCGAAAGCGTTGTACGAAACGGCGCGCGCGGCGGTCCTGACGTGCGAAAACGCGTCCGGATATCTGACCGAAAAGATATGGGAAGACTATTACGGCGGCGTAAGCAGAGAGAATCTCGCGGACGACTTCGACGCGGCGTATAAAGCGATGACGGCGGGTGCGGATTCGGCGGTTATCGACGCGATGGACGAGGTGACGCGCAAAGAACTTTCCGACGCGTATGCGTTGCCCGCGACGAGCGGTTCTGACGCGACGAAAGCCAAAGCGATGTTTACTCTGGCGAACGCGGTAAGCGACCCGACCGCTCTCGAATCCGCGGTTGCGGCTACGATTATAGGCGCGACGAAAGAAGCCGTAAATAAATACGGCTTAACGGCGGCGGCGTTCGGACTGACCGCGGCGGAATGGAGAAAAACGTACGGCGGCGTGGCGAGCGAATACGGCGCGGTAACCGTCGCGCTCGGAAGAAAGACGTTGCTCGACAGAATAAACGCGGGCGGAGCGGAACAGGACGAACTTATCGCGGAACTGCTCGGCGGACTCGAATTCACCGATATGGCGGACTATCTGGACGAATACATCGGGGATCTGAGATATAACGAGCGCGAAGCGGCGACGGATTACGCGGAAAGCGGCGCAATGCTGACGAAAGCGTTTGCCAAGAATTATAACGCCGCGGCGGCGACGAGATACGATATTGCGGAAATCGACCTCGGACTGGGCGTTGAATTCTCCAAGATATACGTCGGAGCGGAAGTGGATCCCGACGGCGTGCGCGACGACCTCGTGCCCGAAGCGGAGCAGGGAGAATACGTCGATTACGACGAAATGAAACTTTACCTGAGTTTCGGCGGATTCTTCTCGTTCGGATTCGGCGAAGGAAAGACCGACGTGGCGCAGATGGTCAACATCATACTCGGAAGTCTCAACATCAGCGAGATTTATCTCGAATTCCTGAAAACCCATATAATGTACGGTTCGTTGAAAGCGGAGATAGCGTTGGATATAGCCAAGGCTCTCAGCAAAGACGAAGCGCAGATAAAGCAATCCCTCACCGCGGCGATAGTAATGCAGTACGCTCTTATCGACAACGACGAGAGAGGGGAAACCAAGCGTTTCGAGCAGCAGATAATATCGATTTACGTTTACGACGGAGCGATCTATCTCAGCGTGGAAATCTTCGATATGAAACTTAATCTCAAACTCGAATTCGACGCTATGGGATATTTGCTCGGATTACTCGGAATAACCGAGCAGACGGAAACGGCTACGGAGAACCTCGGACTGCTCAACGCGGCGGTAAGCGCGCTGTTTAACGGCTGGGACGGCGAGAAAGCGCTTGAAAAAGGCAATCCCGTCGGACAACTCGTCAACGCGGCGGCTACCAACAACAGCAAAGAGATTCTCGAAGCGATCGTCAGAATAGGAAGCGGCGAAGCGGGACTTATACTTACGGTAGACATACTGCTGGAAGTTATGAATCTGCTGATGAACGACAACGAGGCGACGGACGCGCTCAACGACCTTATACTGATGGTATTCACGTCGGGCAGCGCGAAGATAGAATACGGGGAAGATTTCGGTATCAACCTCAACATATCCAAGAACCGTACGGTGGCGGAAGGCAACGAGACGGTAAACAACCTCAGTTACGACGTAAACCTCGGTCTCTTTAACGATACGGTATTCAGTATGAACTCCGTTACCGAAGTTCCCGGCGCGAAGGACTATTTCTCCGACTTCATCGACGGAATGAACCTGAAAAAGGAAAACGGATATTTCGACACGTTCTACGCGATGGAACTCGATATACTGGGTATGCTTAACGCAAGTTCGACCGGTTCTGCCGAGTTCGACGTAGGCGGACTCGTATCGGATATAATCGGAGACAGACTGCAGGTCGGAGTAAGTCTCGAATTCGATTCCGAAGTACTGCGTACGGTAGTCGACTGGAGCAAACTGTTCAGCGCGATGGGTTCGCTGAGCGTTGAACCTATATTCATTCTCCGCGTGTTCAATTCGGCAAGCGGAACGATAAGGTTAGACGTAAGTCTCGACCTTGACATCTCCAAGGTCAACTTCGACTTCAGTCTGCGCGCGTACAACAACGGCGTGAATATATTCAACGTATACGAACTCAGCGGAACGCTCAACACCGACGGAGATCCGTACTTCTCGCCCAAGTTCTACTTCGATATGGGCGACGTGGGTCCCGAAAAGTTCGTGGTTACCGCGCAATCGTTGTACGAGTTTATGAAAATCAACTTTATGGAGATGTTCCTCGACCTCGTTTCCGACAAACACGACGAAGTGACGGTGGAAAGAGCGGATAACGGTATATTCGGCGAAGATACCGCGCTGAATATTACGGAACTTGACTTCGGTAAGATTCTGCAGAGCGTAACGTTCGGACAGGGAACTCTCGGTATAAGACTCAGCGAAGCGTTGCTCAACACCTTGATAAAGGTCGTCAACAGCAACTGGGAATTCGACGATATGGGCAATATCCGCTTTGACGTCGATATGATGCAGAATATCGTGGAAATTACCGTACCGCTCGACGCGGCGGTAAGAGACGCGGACGGCAACGTGCTGAGCGACAGCAAACTTACCTACGCGGTACGCCTCAGCAATATCAATCTGCACATAGGCGAAGCGGTAGACTTTATCGGCACGACGGGCAAAGAAAACTACTCGGCGTTCGAGGAATACAACGAGATATCCAAGTACGTATGGATTACCGAAACGAACAGTTCGCTCGGACTGCATAACGACGACGAAAACACGATCGTCGATCTCAGCGGTCTTACGATGAAGATTATAGACGGACTGGGTATCAAACTCCGCAACGGCGAATCCCTGCTCGACGTAAGTCTGGATTTCGTACTGCGCACGTATATCGACTTCTCCGACCTCGGCAACCTCGGATTCGAGTTGCTGATTAACCGCAGAGGACGCACGCTCATAGGGCTTACGTTCATCGGCGCGGAGAACGACGGAAGCCTTTACGTCAACCTCGAAGGACTCGGACTGCCGCAGTTCTATATTACGGGCGTCGATATAGGCGGTATGCTGACCGAGTTGTTGCAGAAGATAGAAAAAGACGTATCCTTCGGCGACGACGAGACCGCGGCGAACGCAGACGGTTCGATCTCCGGCTCGATTTCCTCGGGAGATAAGGGAGCCATCGATTACGGCAGTATCGCGGACGCGGGAATCAGCGGCAATCTGTTGCTTGCTCTCGTGGACGAAAACGTGTTCAACGTCGCAATGACGGGCGCGCTCCTGCTCAACCTGCTCGGAACGATCGACGGAGTAAGAGATATTTCGGCGTTGATCCCGACCTTTGCGAACCTGCAACTCGGATATGAAAAAGACAAACTCAGCGGAATCAAACTCGTCTACGACGAAGGACAGCATTTCAGTATAGATTACAATTTCCGCAAGAGTTATACCTATCTCGTACCTAAGCGCGACCTGTTCGACGAAGGCAATCCCGCGTACGACGACGCAAGAAGCCATATGGTCAAATCTTCGGACAAGACCTCTTTCGTCAACGTAGACAACCTGAAAAACGTCAATATCGGACTTACCCTCGATCTGACGCTGGTTACGGTAAATCCCGACGGCACGAAGAGCGAAGTCGTCGAAGAACTGGAAACGCTGCTGGAAACGCTGCTCGGAATGGACGAAGGAAGCGTCGATCTGCAGTTCCAGGATATGTACGCGTCGATTACGGTTCTGGCGGAAATAGTCGCCGATCTAACCGACCTTAATAATTCCAAACTCAAAATAGAGATAATCTATAACGACGTAACGCTCATCGGAATTTATTATCTCGAAGGTAAAGTATATCTCGACCTCGGCAAACTCGGGCTTATGGAAGCGTCGATAAACGGCGTGGATCTGATGGGCGCGCTGTCGTACTTTATGGGCGGTTCGCTGCCGATCGATTTCGACGAAGAGAAAGGTCTCGACATCAAGGGACTTATCACCAACCTGATAAACGTCGGAACGGACGCGGGCAATAAAGGCACGACGGATAAGACGGGAACGAGTATCGAAGAAAAAGCGGTTTCCGACGCGATAAACGCGCTCAAAGCGAACTACGCCGAACGTTACAAAGCGGGCGAATTCGACGACCTCACCGCAACAGAACAGGAAGCGATTAAAGAGGAAATCAGCAACGCGATTATTACGATTAACGGCGACAACGGCAACGTTCTTACCGAGAGCGAATACGAGGAGATTTACAAAGAGATAGTCAAGTCTATCGGATTCCGCGTCAAAGGCTCGATTCTGGAAGAAGTAACCGAAGGAAAGAAGGCCGCGGTTATCAGCCTGTCGCTCTATAACGACAGAATAGAAATCGCGCCTTCGTCGCAGTCGCTGGGCGCGCTTCTCGGCGTGAACTTCCCCAACTTCACGGGTATCGTGGTATCGATGAACCTTGACGCGGGACTTACCAACCTTGCGCTTAACGTCAATATCCACGGCAACAACAAACTTTCGCTCTCGTTGCCCGAAGCAGGCGGAATACGCCTCGGACTCAACCTGACCGACGCGGAAATCACCA
>JBJETX010000070.1:0-21135 GCA_051883535.1 Christensenellales bacterium | reverse complement strand
CCATTCTCTTCGCGTAATAACCGGCGAGAATATTTCCGAAGTTTCCGCTCGGAACAACGAAGTCGATTCTTTCGCCTGGTTCGATTTCCCCTTCCGCGAGCAAATCGAGGTAAGAAGAAAAGTAATACACTATCTGCGGCACGAGCCTTCCGAAGTTAATCGAGTTCGCGCTGCTGAGTTCATACCCTTTTTCCGCGAATTTTTTCTTCATTTCCGCGCTTGCGAAAATCTTTTTTACCGCGGTCTGCGCGTCGTCGAAGTTACCTTTTATTCCTATAACGTGCGTGTTGCTTCCGTCGGTCGTAACCATCTGCAATTTCTGCATATCGCTTACGCCTTCGGACGGATACAGAACGACTATTTCCGTATTTTCCACGTCTTTGAACCCTTCGAGGGCGGCTTTGCCCGTATCGCCGCTCGTCGCTACGAGAATGAGCGTTTTTTTGTCCGCTCCTTCTTTTTTCTTACTGCCCGTAAGCAGATGCGGAAGCAACGTGAGCGCGACGTCTTTGAACGCGTAAGTCGGACCGTGCCAGAGTTCCATTATGTACGCGCCTTCGTCGACTTTCGTCAGGGGCGCGGGGTATCCGTCGAAACGGTCGTACGCTTTTTTCGTATACGAAAGAAGTTCGTCGTAAGTGAACTCGGTAAGGTATTTTCCGATAATATACGCCGCTCTTTCGGGGTACTCGAGCCCGACCATGTCTTCGAGTTCTTCCTGCGAAATAACGGGGAACTCGGCGGGGACGTATAATCCGCCGTCGCCGGCTATGCCGTTTACGATAGCCCGCGCGCCGCTTACCGGACCCTCTCCGCGGGTCGAATAAAATTCCATCGGTCTGCCTCCAATCCGTTACGCAAGATATTTTGCGATGAAAGCGGGAAGTTTTTCCCTGTCGCAACTTATCGTAAGAACGAAATGTACGTCGGAACCCTCGCCGATTTTATCGAGCAACATAAAAAGTTCCGCCATTTCGGGGCTGTCAATTTCCACGCCCATAATTTTGTATACGCCGTCGATAAAGATATATTCGATATCGTAGTTTGCGGCGATCATACCTTTGATGAACCCGAACAGCATTTCTTTGCCGTTTATTCCCTCGCTTTTGGCGTCGATAAACTTAATCTGCGGCTTTATCTCCGCTCTGTATCTCGTCGTCGTGGAAAGAAATACCGCGTCGCCTTTCTTCTCTTCCAGAGCGGCTGTGGATAAGTCTATGATTTTTTTCGTTTTGCCGGTGCCTTTCGCGCCTTCTATGATTTTTATCATTATTTTTCTCCTTTATAGAAAAAATATTTTTTATTGTTATAATTGTAGCATACCGCGCCGATTAAAACAAGTACGAATTATCTAATCCTTGTTCCCTTTCGCAAGGTATTTGAGTTTGCGGTAAAACTCAATGTCGATTTCCTTCATAAACTCTTTGAGTTCGTAATCGCTCATCGCCGTCGTCCTTCCGCCCTGGTATTCTGCGTCCACCCGTTCTTTTATCTTCGCAACGATTTCGTCTTTCTTGTCGACTTTCCAATCGTCGCTCAGTTTGAAGTACGTATTTATCCAATACGCGATTCCCGCAAGCCCGCTGTGGCTGTCGACCGCGACTCCGACTTTTCTTTTCAGAAGGGTCTCGGTATCGAAAATATTGTAAATCTCTTCGTCTTTAAGCAGACCGTCGGCGTGTATTCCCGCTCTCGTCGTGTTGAAATTTTTCCCTACGAACGGAGTGCTCGGCGGAATAACGTATCCGATTTCTTTTTCGAAATACTCCGCTATGTCGGTAATTACGCTCAGATCCATACCGTCCGTCGTTCCCTTTATCGAAGCGTATTCGATAACCATCGCTTCCAACGGACAGTTCCCCGTCCTTTCCCCTATTCCGAGCAAAGAACAGTTTACTCCGCTCGCTCCGTACAGCCAAGCCGTACTCGCGTTTACCACCGCTTTGTAAAAATCGTTATGCCCGTGCCATTCTATGAGTGAAGACGGTATCTCCGCGTAATGTTTCAGTCCGTATATTATTCCCTGAACGCTTCGAGGCAACGCGACGCCGGGATAAGTAATTCCGTACCCGAGCGTGTCGCAACAACGGATTTTTATCGGTATGCCCGTTTCGTCCATAAGCTTTTTGAGTTCGCACGCAAACGGCACGACGAATCCGTAATAGTCCGCTCTCGTGATATCCTCGAAGTGGCATCTCGGTCTGATTCCCGCGTCCAACGCCGCTTTGATTATCCCGAGATATTTGTCGAGAGCCTGCCGTCTCGTAAGATTCATTTTTTTGAAAATATGATAGTCCGAACAACTTACGAGTATGCCCGTCTCTTTGACGTTCATCTCTTTAACGAGTCCGAAATCCTTTTCGTTCGCCCTTATCCAACTCGTAACCTCGGGGAACTCGTATCCGAGATCCTGACACGTCTCAACCGCTTTTCTGTCCTTTTCGCTGTACAGGAAAAATTCGCTCTGACGGATTATGCCTTTATCTCCGCCGAGTTTATGCAGCATTTTGAAGAGTTCGACTATCTGTTCTACCGTATACGGCGAGCGCGACTGCTGTCCGTCGCGGAAAGTCGTATCCGTTATCCATATGTCTTCCGGACAACTCATCGGCACGTTACGGAAGTTGAACGCCACTTTCGGAATGGACGTGTAATCGAAAAAATTGCGGAACAGTTGCGGTTCGTCAACGTCCTGCAACGTATAGTTGTAACTGTGTTCTTCGAGAATATGATGCGACGGACTCAGATAGACGTCGTTGGTTACTTCGTGGTTACTCATTTTTATTCTCCTGTTTAATTGTCTTCCATCTTGCTCAGTTTTGCGTTCTGATCCGCAAGCGCAAGGGCTTCTATCATCTGAAACATATCTCCGTCGAGGAACGACGGCAGACTGTAAATCGTCATATTTATTCTATGGTCGGTAACCCTTCCCTGCGGGAAATTATACGTCCTTATTCGTTCGCTCCTGTCTCCCGTTCCGACCTGCGTTCTTCTGTTTTCGGCGTATTCCGCGTCTTTCTGGCTCTGATAAAAATCGTATAGCCTGCTCTTCATTACGCGCATGGCTTTTTCTCTGTTTTTTATCTGACTCCTTTCGTCCTGACACGATACGACTATTCCCGTCGGCAGATGCGTCATACGAACCGCGCTGTCCGTCTTGTTGATATGCTGACCGCCCGCGCCGCCGCTTCGGTAAGTGTCGATTTTAAGGTCTTTTTCGTTGATTTCAAAATCCACCTCTTCCGCTTCGGGCAGAACCGCCACCGTTATCGTGGAAGTATGCACCCTTCCCTGCGATTCCGTTTCGGGAACTCTCTGTACCCTGTGCACGCCGCTTTCGTATTTCATTTTGCTGTACGCGCCGTGCCCTTTAATCATAAAAGTCGCTTCCTTTATGCCGCCGAGTTCGGTTTCGTTTACGTCTATATCCTCTATCTTCCATCTGTTTCTTTCGGCAAACCTGTGGTACATTCTCAAAAGGTCCATTCCGAAAAGGCTCGCCTCTTCGCCGCCTGCTCCCGCGCGTATTTCTATAATGACGTTCTTTTCGTCCATCGGGTCTTTCGGTAAAAGCATTATCTTTATCCTGCTTACGAGTTCGTCTCTCTTGTCGCGCAAATCGTAATACTCCGCTTCGGCAAGTTCTCTGATGTCCTTTTCTCCCATCTCCATCATATCCTTGCACTCGCTCATTTCCTTTTCGAGACGCAGATAATTCTCGTACTCGTTGACGACGGGTTCGAGCGCGGCGTGTTCCTTTACGAGTTTCTGCCATTCTTCCCTGCGCGCCACGACTTCGGGTTTGCCGATAAGTTCACTGAGTTCGGCGTACCTGAGTCTCATTCTTTCCAATCTTTCAAACATATCTATCCTTATTTATAAGACGTTCTTATTCCGTTACGCGAAAACTTATTCCGCGCGGTCTGTCTCGTCGGTTTTTTCTTCTTCCTCTTCTACGATTTCGTTAAGCGTCGCGCTTACGACTCGTTTTATCGGCGGATTGTTATAATCTTCCACGAACTTAACGACGTAGCCGTTAAGCATTTCCGCCACCGCTTCCGCCTGTCCTTGTCCGACCTCGAAAATCAGCCTTCCGCCGTTTTTCAGGTGCTTTTTCGCCGAAGCGGTTATATCCCGGTAAAAATCGAGTCCGTCGCTTCCGCCGTCGAGCGCGAGACGGGGTTCGTATTCCCTTACTTCCTCGTCAAGTCCCGCTATATCTCCCGAAGGAATATACGGCGGATTGGAAACTATCACGTCGAAACGGCGTTTGCGCACGGGCATAAACAGGCTTCCCGATAAAAACTCGATTTCCGCTCCCGCGCTCCGCGCGTTTTCTTTTGCAAGTTCCAACGCTTCCCTGCTGACGTCCGACGCGGTCATTACGCAGTCCGCGTGTTTTTTTACGGTTACCGCAACGCAACCGCTTCCCGTACATAAATCGAGAACTTCGGGCGTTTTTCCCGTCTCCTCTTCCCTCGCTTTAACCTGTTTTATCGTCTCTTCCGCGAGCAACTCGGTGTCGAACCGCGGAATAAGCGCGCGCGTGTCCGTTCTGAAATCCAAGCCGTAAAAACACGTCTTTCCGAGAACGTATTGAAGGGGCGCGCCCGTAAGACGGTTTTCCGCGTACTTTCTGCATACTTCGAGTTGTTGCTTCGTCATTCTTCTGCCGTCGTACAACTCGGTTTTCGTTTTTGCTCCGACGACTTCCATAGCGATGAGTTCCGCCTCGTGTTTTTTGTCTTCTCCGAGTATTTTCTCCATCACGGAAACCGCTTTTTCCACGGTAGTGAACGTAACGAACTTTTTCGTTTCGCGCTCGGGGTCGTTTTCCATTGCGAGCACTTCGTTAAACGCGGCTATGGAAACTTCGAGCATAGATTCGTCGGGTTCTTTCGTCGTAAGGCGTTGTAACCACAATCCGGGCGCTTTGCAGATACGCGTAAAAACGTTATCGTACCGCGCGAAAAGTTTCAAAAATTCATACGACACGCCAGCAACCACGGGAATGAGCGCGATCCTCACCGCGAGTTGAACGATAAACGTAAGAAATCCGTTTCCTACTTCTATCATCGAAACGGGTACGACGGTAAAAAACAGCATACTGACGACCATTACGATAAACATAAAAGTCGTGCCGCATCTGTCGTGCTTCGTAGACATTTTTTTCGCGTTTTCCACCGTAAGGGGCAGTTCCTGTTCGTAGCAGGATATTACTTTATGTTCCGCGCCGTGGTACATAAACAGACGTTTCACGTCTTTCATAAGGCTGACGAGCGCGATATATCCGATGAACACCGCTATTCTTACTATTCCGCGGATAACTTCGTACAGCATATTCCAACCGAATCCGAGTCCCTGCGTGGAAGTTTTGAAAGCGTTCCACACCCCTGCGTCGAAATTGACTTCGAGGAGTCCCGCTCCGGCAAAAATACCGAGCGCGACGATCTGCGGAAGTATCACGAACAACGCGACTGCAAGCAATACTCCGAGTATTCCTCCGACGGCGAGAACGACGTTCATTATATCGATTTTGAACGATTTCGCAAGCCATTTTTCAAATTTCGAGGGCGCTTCCTCGGTATCTCCGAAAACCTCGCTCGCCCGCATCGTGATTTTCAGACCGGAAACGAACGACTCGAAAAAACTGACTACGCCGCGCACGACGGGCGTCTTCGCTATCTTCTTTCTCCGTTCCGACAGTTTAAGCCGTTCGGATTCGATTTCGATTTCTCCGCTCGTGTTCCGCACCGCGATAGCCATCGAACTTTTTCCGCGCATCATCACGCCTTCGAGCACCGCCTGCCCGCCGATACCGCATACGTTCTTTTTCTTCACTTAATACTCCGCAACCTAATTTTTTTGAAAAATCCGAATTTTTCCGCTGTTTTTGCACCGAAAAATTATGTCCCCGTATAAAACAAATAATATCCCGACGGGATATTATTGCTTCCGGTAAGTTTCACCGCGCCGCAAAAAGCGTCGGGATTATTTAAGCGCGTTGGCTCCGAATTTCTTATTGAAGCGTTCTACCCTGCCGCCGCTCTGAACGGTCTTCTGTTTACCCGTGTAGAAAGGATGGCACTGCGAGCATATATCGACTCTCAGGGAATCGACGGGTTTGGTCGTTCCGATCTGGAACTTCGCGCCGCAAGCGCAGGTTACGTCCACTATTTTGTATTTGGGCTGAATATCTTTCTGCATTTTTTCACCTCTATATTTGCTTTTTTTACCGATTTTATAAACGTATGCTTAATTATAAATAAAAAAAATACGCCTGTCAACTGTTTAACGCTTAATTTTCATTTTCCGCTTGCGTAAGCGCAGGTTGCGCGTTTCCGAAAATATACGCAACCGTCACGCTTCCGCCGCATATAATGGTTTATGCTTGATTTTTCCGCAGTAAAGAAAATACATTTCCTCGGAGTCGGCGGAGTGAGTATGTCATCCCTCGCCCGTTTTTTCCACCGTAAAGGCTACGAAGTAAGCGGTTCGGACCGCGATTACTCGGACGCGCTCGTCTCTCTTGCCGAAGAAGGCGTACTCGTGTGGTCGGGCTTCGAACCGACGCTCGTGGGCTCTCCCGACGTAGCGGTTTTTTCCTCCGCGATTTCACCGTACGATCCCGAACTCGTTTATCTCCGCGCTTCGGGAATTCCCGTCCTCGAACGCCATTCTTTCCTGCCGTATCTGTCCTCGTTCTTCCGATACACCGTCGCCGTTGCCGGCACTCACGGAAAAACCACCGTAACCTCGATGTGCGCCATTATTATGAAAACGGCGTCCCTCCGTTTTTACGCCCATATAGGCGGCACGAGCAAAGATATAGGAGCGTTTTACCATTCGGGCGACGACTACCTTTTAATGGAAGCGTGCGAATACCGCCGCAGTATGCTCTCTTTATCCCCCTTCGTCGCCGCCGTCCTGAACGCGGAAGTCGATCACCCCGATACCTACCGCGACAAAAGCGACGTATTCGACGCGTTCGACGATTTTCTCTCTTCCTCAAAAGGTCTGCGCCTGGTAAACGGCGACTGCGAATACTACCGCCTCAGGCAGAAACACCTTAGTCCCGTAACCTTCGGTTTTTCTTCGGAATGCGATTATCGCGCAACGGACGTTATTCAATATCAAAACGGTTGTTTCGGTTGCCGCATTACTCATTTGGGTGCCCCTTTATGCGAAATAAAGATGAAAGTTCCCGGTAAATGCAATCTTGCGGACGCCCTTGCCGCCGCGGCAATTTGTTCGTCCGTCGGAATAGACGCCGACACGATAAAACGCGGTCTTGAAAACTTCGGCGGCGTAGACCGGAGATTCGATTATCGCGGCGAGTTCCTCTCCGCGTCCGTATACGCCGATTACGCTCATCACCCCACCGAAATAACGGAGACCCTGCGCACGGCTTCTCTTCTTTCGAAAAACAGACTGATTGCGGTATTCCAACCGCACACTTACAGCCGTACCGCCCGTCTGAAAAAAGAATTCGTCTCCGCGTTGTCGCGATGCGACGTTCTCATCGTAGTAAAAGAGTACGCCGCAAGGGAAAAACCATCCGACGGCGTATCCGCGCTCGCTCTGTATCGCGAATGCGCGAACAAGGAAAAGTATTACGCCGACAATCTGACCGAAGCGGCGGCTCTTCTCTACAAAAAAACCGCGCCCGACGACGTTATTCTCGTCATAGGCGCGGGAGACGTGATAAATCTCGTTAAAATTCTTATTCCGTCGGAGTTTACAGTTTAACGACCGCGTTGAAGTACCTTTCGGGGTTGCCTTTCATTTCTCTGAGCAAAACTTCCGCGTCTTTAATTTCCACGGTTTTATCGATAAATCCGTCGAATTTGAGGATTTTCTGCGCAAGAATATTTACTGCGGAATCAAACTCGCTCGCTCCGTTATTCACCCCTCTGACTCTGAGTTGACGGCGGCTGATCGCGCTTACGTCAGCCTCGAACGACTTCACCATTTTATTCTCGCACATAATAACGCACTTCCCTCCGATTTTCGTCATCGGGAACACGAACGCGGGGGTAAGTTCGGGATTCATCGATATCACGGTGTTTTCCGCCATTCTTCCGCATGTGATTTCCGACACCTTTTCCAATGCGGATTCTTTCGTTTCGTCTATCGTGTAATATACTCCGCATCTGTTCGCCCTTGCGAGGTTTGCCGCGTTGCTGTCCACCATAATCGGAATGAGTTGGAAGTAAATGGCAAGTTGTCCTATGATATTGCACACCGTATCGCCGCCGATAATTACGATATAATCGCCTTTCTCGACGGAAAAACTGTTCAACGCTTTAAGCGCGAGCGCGATTTTTTCGGTAAATATCGCTTCCTCGTCGTCGACGTCTTCGGGGAAAGGCACGATTTTTTCCTTGTCCATAAACACGAATTCGCGCATAAATCCGTCTTCGTCCACTCCTTTGGTGGACACCACCGCGTCCCAATTCAGCCTGTCTATCGGTCCGCTCGAATACGGATTGAGAATAACCTTGGTTCCGCGTTTCAACCCGTATTCGGGTCTGTCGTCGCTTACCACGCCTATTGCGCTGTGCCCGATTACGAACGGATAAGTCGTGGAGGAATCGCCGCAAAAAATGTTCACGTCGGTAAATCCCGGCATAACGTGCGTGATTCTGACTTTAACCTTTTCGCTTTCGGGTTGCTCCGTAACGTCGATCTCGAATTTGCTTTCACCGTTGGTCTTGTATGTTTTCATTGCCACTCCCTGTCAATTTATTATAATTTCTATATTTTTTCCGTTTATTATCTTTTAGTATACTTCCTGTATCCGCCGGTAACGCTGCCCGTGGTTTCGTAGTTGTTTATAATGTAAGAACCCGTACCCGTTATGTTTTCTGCAATGTAAACGGTATCCGCGCTCATAAGCACGCCGCCGTAAGCGTCGTACGAGTTATTTACCATTCCTCCGGCAACGAACGCGCTTTCTATATATATTTTAGTCAGACCCGTGCATCCGTAAAACGCGTACGCGTCGATTTGCGAAACGTTTGCCCTTATATAGAATCCCACTTCCTCTCCGGCGTCGTTCTTTTCCGTTCCGAGCAACAGACATCCGCTGAACGCGTAACTTCCTATTGCGGTAAGCGCAGCCGATTTTTCGGTATGAAGTTCTTTAAGTCCCGTACACCCTGCGAACGCGTATTGCCCTATATATCCCACGGAGGCAGGAAGGTTGACCGCGGCAAGATATTTACATCCGTAAAACGCTTTATCCGCGATTACTATCGTTCCGCTCATCACGTTATATTCCGCAATTCCCGTGTTATTGGCAAGGTTTGCTTTTACGAGACACGAGTCTATATAAAGCACGCCGCCCTGCCACTTGGTTGCGTCAAGATAATAAGCGGTTCCTTCAAACGCGCTTTCTCCCACCGATTTTACGGTGTTGACGAGAGAAATCGAAGTAAGGGTTTTTTCGCCCGCGCCGTAGAACGCTTTTTCGCCTATTTCCTTGCACTTCGCTCCGTCCTCGAACGCAACCGCGGCGAGTTTCGGGGATACTTTGCCCGTTACGGCAAAAGCGTACGCAGGCACGCGTTCCACGTTACTTCCGAACAGCACCTCGATACCGCTCTTATCCGTTCCCGCGTTAGCGAATACGTTAATGCTCCTGAGTTGTCCGTCCACCGTGAACATATCCGCGCAGTTCGTCGCGTTGAAATATATCTTCGTCAGGCTCGAGCAGTTTTCAAAAGCGTTTTCTCCTATAGAAGTAACGTTCTCCGAAACGGTAATCTCGCCGAGCGAAGAACAGTCTTTGAACGCCGCGCTGCCTATCGAAGCGGTTCTCGACGTGAGAGTTACGCTCGTAAGTGAAGTACAGCCGAAAAACGCTTCGTTGCCGACGACGGAACCGTTGCCTATCGCTTCGACTATATACTGTTGCCCCGATTCGTTTATCCCGTACTTATATACGGTATCCACTTCCGAATTTCCGTTTAGTTTTATGCTCTTTATTTTCGAGCAGTTTCCGAACGAGCCGAAGTACATATTCGTGTAAACGGTTATTTCCACGCTTACTATGCTGTCGGGGATATAATAAGTTACGCTTCCCGCTCCGTGCGTTTGCAGCGCGGCAGTCGTTCCTTCTTTCTCTTCCGTTCCGAAAACGTATCCGAACAACGTCGTGGCGTCGCCCGTCACCGCTTCCGCTTTTCCTCCGACGAAAGGCGCGGTGTACTTCGTCGCCGACGAACATCCCGCGAACGCCCCTTCTCCGATTTCCTTAACGTAATCGGGTATCGTTATCGTAGTCAGCGACACGCAACCGGAAAACGCGCTTTGCCCGATTTTTTCGCATATTCCGCCGTCCTCGAACGCAAGCGCGGTAAGATAATTTGCGTTCTCGAACAGATACGACGGGAGAGTTTTACTCTTATTGGAAACGGTAACGGTAAGTCCCGTCGCCGCTCCCGCGCCTTCAAACGCCGCGTTACCCTTTTCTCCGTCGGTGAAGTTGACCGCGGAGAACACGAGTTGCGAAAGCGAACCGCAGAAAGCGAACGCGCTCTTTCCTATATATTCTATTCCCGCGGTTATCTCAACCGTGCCGATTGCTTCGCATCCTACGAACGCGCCCTCATCGATTTGTTTCAGAGTCGCGCCTTTGGCGAATTTAACGTTCTGCAACCCTCTGAGGTAAGCGAACGCGTAACTTCCTATCTCTACGCAGTCGTTTATATTGTTTGCGGAAAGGAATTCCACGCTGCTTATCGCGGGCGTTTTTTCTCCGCTCGTATACGGATAGAACAGATACGCGGGAATATACTGTACTCCCCTGTCGATTTTAACTTCCGTTCCTCCGTTCGCTTCCGTCCCGACGTTGGCAAAGATGCCGTTGTTTTCGCCCGGATTTTCCGCTTTCTTTGCGAGGTACCGTACGGTTTTCAGCCCGAGACAGTCCGCAAACGCCCCGTTCCCTATAACCGTCACGTTTTCGGGTATCTCCAACGTAACGAGAGACGCGCACCCTTCGAACGCCGCTTCGCCGATCTCTTCCACTGTATTTCCCATAACGACGGAAGTCGCTTCGCTGCAACCGAAGAACGCCGAATCTCCTACTTTCGTAACGCCTGCGTTTACGTTTATCCTGCTGATAAGCGCAAGGTAATCTCTCCACGGCATCAGATTATCTTTCGAATAATCCGCCATCCTTCCCGCGCCTTTGACGTTGATTTCGTAATACCCGGGATTGTTCTCGTCGTTGATAAGATACGCCTGCGTATCTCCCGTATCCCACGCCGCTTTCGTGTACGCGTAATACGAACCCGAACCGAATACTATTTCTCCGTCAATCAGCGCGTATCCGCTCTTCAGATACTGTCCTATCCTCACGTTTCTGTCCGTTACAAGCGTTTTCGCTATATAGACGTGTATCGCGTTCGTCAGTATTCCTCCGAACGAACCGACCTCGGCGAATCCCGCCGCGGCGGCGTAACTTGCCACGTAAACCGTTTTCAGTCTCGCGCAACCGGCAAACGCGTTTTCTCCTATATATTCGACCGCCGTCGGTATACGAATATATTCAAGCGCGTTGCAATCCTCGAACGCGTTGTCCGCGATTACCGCGGTCGCTCCGCTTACGGTATATTCTCCGCTCAGTCCGCTCACCGCTTTTATCAGATATTTACCCGCAAGATAAAGCACTCCGCGCGTAATTCCGTCGCTCTGCGTCGTCCAGTTTGCGTCGTCGGAATAGAACGCCGTATTCAGGAACGCTTCCTTTCCTATCACGGTAAGCGCGCTCGTTCCCGTACCGAACGTTATTCCCGAAAGCGACGTCGCTTCCGCAAACGCCCTCTCGGAAACGGTCGCCAAAGTCGAAGGCAGGGTTACCGAAACGAGCGCTTCGCATTTATAAAACGCTTCTTTCCCGATTTCGGTCAGCGCGCCCTTGTTGGGTATAACCAGTCCGATTAAGTTTCCGCAGTCGTAGAACGCGTAAGAAGGAATTCTCGTAACCGCTGTTCCGACGTTGACCACGAACCCTCCGCCGTTTTCCACGGCTTTATACGCGCTGTCAAACACCGAAGCGTTGCCTTCCGCGTCCTCGGCGTTCTTTGCGTTGTAATTCACGACGGACAGATTATCCGCGCCGTAAAACGCTTTCTGCCCTATCGTCGTTACTCCGAGACCGACCGTTATTTCCGTAATCCCCGTGCAGTTTTCAAAAGCGTGCGCGCCGATAACGGTTACCGTGTCGGGTACCGAGACGGTTTCGAGATATACGCATCCGTAAAACGCGTAATCTCCTATCGCGCCGAGCGCGCCGTCTTCGTATATTATTTCTTTCAGCCGTGCGTTTTCTCGGAACAGGTGCGAGGGTATCTCTTTCACGTCCGCGCCTATACGGAGAGTAATTCCGCTTTCCGCTCCGCTTCCGTCGAACAGTTTTTTATTGTCGATGTAACGCGCTTCCGCGGCGTTATAATACACTTCTTTCAGCGAAACGAGGGAAGCGAACGCGTTTCTTCCGAGCGCGCCCACTCCGCTACGGACGACGAGTCTTACAATCGACGACGCATAACGGTTCCAGGGCACCAGCGCGAGCGCGGCGTAGTCTTTCATATTTCCCGTTCCGTCAACGGTTATCGAATACTCGTTTTCGCCCCCTTCTTTAATCAGATACGCGAAAGCGTCGTCTCCTACGCTCCAATACAACCTCGTATAAACCGAATAACCGTCTTTCGTTTCGGGCAAAAGCGTATAAACCGTCTCGTCCACCGACGTAACGGGCGCGTCCTGCGAAACGTACAGACTCACCGCGTAAGCGGTTATATATCCGCATTCCTCTTCGGTTGCAAGCAGTTCCGCCGCGGATTTCCCGTCGAAGTAGACGGTTTCCAGCCCTTCGCAACCGTAAAACGCTTCCTTCCCTATTTCTTTCACCGCAACGGGTATAACGAGATTATCGAGCGCGATACAACCGTAAAACGCTCTGTCGGGTATACGCGTTACGGCGTTGCCGATAACTACGTTTTCGAGTGCGGAACATCCGTAAAAACTGCCGAGTCCGCTTACGCCGTCGGGTACGACGATTTCCTTTACGGATACGTTGTTTTCAAACGCCGCTCCGAGAGACGCAATCGGATAACCCCCTATCGTCGCGGGAATCGCGGGCGCGATTCCCGTTCCCGAATAAATCGTAAGATACGCCTTGTTTTCGTGAACGACGTACGCGTAGTCCCCTTCGATGAAGTTGTTTTTCCCGAATGTCGGCGCGAAACTCATTCCGTCTTTCCACCCCGAAACGAATCCGGCAGGCTCGCGCGCCGCTTCCAGCGACAGTCTTAAAGACGTTGAGCCGTTAAACGCGCGACCGCCTATCGCCATTACGCTTACGGGCAGAACCATATCGTTAATACGCGTAAGAAACGCGAACGCGTTTTCCCCTATTTCCGCACAGGAAGAAGTTTCTTCGAACACGACGGACCCGATCGCAGGCGCGCCGTCCGCGGTTCCTTCCGAAGAGAAGAGGTTGGCGGGTATTCTCTGAACTTCTTTGCCTATAATAACCCCTGCTCCCGTATTCTGTCCCGCATTGTAAAACGCTTTCGCGTCTTCCGACAAATCCGACGCGGATACGGCGCGGTAAACGATAGTCTGCAACGCGCTCGTTCCGTAGAACGCGTATTTCCCGATAGTTTTTACCCCTTTACCGACGCGGATTTCTTCCATTCTGAAACAGCCTCTGAACGCCGCCTCGCCCAAAACGGTTACTTTATCGGGTATATTTACCGCAATCAGTTTTTCGCAACTTTCAAACGCCGACGCGCCGATATCGGTGAGATTTGCGCTCATCGTTATCTCCGTCAACCCCGACGAAGCGAACGCTCCCGCTCCGAGCGAAGTAACGCCGTCGGGTAAAGTAATCGCGGACAGCGAGGAACAATTCTTGAACGCGTTCGTTCCGATTATTCTCACCGAGTTCGGAATCGTTATCGCCGCAAGAGAATTGCATCCGTTGAACATCGAATTGGGAATTTCCGTTATCGTCGCTTTTTTCCCGAATGAAAATTCCGTCATCGCCGTGCAACCGTTGAACGCGTTACTGCCGATTTTCGCAATCGGACCCGTGATTTCCGCTTTCGTCAACGACGACGCGCCGTTAAACGCGTACGAGCCTATCTCTTCGAGTTTGCTGTTCGCAAAAAATCTTATTTCCGTAAGCGCGGCGCAGCCGTGGAACGCGTTGTTTCCGATGGTTACGAGACTGCTCGGGAAAGCCGTTTTACGCAAATTCACGCAACCGTCGAACGCCGCTTCTCTGATAATTGCGAGCCTGCTGCCTCTCTCGAAACGCACGTCCGCAAGATTGACGCAACCGGAAAACGCTCCCGCTCCGATTTCCGTCACCGAAGACGGTATTACTATGGAAGTAAGTTCGGCGTTTGCGGTAAACGCTCCCGCTCCGATAGCGGTCACCGCGTATTTTACCCCTTCGTAAACGGTTTCTCCCGGCAGATACGCCGCTCCGTCGAAAACCGCGTTCTCCGCCGTTCCCGTAATAACCGCGGTTCCCGTAACAGCGTCGCACGCGAAAACAAAATTACTTTCGTCCGTGGGATTGACGTGAACGCGTAAATCCGACAACGCGTCGAATATTTCTCCGCTTACGTATACGGTAACTCTATCAAGATCCAATCCGTTTACCGCCGCGCGCACGGTCTCCGCGCTGCCGCCGTAAAACACCACGGTTTCCAGTCCGTCGCAACCGTCGAACGCGTCCGCCGCGGGGTTTCCCACGACGTTGACCGTGATTATATTGGCTTTCATATCGGTATAATAATCCGCTTTTTCACCGTTTACGGTGATTTCTTCCAGCGCACCGCTGCCTTCGTACGCGCCTTGCCCTATGCTCGTAGCGTTTTCCGCTTTTATTCCGTGCAACGCGTCGCAACCCGCGAACGCTCCTTTCCCTATCGAAAGCAACTCGTCGAAACGCACGTCGTCGAAGTCGATGACGTCGCAGTTTTCAAAAGCGTACGCGCCGATCGAAGTTACCCCGTCGTGCATACCGAGCGCAACGAGAGACGCGCAGTTTCTGTACGCGTAATCGCCGATTTCCGTTATCGCCGAAGGCAAATTCGTCGTGGTAAGCGAAACGCAGCCGTCGAACATACCCGTCCAGTCTCCGCTTGCCGTTCCGCTCGGGAAAACCGCGTATCCGAGGCTTACGTCCCCGGCAAAAACTTCTTTGTCCACAAATACGAGTTCGGAAGCAACGGCGTCAATCTGACAGGACGCAAGAGAAACGCAATCCGCAAACGCGCGTGCTCCGATTTCTCCGACGCTCGACGGAATCGTAATACTCCTTATCCCCGAGCATCCCTCGAACGCCGACGCGCCTATCGCGGTAACGCCTTTGCTTATCGCAACGGTCTGAACGGAAGTTATTCCGTAATATTGTTTTTCTCCTATCTCTCCCCCCGTTATCCTTACCGATAAAAAGTTCACGGGAATTTCGGTAACCGCAGTATTACCCTCGCCGTAAGTAAACATATCGGGAACGGAAAGACTCTGCGCCGTAGTGAGCGACATAAATCCCGAATTGCCGTACAGCACCCCTCGTCCGATGTTTTCGGCAGAAACCGTCGAAGGCATAACGAAAGATTCCAGATCGCAACCCGAGAACGCGTAATCGCCGATTTCGGTTACCCCTTCCTGCAGAACCGCCGTTTTAAGCAGAGAGTTGCCCTCGAACGCGCGCGCGCCGATTTTTTCAAGCGCGTCGCCGAATACCGCCGACGTCAGACGCGCTCCGCAGAACGCTCCGGCGTCTATGACGCGCAGTGTAGCCGGGAAGACCACGTTGCCGGTTTTCGTTCCCGCAAACGCGTTTTCTCCGATTTCTTCCAACGCCGCATTCGCGGATAAGTCTACGATTTCGAGTTCGCTAAGATTCCCGAACGCGCCTTGTCCGATAACCTTTACGTCTTTTCCGATAACCGCTTTTTTCAGCGCGGCGCAGTCCGCAAAGGCTCCGCTTCCCACGGTAACGAACCCGTCTCCGACGTAAAGTTCTTTTATTCCGTTATACGCGGAAAACGCGTCGGCGCCGAGCACGTTGTTTTTACCGGCGAATTCTATTCTGAGAATTTCGAGAGAGGCGGGCGCGTTTCCTCCGAAAAGCGTATCCGTCGCCACGTCTTCGTACAGCGTAAGATCGGCAAGCGCATCCGCGCCTTCGAGAACGCATTGCCCGATTTCTCTTTGCGTAACCGAACCCGTATTGGCGTTGAACGCAAAAACTTCCAACGACGAACATTCCGCAAACGCGTATTCTCCCACGGTAAGAATCATCTCGCCGAGTCTTATTTCGGTAAGAGTTTCGTTTCCGTAAAACGCGTACGGCGCGATTTTATCGCACGCTCCCATTTCTTCCGCGGTAATCACCGTGTATCCGCGGTTTCTGCAATACGTCTCGGATATGCCGACGACCGTTTTGCCGAGAATTATCAGTCCGTCGTAGTCCTCGTACCAGTCGGTTCCGGCAAACGCCTCGCGTCCGACCGAAGTCAAAGAATTACGGGCAGGAAGAACGACGTTCGTCAAGCCGTTTATTCCGTAAAACGCCTTATCTCCTATCGTCTTTAACGAAGACGGGAAAGCGACGCTTTTAAGGTCGCCTCTCCCGACGAACGCTTCCGCGCCTATTTCTTCGAGAGTGGAAGGGAACTCCGCAACGAGTTCTCCGCCCGAAGCGTCAACCTCGCTATCGGTTGCAAAAGCCCTGTCCTCTATCGCCTTGACTCCTTCCTCGATACGGATTCTTTTCACGGTATAAAGTCCGACGAGCGCGTTTTCCGCAATTACTCCGTTTCCTTTTGCAAAGGTTACCGAATACAGAAATCCGGGTATCGCATATCTCGCGCCGCCTGCGGACGCGTAGTAGTAACCCGTTCCTTCGGCAATCTCCGCTTCGCTGCCGAAAAGTTCGTGCGTCGCGCCCCCGGCTATAAACGTCGCTTCGGAAACGTTCGCGCTCCCCAGGTACGCTTTTTCCCCGATAAATTCAAGATTTTTCGCGCTTACGCCGCCGAATTCTCCGCAGTAAGCGAACGCGAATTTTCCTATCGAACGCAGATTGTCCGCGTTTTTGAAAGTAATCCTCGCCTGCGACGCGTATTCGAACGCAAAGTCGCCGATTCTTTCCGTAGTTTCGGGCAGAACCGCGTTTCCCAACGATTCGCAACGGTAAAACGCGTAATCGGGCACCTCGGATATCACGCTTGAACCGATACCGTCGATTCCGGCGAGAGAAACGCAGCCGTAAAACGCGCGCGTTCCGATAACAGCCGTATTTTCGCACACTTCCGTGCGTACGAGAGAAACGCACCCTTCAAACGCGCTCTCCCCTACGGATTCGATAAAACATCCGTCGTCGTAAAAGACTTCGACGAGTGACGAGCAGTTGATAAACGCGTTGTTTCCCAAAGTTTTTACCGTAGCGGGCAGATGAACCGCCGTTACGGACGAATTGCCGGAAAACGCGCTCTCTTTTATTCCCGTTACGATAACCGACGCGCCGCCGTCGTCCGTATACTTATAGGGAATGAAAACTTCCGTTTCCGTTCCCGAATATCCTACTACCGCGCCGTATTCGAACGCCAGTCCTTCCGTGCGTTTCGTACCGAGCCACTTGGCGTACAGAGTTACGTTGTTTTCAAACGTGCGCGGGAAAACCGCCTCGCTCCTGAGCGACGAGTCGAAATACCAGCCGTAAAATCCGTAATCGGTTCTTTCTTCAACGACGGAAGAGATCCCTGCGACGCTTTCTCCGACGTCGTATTCCGCCTTGCCCGAAACGCTTTCTCCCCCGAATTCGTCTACGAGCGTAACGGTAACGTATTCGTATGCGACGATTTCCGCGCCGTTTTCAAGTCCGTCCGCGTCGAAACCTACGAAACTTTCTCCGTTTTCCGTCCTTTTAAGTTGCATCCATTTTACGCTTCTGTTATCCGTCGCGGGCAATTCGGGAACGTACGAAAGCGCGCCGTTTTTAATCTCCACGCGCGTATAAACTTCCCTTTTCGCAACGTAATAAGTCTTACCTTCCTCAAAAGTCGAGTCCGAAGTAAGGACGAAAGTATCCCCGTACTTCTCATAATACGTTCCCGCGGCGGGTTTGTCCCCTGCGGCGACGGACGCAGGCTCGTAAGTTTTGCCTGCCCTGTAAAAAGTCGCGAAAGCCGCTTTCGGCGTATAAACCGCGGTAACGACGGTATCCGCCGTCAATCCGTTGAATATGGTGACGTTCCATTCCCCGTCGTAACCGTCTTTCGCCGGAACGGACGGTATGCCCGTTATGGTCTTTCCCTTTTTCTCGGTAATTGCGGCGACGAGGACTCCGTCGGCGTAAAAACTGACGGTATAAGTATCTTTTTCATATATGGCGGTTACCGTAATCGACTCGGTAATCTCGTCGAAATCCGTTCTGTCCCAACGGCCTTTGTACCCTTCTTTGTAAGGAACTTCGGGAACGTCGTCGATTCCCTTTCCTTTTTCCGCACGGCAAGTGCGGTAAAGTTCGCCGTCCACGTAGAATTTTACCGTAACGAGATCGTCCGAAGAACACGCGACGAACAGCGCCGCGATAATCGCGAGCGCAAGCAAAGTCGCAGTTATTATTTTTATCTTTTTATTTTTCATTCCGTCACCGTATACATATATAAAATAAATAAGATAACTTATTATACAATATAGTCGTTGATTTGGCAATACTTTTCCCGAATCTTTCGTCCGAATGCGTGCGCCGAAGTAAAAAACGCCGTTTCTATCGTTCGGTTGCGGCGAAAATACGATTTAATATTATTTTAATTCGACCCGTATATACTTTAAGCGTAAAGACCGATAAGGACCTTTACGATTCATTTTGTTCCCTCCTGTAAAGGCGTTCTCCGACAGAGAACGCCTTTACACTTTCCTTTGTCCGGAAAACATAAATCTTTGCGACGGGCGTATAAATTTAATATGAATTTCGTTTTTACGCTGATTCTGTTCTCGTCCGTCTTATGCCTGACGATTTTTTCCCCCGACTCCGCGCTTTCCTCCCTGTTGAACGGCGCGGCAGAAGGTCTGTCTTTCGCAATCAGACTGTTCGCCGTCTACGCCGTGTGGATGTCCGTAATGAAACTGTGGGAAAAACTCCGTTTCGATTCTTTCTGCGCAAAAAAATGCGCGCCATTGCTTAAAAAACTTTTCCCGGACGAAAACGACTCCTGTTACGCAGATTTGTCCGTCAACCTTTCAGCAAACTTTCTCGGAATGGGCAGCGCGGGAACGCCCGCGGGAATAAACGCATCGAAAAAAATGCTTTCGCCGAAAAACAGAACTATGTTGCTCGTAATAAATTCTTCGTCGATACAACTTATTCCCACGACGATTATCGCAATGCGCAGCGCGCATTCCGCAACCACAGACATAATTTTGCCAACGGTGATTTCCACGTTTTTCAGCACTTTTATAGGCGTAATTCTCGTTAAACTGTTCGTAAAAAAATGAAATACGTTATTCCCGTCGTCATTCTGCTCACCCTCGCCGCCTCGATAATAAAAAAAGTATCGGTTTTCGACAGTTTCGTCGAGGGCGGAAAAGAAGCGGCTAAACTCATCGTAAGTCTCCTGCCGTACTTTACGAGCATTTTTCTCCTCATAGAAGTGTTTGAAGCAAGCGGCTTAAACGTATATATAAGCAAGTATTTGGGGTATGTATTCGGCGTTTTCGGGATACCGAGCGAACTATCCGAGTTGATTATCATCCGACCGCTTTCGGGAAGCGGAAGTCTGTGCGTACTCGAAGACGTACTGACGGAATACGGCGCGGACAGTTACGTCGGACGTTGCGCTTCCGCAATATGCGGCGCGAGCGACACCGTTTTTTACATAGTGGCGGTTTATCTGTCGGGTTCCGAAGACAAGCGGGCTCCGCTCGCGATCCCGATAGCCGTCGCCGCGTCTTTTATCGGAGTCGTAGCGGCGTGTTTTATCTGCCGTTTTCTCTAAATTCCGAGGGATAATTTATACACGGTATTTTTCGGAATTTTTAATTTTTCCGCAACGATTTTCACCGCTTCTTTTCTTGCGATTCCGCTTAAAACCGCGCTTTTGATTTCTTCGATTATCGCTTCGTCTGACGGCAATTCCTCCGCCGATTTTGCGGGTTCTATTCCGATAACGAATTCTCCTTTCGGATTTTCCACGCGCGTCTTTGCGAGCGTTCCCCTTTCGACCCGTTCGTAAATCTTCGTTATTTCTTTTACGATACAGACTTCTCTGTCTCCGAGTTTTTCGTATAAAAAGCCGAGCACGTCGTTTACGTCGTGCGGCGCGGCGTAGATAAATACGGTATGGGGGAGATTTGCGATCGTTGCGACGATTTGCTCTTTCGCGGATCTTTTTTCGGGGAGAAAGCCGAGGAAAGTAAAACCTTTTTCCGTGCCCGACAGGGCGGCGGCGCACACCACCGCGCTTGCCCCGGGAACAACCGTGTATTCGTAACCGCGTTCGTACAGACTTCGCACGAGCACGGCTCCGGGGTCGCTCACGCAAGGCATTCCCGCGTCCGTTACGAGAGCGACGTTCCTGCCCTCTTCGAGCAGTCCGACGATTTTTTCGGTTCCCTCGCGTTCTTTGTGTTTATAGTAACTGACGAGCGGTTTCTTTATATCGAATTTATTAAGCAAAGCGAGCGTGTGTCGCGTATCCTCGCAGGCTATCACGTCAACCGTTTTCAAGGTTTCCAGCGCGCGAAGCGTTATATCGGAAAGGTTTCCGATGGGCGTTCCCACAAGATACAGTTTACCTCTCATTTATTGTACAGACTCCTTACTTCGGGCGTATAATTTCCTTCGTCGTCGTATACGATAAGCGGCGAAGGCACGGTTAATCCCGCCTTCCCGCCCCTCTTGCCCTCAACTATGAACGTGTCCGAATCCTTGCTCTTTTTCGGATAGACGAAGTATATTTTTTTCGGTTCTATGCCGTATTTACGCATATAAAAAACCGCGTCCGCCATTCTGCGCGTCTTGTGTATCATATAAAACGCGCCGCCGTAGCGCAACAACGCCGCGCTTTCCGCGATAACCTCTTCAAGCGTAAGCGT
>JBJETX010000069.1:0-5018 GCA_051883535.1 Christensenellales bacterium | reverse complement strand
GCCAGCAGGCCGCTGGAAAAGGCCCAATGGAGGTTGAATCCGCCGCATTCGCCGTCCACGTCGAGAACTTCTCCGCAGGCGTACAGTCCTTTTTTGATTTTACTTTGCAGATTTTCGTCGAATTCGTCCGTGCAAAGTCCTCCGCACGCGACCTGCGCCTGTTTCATATCGCCGCAGGATACGTTGCCGATACGGAAATCCTTTATCGCCGCGCTTACGGGAACGCGCCTGTCTCTCGCCTGTTTTTCCACGTTCTGCGCGATTGCTTTCTGCAAAAAACTCTCCGCGCCGAACTCGTCGCTGAACGCGGAAACCTCGCTTTCCGTCCTGTCCGGCACGAAATCCACGCTTACCGAAAAATCGCCTTTCCCTCTTTCGCGGGCGATAAACGTAGATAGACTCATCGCGGCTATTCCGCTTATTCCTTTATCCCTGAAAAGTATTTCCCCTCGCCGTTCCGCAATAAAAACGCCGTTTTTTAACAGTTTTACCGCGCATTTGGCGCGAAGTCCCGACAATCCTTTTATATATGAAGTATCCGTTACGAGCGGCACGAGCGAAGGGTAAAACGGCGTCGCGCTATGCCCGAATTTTTCATACAGATACGCGCTTTCCGTGCCTTTCGTCGCCGCGCTTCCCGTCGCGAGCAACACGTTCCTGCCGAGTTTTCCGCCGCAGAAAAACAAACCGTCGCGTTCCTCGATTTCTCTTACGAACACGCCCGTTTCCGTTTCGCCCGAATAGTTTCTGCGAAGCGTATTAAGCACCGCGAGCGCGCTTTCCGAATACGGATAAATCCTGTCTTCCGCCGTTTTCGTCGCAAGTCCGAGCGAGGCGAAAAACGCCGTAATATCGCGTTTTATCACGTTTTCCGGCATAGCCGCGTTATATTTGTCCGCGCTTACGGTCAGATTTCCGAGGTTGCATTTTCCGTTCCCCGTAACGAGAATTTTTTTGCCGAGTTTATCCTCTTTTTCGAGAATAATAACTTTTTTTCCTCTTTTCGCCGCCGTAACCGCTGCGGCGAGACCGCCCGCTCCGCCGCCTATTACGATAAGGTCGTATATTTTCTTTTTCTCTTCCATATTTTGAAGTATACCCCAATCCGACGCTTTTTGCAAGGCGTGAGAGCATATGTTCTTATCGCCATAGCCCGATATCCACATTTTTTCATATTTTCTTATGCGAATATGTTCTTTTAAGAATTTACGGACCTTTTACGGGTTACAATAAGTTGAATTATTCCCTTTTTATATGTTATACTTATAGCGGAGGCGAAACAAATTGTACGGTGTTTTCGACGGCGTGATATGCGCCGCTGAAAAAGAATTGGAATCCTTTCGTCGGACGGAAGAATTGCTCGAATACCCCGAAGTTCAGGCGGACAAAGGTTATTACCTGTCCGTTCTTTCCGACTTCAACCGCATGAAAGCGATAAACGACAAACTCGAAAGCCTGAAAAAACTTTTGTCCGAAGAACGCGCCGTGCGCGCCGCGCTGAAAGACTCTTCAAACGAGGACGAAAAACTTATGTACGGCGAAGAACTCGTCTCGATTTCCGGTCGGATTGCGGAAACCGCGCGCGAATTGTCGTACGCATCGGGTTCGGACTTCCCCTCTCCCGACGTACTTTGCAGAATAAGACCGTGCGGCACGGTTTCGGCGAAAACGGCAAACGCGCTGTTCGCGGCGTTGGAACGCGCTCTGATAAAAAGAGGTTCGTCGATAGGTCCGGTAAAAACCGTTTACGCCAAAAACGGCGGATACGCGAAGGAAATCTCGTTCGTCGCTTCGGGCGCGGACGCTTTCGCGGTTCTGACGCTCTTTTCGGGAACGCATAAAACTTACTCGGCGTCCGCCCCCGTCGAAGAATTGACGATTACGGCGACCGCCGCGCCTACGCCCTGCCTTCCTCCGTCGGAAAAAGAACTGAAAACGGACGTTTTCCATTCGAGCGGAGCGGGCGGACAGAATATCAACAAGGTGGAAACCGCCGTTCGCGTAACGCATATTCCCACGGGAATAACGGTGACCTGTCAGGACGAACGCTCGCAACTGAAAAACAAGCGCAGAGCAATGGAAAATCTGAAAGAAAAACTTGCTCTCTACCATTCTGAAGAAGAAAAACGGCGGGTCGAAGAGGATTTCAGACTGCAACTTGCCGACAAAACCGTAAAAATTATTTTCGACGCGGACGACGGAACGATGACGGATACTCGCCTGCCCGTTTCCGCGCGCAAATTCCCGTTTCCGCCCGACGAAACCGAATTCGATTCGTATATCAACCTGCTCAACGCGACGAGGAGCCGCCCGTAATGAAACAAACGAAAAAAATTACGCTCGTAACCGATAAAAATTTTCTTTCAGGCGACCGCCGCGTATATAAAACGGAAGGTTTTATCCGTCTTACGCGCAGAATTTCGGGCGCGGACGATTTTATTGCCCTCGTAGCGGAAGGAGTTTTCGCGGCTCGTTTTTCGCCGTGCGCTTCCGGAAACGCGGTTCTCGCCGAAACGGAAGACAAACTCTTCACTCTGTTTTTCCGTCAGGGACTGCCTTGCGACGAACGCATCGGAAGCGGCGACCTGATATTTTATAAATTCGTTTCGCGAGGAGAGAGCGAAACGGGCGCGGAACGCAATCTCGCGGATTATCTGCTTTCTCACCCGTCGCTCGACATCGTACTCCGCGAGATAAGCGACGCCTGCGACGAGGACGAATTCCGCAAACTGTATATCGTTTCGGGCAAGGAAGGGGTAAATTTCCCTCTGCTGAGCAAAGCGCAACGCGCAATCGTGGAAACGGAAAACTCCAATATCCTCGTGCAAGGCGTGGCGGGAAGCGGAAAAACCAACGTCTGCGTGGAAAAAATCGTATACTGCGCGTGCCGGCGGTACCGAGGCAAAATCCTTTACACTACGTTTTCCCGCGGACTTCTTTCCTCTACGAAATACCGCGTGGAACAGTTTATGCGCAGCGTCGAATCGTTCGTTTCCTCGTACGAAAAAGGCAACGTCGTATTCCTCGACAAAAACCATAAACAGGCGGTGGAAAACAAACTCGGCATCGTTTTCGACGTTGACGACGACGGCAGAATAATCGAATCTCTGCGGCAAGTAGCCGCTTTTCTGCGCGAAAAAGTGGATTATAAACTTATAGAAGATCTGTACGCCGACCGTTTCGGGCAGACGAAAGTTACGGGCGAACGCGATTTTATCGAAGAATATATCGGCGACGTCAGGAATTATCGGCTTTCGGGCGCGCTCGAAAAAATAAAGAACCTTTCCGCGGAAATAATATACAAAGAGATTTACGGAATGATTTTCGGTAAATACGATATCGAATCGCCAAAGAAAATGATGAGCCGCGAAGAATACGCCGAAGCGCGGAAAGACAGTTTTTCCCGCGCCGAATGCGACGTTATTTACACTATCGCTCTCGACTACGCTTCGTACGCCGAAAAGAACTCGCTCTCGGACAACAACTCTATGAGCCGCGAATTGCTCTCCTCTCTTTCCGCCCCGGTTTATTCCGTCGGCATTATCGACGAAACGCAGGATTTTACGCAGGTAAATCTCTGCCTTATTAAAAAAATGTGCCTCAAACTTTTCTGCGTAGGCGACGCCTTGCAGATGATCAACCCCGCTTATTTCAGTTTCGGATATCTGAAAAAACTCATGTACGGAGAAGTCACGGGCGTGTCCGAACTCAGGCACAACTACCGCAGTTCGGAAAAAATAGAAAAAATAGCGGAAAAACTCGGAGAACTCAACGTGCGCCGTTTCGGTACTCACAGTTTCGTTCTCAAAGGGGAAAGCGTGCGCTCTTCCGAGCCTGCCGCGGCGGTTTTCGTTAAAGAAAAAGATTTCGCCCTGTCCCTTGCGGACAAACGGTTCGGAAACGTAACCGTAATCGTAGCCTCCCGACAGAAAAAAGAGCGGCTACGGAAAAAACTCGACAAAATAGAAATACTCACCGTCGCCGAAGCAAAGGGACTCGAACGCGACGCGGTAATTCTCGCCGACGTACTCACCGACAACGCCGATAAATGGCGTTATCTCCGCAATATGACGCTGAACAGAAAAACCGCGGACGAAAATTCGGTTTTCCGCTATTATTTTAACCTCTTCTACGTGGGAATCTCCCGCGCAAAACGGTATCTTTTCGTTACCGAAAGCGAATATCCCGACGTCTTTGAAGAACTCTTCCGCGACTGTTTCGAGCGTTGCGACAAAAAAACCGCGCTCGGAATTTTGTCGGAAGTCGCGGGAAAAACCGAACTTACAGACGACGAACTCGTGGACAGAATAGAAAAATTCTGCGAACTCGAACAATACGAAAACGCGTTTTTCGCCGCGGAAAAAATCTCCGACGACGCTCTTCGCGCCGCGGAAAAAAGCCGTATATCCGTACACGAGCGTTTCCTCCGCTACGGCCGTGAAAGAGACGCGGGAATCGAATATTGGAAACTCGGACTGGAAAAGGACGCGAGAGAGATTTTCATACGCTCGGGGAACGAAGAACTGCTTCCCCTTATGGACGCGTGTTCGGGCAAGAACAACGCGCTTAACGTGGACATAGTAAAATTTTATCCCCTCGTATCCGACAACGACACGGCAAAACGCCTAATAATCGAAACGGTGAAAAACGACTATAACGAAATAATGGGTTCTCAAAAAGCAATAAACGAGTCCCTTAAAAGTAAAAGGAGAAAACAATGAGCGACTATAACGAACTCAAAGAACTTATCGACAGTTTCGTTGCATACAGAAACGTGCTGACTCCCCTCGAAGAAAACCTCCGCGGTATCGCCTCGACGTATTCGTCCATACGCGACGCACTCGACGACATCAACAGAACTTTCGCTCCGGGTACGGGAGTCCAACTCGACAAAATACATTCGACGCTGAACGCGCAGGCAAGAAGCGGAAAAGAACTTACGCAAAAAATCGACGAGTACGCCGTTTCGGGCGAAAAATATGCAAAAGCGGTTTCCGATATGACGGATCGGTTCGACG
>JBJETX010000068.1:0-5043 GCA_051883535.1 Christensenellales bacterium | reverse complement strand
GGCAAGAAAATATGACGAAAACTTATACCGGCAGAATAATTCAGATAATAGGCACGGTCGTGGACGTGAAATTCGACGGGCATATGCCCGCGCAGAAAGAGATACTCGCGTATAACGGCGACGGCAGGGAAGTGCTTTTCGAAGTCACCGCGCACAGAGACAACGGCGTGGTGAGATGCGTCGCGCTCGATTCCACCGACGGTCTGTATCGCGGAGCGACGGTTACTTCGACGGGCGCGCCGCTCAGCGTTCCCGTAGGAGCAGAGACGCTCGGAAGGGTAATGAACGCGCTCGGACAACCGATTGACGGCAAGGGCGAAATAAAAGGGAAAAAGCGAGCGATTTACCGCGAGGCGCCTTCCCTTATCGAACAGAATCCGCGTACCGAGATATTCGAAACCGGGATTAAAGTCATAGATTTGCTCGCGCCGTACGCCAAAGGCGGCAAGATAGGACTTTTCGGCGGAGCGGGCGTAGGTAAAACCGTTCTTATAATGGAACTTATTTACAATATTGCCACGAAGCACGGCGGACATTCGATTTTCACCGGCGTGGGGGAGAGAAGCAGAGAAGGCTTCGAGATGGTCGAGGATATGACGGAAAGCGGAGTTCTTAAAAACACGTCGCTCGTGTTCGGGCAGATGAACGAATCGCCCGGAGCGCGTATGTGTGCGGCTTACACGGGACTTACGCTTGCGGAGTATTTCCGCGACGCGTTCAATCAGGACGTTCTTTTGTTCGTGGACAACATTTACCGTTATATCCAGGCGGGGAACGAGATAAGCGCGTTGCTCGGCAGAATGCCGTCCGCCGTCGGTTATCAGCCTACGCTTGCGAACGAACTCGGACAACTCGAGGAGAGAATATCGAGTACCAAAAACGGTTCGATTACTTCAATCCAGGCGGTATACGTGCCCGCGGACGATATAACCGATCCCGCGCCGAGCACGCTTTTCGCACATCTCGACGCGACCACGGTTCTGTCGAGAAAACAGGTGGAGCAGGGAATATATCCCGCGGTGGATCCGCTGGAGTCCACGAGTACCGTGCTCGACCCCAATATCGTCGGGGAGAAACATTACCGCACGGCGAGAAGGGTAAAGGAAGCGTTGCAGAGGCATAACGAATTGCAGGATACGATTGCCATACTCGGTATGGACGAACTCAGACCCGAGGACAAACTGCTCGTTTATCGCGCAAGAAAACTCATCAGATTTTTCAGTCAGCCGTTTCACGTTGCGAGCGTATATACGGGAATGGAAGGGAAGTACGTTCCGATTGAAAAGACGATTGACAGTTGCAACGCGATTCTCGACGGAAAAACCGACGATATTCCCGAAAGCGAATTTTATTTTCTCGGAGATATTTCCGAACTCAAAGGGTATTCCGAATGAAAAAATTTATTCTGGAGATGAAAACGCCCGAGGGCGAAGTCGTCGAAGACGAAGTCGAGTACGTCGTATTGCCGTCGTCCGAAGGCGGATACGGAGTTCTCGCTTCGCACGCGCCCGTGGTGCTATGGCTGGATACGGGAGTATGCGAGTACGTTAAAAACGGAGAAAGAAAACGCTATTTCATTATGGAGGGAGTCGCGGACGTCACGGGAGAAAAAGTAACCGTTCTCAGCGATTTCATAGTAGCGGAAGAGGACGCGGAGGCGGCTCTTGACGAAAGGGAAAAGCACTACGCGGCGGAAAAAAAGAGGCGCAAGGATTCTTACCTCGAATACAAGCAGAGCAGCGTAGATCTTGCGAGGGCGATGCGTAATCTTTCGTCGAAAAAAGAGAATCCGCACATATGATTTTCACCGGCTTAAAAGTCGGTTTTTTTATATCTTTTTCACTATACGAACGGTAATTTAAGCGCGTATCCGGCGAAAAATCGGTATTGACAAAGACGGTCCGTCTGATATAATTTATTATATAAGTATTAACGAGAGGTGCGATATGATTTACCGAAGATGGATGTCTTACGTCCGCGACGACGTCAAAATAACCAATCTCGTCATTCCGAGCGCGCATAACGCGGGAAGTTACGGAATGAAACCCGTGGCGTGCTGTCAGGACGGGAATTTTTACGAACAGTTTTTGTACGGAATCAGGCATTTCTGCGTGAGGCTCGACACGGACAAAAAAGGCAATATTCTGCTCTGTCACGGGATAAAGAAAGGGGACGCGTTTGAAAACGCGCTCAAAGACTGGCAGCGTATGCTCGAAGAAAACGACAGCGAATTTTTCATTTTCGACGTGAGAGAATACTATACGCAGCACCTTATAGGCAATATAAATCTTAAATTTTCCGCGGACCCGAAAAAAGTGGACGAATTGCTCGCAAAATACATTCAGCCCGAAAAATACGCGTTTACCGATTTTACAGACATAAGCAACGTCACGATGGGAGATCTGCGCGCGTCGGGCAAGCGGTATATTCTGCTCAATTATAAAAAAGAATACGCTTATAGCGTAAATTGTCCGCACATCATTCCGTGGGACAAGATAATTCACGGGCTTCCCGCACAGCATTTTGTGAAAAAGGCAGTCGGATTTTTCGATTCGTTCGAGATAGACGGTCTTTTCTGGTTCCAGACTCAGCAGACGCCGAATCTCGGCACGCAGATAGGGTTCCGCACTCCGCGTAAACTCGATCAGACGTTGAGACCGCTTTATTACAAACTTATCGAAAGCATAGCGAACAACCCGAAATATCTTGCGAAAGCCAATATAATCAGCGGCGATTTTATGACCGAAGACTATATGAAAGTGAGAAGCATTCTTATGCTTAATATTCTTAAAAACAATTTATACGAGGATAAAAACGTGGAATTCCTCAAAGGACTCTGGAAAAGCGAATTATGAAACTGAAAATACTCGGAAAATACGGTCCGTACGGTAAAGCGGGAGTAGGAGCGGCAAGCGGCTACCTCGTTAAGGACGACGGTTTTAATATGCTTCTCGATATGGGAAGCGGCGTTTTGTCGCGGTTGATTGCGGAAGTCGACCCGAAAAATCTTGACGGGATTTTCATATCCCATCTTCATTACGACCATACGAGCGACTTGCTTCCGTTCCGTTATCTTCTCGAAGAAACGGGAACGAAAGTTACGATTTATACGGAAAAACAGGAAAGCGCGTGGTACGATATGCTGTTTTTGCATCCGCTTTTCAACGTGGTAAACGTCGACGAAAACACCGTTCTCGACGTCAAAGGCAAGAAAATCTCGTTTTTCAGAATGAAACATCCCGTTCCCGATCTCGCAATTAAAATAGAGGGCAACGGCGTGTTCGCCTACACGGGGGATACGGTTTATAACGAAAATCTCGCCGCGTTGTTTTCTTCGTGCGATATTGCGGTGGCGGATTGTTCAAAGCCCGCGGATTTCGTCGGCGGGCATATGACGGTGACCGAAGCGAAACGGCTGAAAAAAGAAACCGACGTAAAAAAACTGATTGCGTCCCACGCTTCGCCCGATTTCGACCCGAGCGAGGAGTTCGCGGGAACGGACGGACTGTTATCCGCCGAAGAAGGGAAAGAATACGATATATGAAAAAATACGAATCTCTTATCATCGGACACGTTACTATGGACGAAAACATAGATTATACGGGCGCGAAAGTTTTTTCCGAGGGCGGCGCGGTTCTTTATTCGTCCGCTGCGGCTTGCGGAACGGGGCATAAAGTAGCCGCTCTTACCGTGCTCGCGGAAAAAGACGCGGGACGGCTCGACGCTTTCCGTTTGCCGAAGGAAGACGTATTCTGTTTATATAAAGAAAAATCCACCGATATGTACAACAGATATTTTACCGCGGACAGAGAGCGCAGGGAGAGCAGATGCACTTCGCGCGGAACGCCTTTTGAAAAAGAGGATTTTGCGACGGTTCCCGAAGCGGAAATATACCATCTTGCCGGATTGCTTTACGGAGATTACGGCGAGGGTACGGTGGAATATCTTGCGTCGAAAGGCTCGGTAGCCGCGGACGCGCAAGGATTCTTACGGAGAGCGGACGCGGACGGGCGTATGTATTTCGAGGATTGGGAGGAAAAGAGAAAAATTATTCCTTTCGTCACTTTTCTGAAAACGGACGCGGCGGAAGCGGAAATACTGACGGGGACGAGCGACAGAGCGGAAGCGGCGCGCATGCTGTGCGGAATGGGTGCGAAAGAGGTGCTGATAACGCATAATACCGAGGTTCTCGTCTGCGACGGAAAAGATATTTATACTTGTCCGATAAAAGCGGAATCGCTTGCGGGCAGAACGGGAAGGGGGGACACGACGTTTGCCGTTTACGTTACCGAAAGGCTTACGCGCCCGATTGCCGACGCGCTCAGGTTCGCCACTGCCGCGGTATCGCTGAAAATGGCTACGCCCGGACCGTATGCGGGCAACAGGGAGGACGTGGAAAAATTTATCGTAAAAAATTACGGGGGAATTTAGAATTATGATGATAACGGCGCACGGGGGAGCCCTCGATACGGGCAGAAATACCGTAAAGTATCTCGAAAGTATGGAGAGTTACGACGTTGACGCGATCGAAATAGATTTGCGTCGGAAAAACGGCAAAATTTTTCTCGCTCATTCGCCGTTTTATCTGTTGAACCCGCGTAAACTTACCCTTAAAGAAGCCTTCGTTTTCGTCAAAGAGAACGGTTGGACGGTTAATTGCGACGTCAAACGGGCGGGATTGGTAAAAGACGTGCTCGACGAAGCGAAAAGAATGGGAATCGAAGATAAAATTCTTTTTACGGGCAGCGTTTCCCCTGCGGACCTTAATGATCTCGACGCAGGGTGCGTATATCTGAACGCGGGTTTTTTCCCTTATAAAATGAAAAAGGAAAACGTCGGGAAGATAAAAAAATACATAGAAAAATTCAACAATCCGCGCATTGCGGGAATCAATATAAATTATCGTCTTATTACCGACGGATTTGCGGAAGAATGCGAAAAAGAAAACCTTAAAATTTCGGCTTACACCATAGACGTGCGCGAGCATATCGAGCGCGTGGTAAAATATCCGGCGGTGGTAAACGTAACGACAAACATTCATCA
>JBJETX010000067.1:0-5043 GCA_051883535.1 Christensenellales bacterium | reverse complement strand
ACTCCCGACCCCATGGTCCCAAACCACGTGCGCTACCAAACTGCGCTACACCCCGTTGGTACATTCATAAGTGACGTTTAATAATATACAATAAAAACCCTTCCCTGTCAAATACTTTTTGATATTTTTCTAAAATATTTTTTAGGTTACGTTCTCTCTTTCAACCTTTATCACGCCTTTGAGCGTGGAAAGTTTCTTAATCGCTTTGTCGAGGTCGTCTGAGTTATGAATTTCCAGAACGAGTTTGACAATCATTTTATCTTTCGTTTTACTTTCGCTTGCGTTGAACGAAGTCATTCTGAGATTGAGTTTTACGATTGCGCCCGTGATCTGAGCGAGAACGTAATTATTCGTATCGGTTTCTATATGTAAAGGCGCGTTAAAGAGCGAATCGTCTACGTTTGACCAGTTTGCCGACAGCAAACGCTCGCGCTCAACGTTTTTAATGTTGGGACAAGTCGATTTATGAACCATTACGCCTCTGCCGCGGGTAATATATCCGACAATTTCGTCTCCCGGAAGAGGATTGCAGCATCTTGCAATGTTGATAAGAAAATCGTCGAACCCTTCCACGGTGATACCGGACCTTAACTTCGGACGAACGACCTTGTCCGCGTCGAAATTGTAAGTCGTCTCTTTGGGAACGGCTTTTTTGTAAAATTCGATAAGTTTAGCGACGATCTGTTGCGATTTTATTCCGCCGCAACCCACCGTAGCATACATATCGTCGGTATCGTTGAGATTATGCTTATCCATAATCAGTTTTACCGAAGAATCGAGCATAAGGTCTCCGAGCGCATATCCCCTTCTCTTTGCTTCTTCTTCGAGCATATCTTTACCGAGTTTAATATTCTCGGTTTTCATCGCTTTTTTGAAATAACTCCTGATTTTCGCTTTCGCCGTGGGAGTTTTAACAAAATTCAGCCAGTCTCTCGACGGACCCTTTGCGCTGTTTGAAGTGATAACTTCAACGACGTCGCCGTTTTCAAGTACGGTATTTACGGGTTTTATTTTATTGTTGACTTTGATACCGATACAGCGGTTTCCCACTTCGCTGTGTATTCTGTACGCAAAGTCGATTGCGGTTGAGCCGACGGGCAGGTCGATAACGGTTCCTTTCGGCGTGAAAATGAAAATTTCATTGGTAGATACGTTCATTTTCAGCGTATCAAGGAATTCGAGAGAGTCTTTAAGATCGCCCTGAACGTCCATTACTTCCTTAATCCAACCGAGTTTCTTGTCAAGTTCGGACATCGAACGGGAGGAAATTCCCTCTTTGTACTTCCAATGAGCAGCGATACCATATTCGGCGATACGGTTCATCTCCACCGTTCTTATCTGTACTTCGAAGATCTGCCCGAAGTCGGTTACGATCGTGGTGTGAAGGCTCTGATACATATTCGGTTTCGGCGACGCAATGTAATCTTTGAATCTGCCGGGAACGGGTTTCCACATCGAGTGAATTAGTCCGAGTACTGTGTAACAGTCGCTTATCGTATCCACGATGACGCGGACGGCGACGAGGTCGTATATTTCCTCGAAAGTTTTACCCTGATTGCGCATTTTTTTGAAAATCGAATAAAAGTGTTTGGGGCGACCTTTTATCTCATATCTGATTCCCAAATCATTGAGTTGGGAAGAAAGCGATTCCGCAACCCTTTCGACGAGATGCATTCTGTTTATTCTCTGCGAATTGAGTTTCTGCGACAAAAATTCGTAATCGTCGGGATAAAGATATTTCATCGATAAATCTTCGAGTTCGCATTTTATTCCCGATATACCGAGTCTGCCGGCGAGAGGCGCGTAAATATCCAGCGTTTCCCTCGATTTACGCAGGCGTTTTTCGGGCGCAAGATGTTCAAGAGTGCGCATGTTGTGCAATCTGTCGGCAAGTTTAACCAAAAGCACGCGGATATCTTTCGCCATGGCGAAGAAAAGTTTTCTTATCGTTTCGGCTTGCGCGAGTTCAATATCCGTGTCGGTGTTTTCGGGAGAAAAATTTATACGGGTAAGTTTGGTTACGCCCATAACCATTTCGTAAATGCCGTTACCGAATTTTGTTTTTATATCTTCTTCGGTATACTCGGTATCTTCGATGACGTCATGGAGCAAAGCGGCGACAATCGTATCCGAATCGAGACCGAAGTCCATCAGAATGTCCGCAACCGCCATAGGATGAATTATATACGGTTCTCCCGAAGCCCTTTTCTGATTTTTATGCGCTTCGGTAGCAAAATCGAGCGCGTATTTTATCGCGAGATAATCGTCGTCTTTATATATTTCCTGCGCTTTCTTCAAAAAATCCATACGTTTACCCGTTTACGTAATTATATAAGGTCGATTTCGTCAGTTCGACTTTCTTATTTTCGACATAAATTATACCATCATCGGACAATTTAAGCAAACCCAATTCCAGGAAAATGTAGCACCCTACGATAAATTTAACCCTTTTTTTATCATCGTTGATTTCAGTCGGATACACTTCGGAAAACAAAGCGTTGATAGAAAGAAGTTTTTTCGGTGCGAATAAATTTTTCTTTAAGGCGGTAAACAAGCCGCGAAGTTCGTCGATTCCGATCGGGACGCTAAACGCTTTATCCGTGCCGAAAACGCAGTTTGCGCCCGAATTCTCCATTGCCGCGCGGAAGTTATCTCCTATTCTGTCGGCAAATACGATTTCCGAATAATATGCGAATGGAAAATCGTCCGAAGGTGCGACGGCGAGAGTATCTTTCAGTTCGCACTTGGTCTGACGGAATATCGCTACGTTTATTCCGGGGTGCTCCCGCAGAATTTTTTCCGCGCTTTTCTTTCCGTATGCGACGAATAACGTCGGACTTTTTCCCGATTTTTTGTCGGCTTTTACGCCGCTTGTTTTTCTCGGAAGAAAAGTTTTGCAGAAATTTTCCGCCAGATCCGCGTCTCGATAATCGTTCGTGGTAAACGTAAGATCTTTCAGCATAAACTGCGTAGTGACTTTTCCGTTAAAATAATTCTTTTCAACGGTATACGTAAAAGAAAATTTGTTTCTGTCGGCAAGTTCCGCAAATTGGAATTTATCGAACGCAACGAGTTCGCCGGCACGGAATTTTGCCTTTATATGCTGCGTTCTGCTTATTTGACGGAATTTTGCTTCGGATGAAACGTCGAAGAAAATCGGCGACGGATTTTTATGACCGAACGGTTCCATCAACTCGATTTCTTTAATCAATTTTTCGCTTAAATCGGATATATTCAACTGCTCGTCGTAGTACGATACTTTCTCGAAAACCGACTTGTCGGTGTTCGACAGAATATAATCGTTGAATTGATTTAACACAGCGTCGAAATCCTTTTCTTCTATGGATATGCCCGCCGCCATTGCGTGTCCGCCGTAAGAAACGAGTTTGGAATTGTTTTTGTCGAACAACTCGAAAAGATTTATGCCCGCAATACTTCTCGCAGACCCTTTAAGCGCGGTTTTTCCTTCCTGTCGGCATACCATTATCGTAGGCAGATTAAAATATTCCGTCAGTTTTGCGCATACAATCCCGACTACGCCTTCCAGCCAGTCTCCTTTCAACATTATAATTTTATAACGCGAAAAATCGTAATTTTTCAGCATTTCCATTGCTTCGTCGAAAATTTTAGCGTTCATATCCTGTCTTTCGGCGTTCAGCAAAGTAAGTTGATCGGCGATCATATGCAGTGACGTAGGATCGTCGTCTGTAAGAAGGCGTAACGAGACTTCCGCGCTTTTTAATCTTCCCGCCGCGTTGATTCTCGGTGCGACCTTAAAACCGATATCTCCCGTAGTTATCGTTCGTAAATCCGCTTTTGCGGAAAAAAGAAGTTCTTTTATTCCCGGTCGGCAACGCCCTTTTCTTATCGCTTCCATTCCGTATCTGACGATAAGTCGGTTGTCGCCCGTCAGCGGCACTATGTCGGCAAGAGTTGATACTGCGCAGATATCGACGTAGCGCATTGCAGTTTTTATCCCGAAAAGTGCGGATACAAGCGTAAAAACAACGCCTGCGCCGCATAGCGGAGACGAACCGGCGGCAAGGAACGGGTTCATAATCGGGCAATCGGGCAGGATCTCTCCGGGTTGGTGATGATCCGTAACTATTACGTCCATTCCTATTTCTTTTGCGAGCGCAACTTCTTCTACCGAATTTATTCCGCAGTCTACCGTTATCATTAGGTCGGGAGAAAATTTTTCGGATATAAATCGTATTGCGTCGCGGTTAAGCCCGTAACCCTCTTTTGCGCGGGTAGGTATATAATGGTTAAGCGTAATACCGTGTTCCTTGCAGGCAAGCGTCAGAATAGCGATTGCTCCCACTCCGTCGCAATCGTAATCGCCGTAAACGATTATCTTCTCGTCGTTTTCAAACGCTTTTTTTATTCGGGCTATTATTTCGGTTAAATCGGGAAAAAGATACGGAGAATTAAAATCATCGGCGGTTCCGTATAAATATTTCTGCGCGTCGGAAAACTTCTCGATTCCGCGCGAAACGAGTAAATCGGCAAGTAAATAACTGATTTTACATTCTTCGGATAGCCGTTTGACCGTAATCGGGTCGTTGATTTTTTTCTTACGAAACTCCATTTTTACCCTTAAAATAAATTTAACGGGCGCACGAGTGCGCCCGCTTTATCTTTGCGAAAGCCGTAACTCA
The DNA here is from genome assembly GCA_051883535.1 of Christensenellales bacterium. Taxonomy (GTDB): domain Bacteria; phylum Bacillota; class Clostridia; order Christensenellales; family DTU072; genus CAG-1782. The sequence goes on along the minus strand of JBJETX010000067.1, from coordinate 382 downwards.
GGCTCTCGCTTTGCGTTGCTTTTCAAACTTTCTGTTTTTTGCGTTAAGTTTGATTTTCTCTCCGAGGTTTCTGAATTCACCCCAAAGAGGAGCGGCGATAAATACCGACGAATAGAAACCTGCAATCAGACCGAAGATAATCGGCAGACCGAACGTCTGAATGGAAGTAACGCCCATCGCAACGAGAATGATCATTACTACAAGCGTAGTAAGCGTCGTATAGAGCGTACGCGTCATCGTTGAGAATATTGCGTTGTTTATTACCGAACCGACGTCGTATTTTTTGCCTTGCTTGTTGAGCGGTTTTACAACCGAACGGATTCTGTCGAAAACTACTATCGTGTTGTTAATCGAGTATGCGACGATAGTGATTAGTCCTGCG
>JBJETX010000066.1:0-5072 GCA_051883535.1 Christensenellales bacterium | reverse complement strand
AAATCGACGTCGAATACCGCGTCCGCTCCGAGCGCTTTTATCGCCGCGACCATTTTCTTTTCGGTGTTCGTTCCTACGGGATATCCGAACTCTTCGCTTATACCCACTCTTACCGCGGGAGCGGTTCCGATTACGACGTATTTGTCGGGATTGTTTATAGCCGCCACGACTTCGTCGATTTCGTCTTTTTCTCTGAGCGCGCCGGTAGGACATACGGTTACGCATTGTCCGCAACCTACGCACGCCACGTCGGAAAGATTTTTGAGGAAGTAACTTCCTATGCTCGTATCGAATCCGCGGCTGTTCGCTCCGATTACCGCGATTCCCTGATATTTCTTACAAGCGGCTACGCATCTGCGGCAGAGAATACATTTATTGTTGTCTCTGACGAGATACGGCGTGCTGTCGTCTATCGCGTATTCGTTTTTCGCTCCCGCGTATTTTCCGCTTTCGCAACCGAGTTCGCGCGACAGCGTCTGCAATTCGCAACTTTCGCTTCTTACGCAGCCGAGGCAGTCCTGATGGTGGTCGCTGAGCAGGAGTTCCACCGTCATTTTTCTCGAATTGAGCACTCTGGGCGTGTTCGTAAACACTTCCATGCCTTCGTTTACGGGATAAACGCAGGCGGCAACGAGGCTTCTCGCGCCTTTAACTTCGCATACGCATACGCGGCACGCGCCTATCGCGTTGATATCGCGCAGATAACACAGCGTGGGAATTTTAATTCCCGCGGCTTTCGCGGCGTCGAGTATGGTCGTGCCCTGAGGTACGCTTACCGCTTTTCCGTTTATTTTCAAATTAACCATATTTTCCATATTGTACCTCCGAACTATTTCTTGATAATCGCGCCGAACTTACATCCGTCGAGACACGCTCCGCACTTAATGCACTTCTTGGTGTCGATTACGTGTTTCTGTCTTACGGCTCCGCTGATCGCTTCTACGGGGCAGTTTCTCGCGCACTTCGTACATCCTTTGCAAGCGTCGGTTATCTGGAACGTAATCAGTTTCTTGCAAACGCCGGCGGGACATCTCTTTTCCACGATATGCGCAACGTATTCGTCTCTGAAATATCTCAGCGTGGACAACACGGGGTTGGGCGCGGTCTGTCCGAGTCCGCAGAGCGAGTTGTCTTTTATGTAGTAGCAGAGTTTTTCCATATCGTCAAGATCCTGCAACGTCGCGGTTCCGTTCGTTATCTTGTTGAGATACTCGAGCAGACGTCTGTTACCGATACGGCAGGGCGTGCATTTACCGCAACTTTCGTCTACGGTGAATTCGAGGAAGAACTTGGCTATGTCGACCATACAGTTATCTTCGTCCATAACTATCATACCGCCCGAACCCATCATCGAACCGATTGAGATAAGGTTGTCGTAGTCGATCGGAATATCGAAGTGTTCCGCAGGGATACATCCGCCCGAAGGTCCGCCGGTCTGCGCCGCTTTGAACTTCTTGCCGTTAGGCACTCCGCCGCCGATGTCGTCGATAACTTCGCGCAAAGTCGTTCCCATAGGAATTTCCACGAGTCCGGTATTGGTTATCTTTCCTCCGAGAGCGAAAACTTTCGTTCCTTTGGATTTTTCCGTTCCCATCGAAGCGAACCAATCCGCTCCTTTAAGGATAATCTGCGCGACGTTCGCGTACGTCTCGACGTTGTTGAGAATGGAGGGTTTGCCGAACAAACCTTTTACCGCCGGGAACGGAGGTCTGGGTCTCGGCTCGCCGCGGTTACCTTCGATACTCGTCATAAGCGCGGTTTCTTCGCCGCATACGAACGCGCCTGCGCCGAGTCTTATATCGATATCGAAATCGAATCCCGTTTCAAGTATGTTCTTTCCGAGCAATCCGTATTCACGCGCCTGTTTGATCGCTATTTTGCAGCGTTCGACCGCGATGGGGTATTCGGCACGGCAGTAAATATAACCCTGATGCGAACCGATAGCGTATCCTGCGATCGCCATCGCTTCGAGTACCGCGTGCGGATCGCCTTCGAGTACGGAACGGTCCATAAACGCGCCCGGGTCGCCTTCGTCTGCGTTACAGCAAACGTATTTCACGTCGCCGGGTTGCTGATAAGCGAACTGCCATTTTCTTCCCGTCGGGAATCCCGCGCCTCCGCGGCCGCGAAGTCCGGATTTCGTGATAACGTCGATGACTTCCTGCGGTTTCATCTCGGTCAATACCTTAATGAGAGCCTGATATCCGTCGTGGGCAATGTATTCGTCGATATTTTCCGGGTCGATAACGCCGCAGTTACGCAACGCGACTCTCGTCTGTTTTTTATAGAAGTTCGTTTCGGAAAGAGCAGTTACCGCAACGTTGGCTTTTTCTTCGTGCAGAAGTCTGGTTACGATTCTTCCCTTAACGATATGCTCGTTTACTATTTCGGCTACGTCTTCCACTTTAACGCCGCTGTAAAACGCGCCTTCGGGATATACTATGGTTACGGGACCGACCGCGCAAAGTCCGAAGCAGCCCGTTCTGATAACCTGAACTTCTTCATCCAGACCCTTTTCTTTGAGAATTCTGTCGAACTCGTCGTGGATTTTCGCGCTGTTGTTCGAGGTGCACCCGGTACCGCCGCAAACTAAAATATGATTTCTAAACATATTGCCTCCTTACTCGTTGGTAATTAAATATTCGGTACAGATATTTCCGTTTACGATATGGTTGGCGATTATATTTTTCGCCTTATCGGGGGTTACCTGCACGTAAGTTACTTTTTCTTTGCCGGGCACGAACACTTCGACAATCGGTTCGAGTTTGCACATACCCAGGCATCCGTCGCGGCTGACTTTTACTCCCGCCAACTTTCTGTCGGCTACTTCGTCGACCAATGCGTTGAATACGGATCTCGCTCCGGCTGCTATGCCGCAGGTCGCCATTCCAACGACTATCCTCGTTTCGTTGTCGTCGGGATTGCTTCTCAGAATCATCTGAGACTGCATTGCTTCCCGGATTGCCTTGATATCGGCGATACTTTTCATAGAACAACTCCTCCTACTATTGATGTTATATTTTCTTGTATCAGTTCCTTTATGAATTTCAGCGCGAAGGGTTCGTCGAACGGCGTTCCTTCCCACTGTTCTTTCACTTCCTCCGTGTCGAATACGAACGTTTTTCCGTTCGCCTCGAACGTGAATTTCAGTTCGCGCACGCTACACCCGGGCAGCAACGCGATTATCGTTTCCGACAAATCTCCGAGCGGCGGTCTGTCTATGTGGTTAAGCATAAACGTCGCTTTCACCTCGGTTCCTTTGCCCTCTTCCGATTCTATAGAAAACGTTCCGCCCGAAGTTTCCGCTTCCTCTTTGAAAAACGGAATTCCCAATCCTACGTTGCGCGTTTTCCTCGTCGTGAAATACGGATCGGTTGCTTTTTCGAGAACTTCTTTGCTCATTCCGCACCCGTCGTCGGATACGATGATTTCGAGTATGTCTTCTTTTACCGCAACCTTTATATCGACGTGCTTTGCGCCCGCTTTTACGGAATTCTCCGCTATGTCGAGCACGTTAAGCGCAAGTTCACGCATATCCTACTCTCCGTTAGCGCATCCGTCGGCGCGCTAATCCCGCTCGGTTTTCATAGTTCGGGAATACAGTTTTACCGCGTCGAATACGGTTGATTCCGTACCTATTATATTGACGTTATGCTCTTTCGCCTTCCGAAGCATTTGTTCCGAGGGTTTGACTCCCTCGCAGAGCACGATCGTCCCCACGTCGGCAAGCGTTGCGACGGCGCATACGTTTTCGTTGTTCATAACGGTAAACCACGCGCAACCCGAAGTCGCTCTTCCGACGGCGAAACTGAGCAAATCGCCGGCGTATCCGCCTTCGATTTCGCGTTCCGCGTCGCCCGCGTTGATTATTACGCCGTCAAGTTTTTCGGCAACGAGCGCGAGTTTACTCATTTCCCTCCTTAGCGAACGCGATCCGGTTCGTTTATCCGTCTCCGGACCGCCGTTCTTGAACGGCAGTAAAAATTATTGATATTTAGCGATAATTGCCGGAATATCGTCGGGCACGAGTTTGCCGTAAACGTCTCCGTTGACCGTCATAACGGGCGCAAGTCCGCAGCAACCGATACAACGGGTAGCCGACAGAGAATATTTTCCGTCGGGGCTCGTCGCTCCGTCGGTAAGTCCGAGTTCTCTTTCCAGCCTTGACATAACGTCGCCCGAACCTTTGACGTAACAAGCGGTTCCGAGACAAACCGCCATAGCGTATTTTCCTTTCGGATTGAGAGAAAACTGCGCGTAGAAAGTCGATACTCCGAACACTTCTTCCAACGAAATTCCCAATTCATCGGCGACTATTTCCTGTACTTCGATAGGCAAATAGCCGTAAATAGCCTGCGCTTCCTGCAAAGCCGGCATAAGCGCGCCGCCGAGATGCTTGATTTCCGCAAGACGTTCGCGCAATTCTTTTTCCTGCTCCGCCGTTCCCGAGAACGGAACTTCGCTGATGTTTATTCTACCCATATTGAAACCTCCAGGTAATGTTTTCCGTGTGATACGTTGATATCCGCGTACTACTTTATCATATTTTTTAACGATTTGCAATATCTTTTACTCAAAAAAAACAACTCGCGCGATTTTTGTCGAGCAACACTCCCGTCGTTTTTTTCTCGACGGGATAAATTATCGTAAAAGCGGTAAAAAAATGTATGCGTTTTTCGTTGACAACGATTTTTTCAAGTGTTATTCTAAAAACGCAGATAAGCAAAGGCTTTGACGAAGAGGGTCGGAAACGCCCGTTGCACAGAGAGTCCGCGGTCGGTGCGAGCGGATAAACGGTTTTTCCACTACAACCTATCACTTCCGAGCCGGAATCAAGAAAACGGCTTTGCCGCAAGTAGACGATTCCCGTGAATGCACGTTACAGCATCAGGCTTGATTGAGCCGACGAGCGGCGCGTTTTACGCGCAATTTGAGTGGTACCGCGGGCTTTACTTCCCGTCTCAAAGTTTCTTTGAGGCGGTTTTTTTTGTTTATCGGCAAAAATACGCTACACTACTATGGAGGTATAAGTAATGATTGAAAACGAACTTCTCGAAGTCGGCGCGCGAATC
>JBJETX010000065.1:0-5134 GCA_051883535.1 Christensenellales bacterium | reverse complement strand
AACTAAATAATGAAAATCAATAAATAAACGAATGATTAATTAGTTAACTAAATAATGAAAATCAATAAATAAACGAATGATTAATTAGTTAATTAAATAATGAAAATTAATGAATAAACGAATGATTAATTAGTAACGGACTGCACAAACCGAGAAACGCTCTCGGCGAATATATGATGAAAAGCGCGAAAACCGCGTCGGAAGGAGTGGATTGCGTTCTGTACGTCGTAGACGCCGAAAAGGGATACGACGAGAACGACAAAAAACATCTGCTTTCCTTTATAAATTCGGGAGAAAAAGTAATCGTGGCGGTAAATAAAATCGACCACGTGACGAAGGAAAAAGTGTTCGGGATACTGACTGAACTCAACAAATTGCAGAAATTATCCGCCGTGGTTCCCGTTTCCGCTTTGCGGAACAGAAATACCGAACCCCTCGTGACGGAGATAGAAAAGTTGCTTACCGACCATATAAAGTATTACGACGACGATCAGTACACCGATAAAAATATGCGGTTTATGACTGCGGAAATAATAAGGGAAAAAGCGTTGCGTCTGCTCGATAAAGAAGTACCGTACGGTATAGGCGTGGACGTGACCGAATACGCGGTGAGGGAAGACGGACTGATAAATATCAGCGCGGACGTAATCTGCGAAAAAGCGGCGCATAAACCCATTATTCTCGGAAAAGGCGGAGCGATGATAAAGAAAATATCGACTTACGCGAGACAGGATCTCGAAGATATGACTGGAAGCAAGGTTTTCCTTACGCTGTTCGTGAAGGTAAGAGACGAGTGGCGCGGAAGCACGTCGATAATGAAAGAACTCGGATACGACGCCAAAAACCCCGATTAAACGCGGAATATTTCCCCCTCCGAACGGGCAACCTAAAAGTATGGACTCCGCTTATGCGGAGAGAGGAGGGAAAGCGTTATGGATAAACGGATAGACGAACTTGCCTGGCGTGATTTCGAGAAAAGCGGACACGCGGGAACGTATCTTTTGTACAAAGCGTTGCGCAGACAAAACGAAAAAGACGAAGAATAATTAAATTATGGAAAGAACGCAGGGAATAATAATCAGAACGGCGGATTATCGTGAAAAAGACAGACTTCTCGTTCTGTTTACTCCCTGCGGAATAGAAACCGTTACCGCGCGCGGCGTGAGAAGCGCGGATTCGAAACTTAAATCGGGCGCGGTCGTTATGACTTTCGGCGAGTTTACTTTCGGCGGAAGGGGAAACAAGCGCGTGCTTACGGGCGTGGACGTTACCGACAATTTTTTCTCCGCGTGGACGGACGTTAAAAAAATTTCCGCCGCTATGACGTGTTTCGAACTTACCGAAAAATGTTTCGGAAAAGACGACGAAACGGCGGAAGAATTCGTATTTTTGCTCAAAATAATCAAAGAATTGGTTTACGGACAGTCCGAACCCGTTTGTCAGGCGTTGCGGTACGCCGTTTTCTGCGCGCGTAAAGAGGGAGTCGATTATTCGGAAATCGCAGGATACGACGAAAAGGCGTACGAATTGATAGAAACCTTCGGAAAAGTCGACGCGGAAGACGTAGGGACTTTGCCGTTTACGGTGGAGAGCGTTTCGCACGCGCTGACCCTCGTGGCGAACGTTTTTGCCAATTACTTGGGAGTACGTTTGTCAACCCTCAGAGCAACCCTTAAATAAGGGTAAACGAAGGGAATTTTGAAAAAAACGCTTGATAAAAAAAAGGATATATATTATAATGATTTCAGTTATGAAATTCAAAATTTTTTTTTCACATTTGAAATACCATTTTAGGAGGATTTAGGATGAAGAAGTATGTTTACCTTTTCACGGAAGGCAATGCCGGTATGCGTGAAATTTTGGGCGGCAAGGGCGCAAATCTTGCGGAAATGACCAACCTCGGACTTCCCGTTCCGCAGGGCTTTACCATCAGCACGGAAGCCTGCACGAGATACTACGAGGACGGCAAGAGAATCGGCACCGATATCAAAGCCCAGATTATGGAATACATCGAAAAGATGGAGAAAATTACCGGTAAAAAATTCGGTGACAAAGAAAACCCGCTGCTCGTATCCGTTCGTTCGGGAGCAAGAGCGTCGATGCCCGGTATGATGGACACGATTCTCAATCTCGGACTTAACGAAGAAGTCGTAGAAGTTATCGCCAAAAAATCCAATAACCCCCGTTGGGCGTGGGACTGCTATCGCAGATTTATCCAGATGTTCTCGGACGTCGTTATGGAAGTAGGCAAAAAATATTTTGAACAACTCATCGACAAAATGAAAGAAGAAAAAGGCGTTACGCAGGATATCGAACTCGACGCGAACGACCTCAGAAAACTTGCCGATCAGTTCAAAGCGGAATACAAATCGAAAATCGGCGTCGATTTCCCCGACGATCCGAAGGAACAACTTTTTGCCGCTATCGAAGCGGTGTTCCGTTCGTGGGATAACCCCAGAGCAAACGTTTATCGCCGCGACAACGATATTCCTTACAGTTGGGGTACGGCTGTCAACGTTCAGATGATGGCGTTCGGAAACATGGGCGAGACCAGCGGAACCGGCGTTGCGTTTACCCGCGACCCCGCTACCGGCGAAAAGAAACTTATGGGCGAATTCCTTATGAACGCACAGGGCGAAGACGTCGTTGCCGGCGTAAGAACGCCTATGCCGATTGCGAAAATGCAGGAAATCATGCCTGAAGTTTTCGATCAGTTCAACGCAATCTGCAACAAACTCGAAAAACATTATCACGATATGCAGGATATGGAATTCACCATCGAGGACAGACACCTTTATATGCTGCAGACCCGTAACGGAAAGAGAACGGCAAAAGCCGCGCTCAAAATCGCCTGCGACCTCGTAGACGAAGGAATGATTACCGAAGAACAGGCAGTTCTTATGATTGACCCGCGTAACCTCGACACGCTTCTGCATCCTCAGTTCGACGCGACCGCGTTGAAGAACGCCAAACCTCTTGCGAGAGCGCTCGCGGCTTCTCCCGGCGCGGCTTGCGGACAAATCGTATTTACCGCGGAAGACGCAAAAGAATGGAAGAAAGCAGGAAAGAAAGTCGTTCTCGTAAGACTGGAAACCTCTCCCGAAGATATCGAAGGTATGAAAGCCGCTCAGGGTATACTTACGGTAAGAGGCGGTATGACCAGCCACGCGGCGGTCGTAGCGCGCGGAATGGGAACCTGCTGCGTTTCCGGTTGCTCGGCTATCGCTATGGATGAAGAAAACAAGAAATTCACCCTTGCCGGAAAAGAATTCCACGAAGGAGACGCGATCAGCATCGACGGCTCCACGGGTTGCATTTACGACGGAATCATTCCTACCGTAGACGCCGCTATTATCGGAGAATTCAGCAGAATAATGGTATGGGCTGACAAATATCGCAAACTGCAGGTAAGAACCAACGCCGACACGCCCCGCGACGCGAAGAAAGCGCGTGAACTCGGAGCGGAAGGTATCGGACTTTGCAGAACGGAACATATGTTCTTCGAAGGAACGAGAATCGAGGCTATCCGCGAAATGATCTGCTCGGATACCGTTGAAGAAAGAGAAAAGGCGCTTGCCAAACTCGAACCCATGCAACAGAGCGACTTCGAAGCGCTTTACGAAGCGTTGGAAGGATGCCCGGTTACCATTCGTTTCCTCGATCCGCCGCTTCACGAGTTCGTTCCCACCGAAGAAGAGGATATCAAGAAACTCGCGGAGGCTCAGGGCAAATCCGTCGAAGCGATCAAGAATATCATCGCCGGACTGCACGAATTCAATCCTATGATGGGACACAGAGGATGCCGTCTTACCGTTACTTATCCCGAAATCGCAAAGATGCAGACGAGAGCGGTTATCAAAGCGGCTATCAACGTTCAGAAGAGACATCCCGGCTGGAAAGTCCTTCCCGAAATCATGATACCTCTCGTAGGCGACGTAAAAGAATTCAAGTTCGTTAAAGACATCGTAGTCGCCGTTGCGGACGAAGAAATCACCAAAGCGGGCGTAGGAATCAGATACGAAGTCGGTACGATGATCGAAATCCCGAGAGCCGCGCTTACCGCTGACGAAATTGCGAAAGAAGCCGAATTCTTCTGCTACGGAACCAACGACCTCACTCAGATGACGTTCGGATTCAGCCGTGACGACGCAGGCAAATTCCTCAACGCTTACTACGACACCAAGATTTACGAAAACGACCCGTTTGCTAAACTCGATCAGGTCGGCGTAGGTAAACTTATGGAGATGTCCGCTAAGATGGGAAGAAGCGTTCGTCCCGATATGCACCTCGGAATCTGCGGTGAACACGGCGGAGATCCTTCTACTATCGAATTCTGCAACAAGATCGGACTTTCTTACGTTTCCTGCTCTCCGTTCAGAGTGCCGATAGCGAGACTTGCGGCGGCTCAGGCGGCAATTAAGCAAAGAAATAAATAATCAACGATTAAAATCGTCGGGACGCCCGTCGGGCGTCCCGACAACAAACAAAACAAAGACAAAAATCGTCGTTTTTCGACGTGCTTAAACATTTTTATCCGTTATTTTTTCAGACATATGTCTTACAGATTGTCAATAATATATTAGCATAGATTATTTTAAGAAGAATCGGATAAAATAAAAGATATTTTTTCAAATCGGCAAATAATTTCGATAAAATCGGAGGAATATATAAATTTATGAACGTATACGACTATTCCAGATACAACGCCGAAACGCTCAATTCGATGCCGTTGTATGAACTGAGGATTATCGGCAGGACGATGGGAGTAAAAAGTCCCACTTCAATGAAAAAAAACGATCTCGTAAACGCAATTTGCGAAAAAATAGCAAATAATCCGCACCCGTCTACCCAGATAGGAGAAAACGGACAGAGCGAAAAAAGACAAGGGAGACCGCCGAAGAGCGCGGCAAAGGTAATTTTTAACGACAGCGGAAGCAGCGTAGCGGAAGAAAAGCCGCAGGAAGCAACCAAGACGGGCAATAAATTCGCCGGAGCCATTCTGCAGGGGATCACTTCTTCCGTCGGAACGGCGTTTTCCGAAGATAATAAGGAAAAACCCAAAAAACAGTATAAAAGGGTTTTTGAACAACAATCGCAGAAAAGACCTTTTGTAAAAAAAGAATATACGCAGACG
>JBJETX010000064.1:0-5247 GCA_051883535.1 Christensenellales bacterium | reverse complement strand
TTCTTCCTTCACCGAAATCATAAAAAAAGAACCTGCCTGCAACAGCAATTATTACGGCGCGGTAACGGCTGCGGCGTTTGTCCGCTACGGAATGATAGATCTTGCCGTTCTTGAAAAGAAACCCGTGGAAATCTCCATCTACGGCGACGAACCGAAGACCGTAACGTTAGTCGGTTACGTGGAAACCGAAGCGGACGAGTTGCTTTCGACGGGCGTTTCTATGGACGAAAACTCAGACGAGTATAAAACCGTAATCGCGCAACTTGGCAATCCCGTCTTCTACTCGCTCGACGGAAATTTTCTCGCAGATCGGTCTTAACGAAGTATACAAGGAGGAATTATTATGAAAAAAACATTTACAAAATCCGTTTTCCCGAAACGAATCGCAATCGTCACGATTATCATAGCGACGTTACTGTCTCTCGGACTTCTGACTTCCTGCAGTCCGAAACCTGAAAAATGCGGCGAAGGGTATATCGATCAGAAAATGTTTTTCGAGTTCTCCGACGAAGTTCTCGAAGCGGTCTACCCCGTTCAAAAATCGGGCGGAGACGCGTTCGGGCGCAACGTGGCGTTCGCTTCCTATTACAGCGCGAAAACCGGCGTGGAAATATACAATCGGTACGCATTGCCCGATAACGCGGTTTATACCGTAAACGACTACGAAAACGTACAAAACGCCGTCGTCACGAGCAAATGGATGTATCTGTATTCCCTTTACGAAAACAGGGACGTCGCGGGCGTTTACGTCACCGATTTCAACGTAGCCAACTCTATAATAAGCGACGAATACTGTATGGAAAGAATAAATCTCAATCCGATATCCCTTATCAACAAAGCCTCCTACGCCAAAGGGGACGCGAGCGATTACGACAAACCGCTTTACTCTCTCACGGATAAAAAAGGACTTGCGGAAAGCGTAATAATGTCGGAACCTCTTTGCTATAAGTATTGCGGAGAACTCACCGCCGCCGCGCTGTACAGATACGGCGCAATCGGATTCGATTCGTCCCGTATGGGAAAACTCAATCTATATTCGGGACAGGACGACGCGGAGCCTTATCTCACGCTTAACGTAGTCGGTTACGTGGAAACCGAAGCGGACAGGTTGCTTTCGACGGGCGTTTCCATGGACGAAAACTCAAGCGAGTATAAAACCGTAATCGCGCAACTGAGTAATCCCGTCTTCTACTCCGTCAACGACAAATTCGCAAACTGATAAATCGGTTCTGTTTTTAGCCTTTACGGCTACCCAAACCGCCGTTTCCTGCGATAAAAGCACCGAAGCGGCGGTTATTCGTTTGTTCTCGTTCCGAGGTTTTCCGCTTTGCGGGATATATTGATATATATTATTATATTTATTTATTAACTTGACAAACGCCGCCGTAAAGTGGTATCATTTCCGATAGTACGGGTTTTTCCCGTAAACATATTTCGATTTTTTACACAAGGAGTTTTTGTTATGCCTAAAATGATACTTGATTGGAAAACAGCCAACGACTTTATTACCGACGCGTTCGTCGGAGCGGGCGTTCCTCGCGAGGACGCCGCAATCTGCACCGATATTCTGCTCGAAAGCGACAGACGCGGTATCGAGAGCCACGGTTGCAACCGTTTCAAACCCATCTATATCGACCGTATAAAGGCCGGTATTCAGAACCCCGTCACCAATTTCGAAATCGTCAAAGAAACGCCCACGACGGCGGTCGTCGACGGACACGACGGAATGGGACAGGTTATCGGATATAAAGCGATGTCCCTCGCTATCGAGAAAGCGAAACAGTACGGTATGGGTATGGTAGTCGTTCGCAATTCCTGCCACTACGGTATCGCGGGTTACTATCCCACTATGGCGTGCAAACACGGTTGTATCGGTATCACGGGTACCAACGCCCGTCCTTCGGTCGCTCCCACTTTCGGCGTCGAAGGTATGTTCGGTACGAACCCCCTTACCGTCGGTATTCCTTCCGACGAAGAATTCGATTTCCTCATCGACTGCGCCACTTCGATAACGCAGAACGGTAAAATCGAATATTACGAAAGAATCGGCGAAGACGTTCACCCCGGCACGATAATCGACAGCGACGGCAATCCCGTTTCCGGCGACGCGGGCGTCGCGCTTAAAAAGATTCGTCAGGGCACGGCGGCTCTTACCACCCTCGGCGGTATCGGCGAATCTCTCGGCGGATACAAAGGTTACGGTTACGCTATGATAGTCGAACTCCTGAGCGCGGTTCTGCAGGACGGCAACTACGGAAAAGCCCTTAACGGCGTTGGCGAAAACGGTGAAAAAGTTCCTTATCACCTCGGACATTTCTTCATCGCAATCGACACCGACCACTTCCTCGGAGAAGACGTCTGCCGCAAAAAGACCGGAGACATTATCCGCGCCGTACGCGCTTCCAAAAAGGCTCCCGGTTGCGACCACATTTATTCCGCAGGAGAAAAAGAATACCTCGTATGGCAGGAAAGAAAGAACAGCGGCGTTCCGATTAACGAAGCGGTTCAGAAAGAAATGAGCGCGGTCCGCGACGAATACGGTCTTACGCAATACGTTTTCCCGTGGGAAAAATAACTCGTCAATCCTCAATCTAAAATAAACGGAGATTATAAAAATGAATTACTCGGAAGAATCGTTAAAATTACATTATCAATGGAAAGGAAAAATCGAAGTCGTTCCCCGCGCTTCGGTGTCCAATAAAGACGAACTCAGCCTTGCATACACTCCCGGCGTAGCGCAACCCTGTCTCGAAATTCAGAAAGACGTAGACAAGAGTTACGAACTCACCCGCAGATGGAACCTCGTCGCGGTCGTTACCGACGGCACGGCGGTTCTCGGTCTCGGCGACATCGGACCCGAAGCGGGTATGCCCGTTATGGAAGGCAAATGCGTTCTGTTCAAAGCGTTCGGCGACGTAGACGCGTTCCCTCTCTGCATAAAGAGCAAAGACGTAGACGAAATCGTCCGCACCGTACAACTGATAAGCGGCAGTTTCGGCGGCGTAAACCTCGAAGACATAGCCGCTCCGAGATGTTTCGAAATCGAACGCAAACTTAAAGAATGCACGGACATTCCGATTTTCCACGACGATCAGCACGGTACGGCGGTCGTTTGCCTCGCGGCGATAATCAACGCTCTCAAAGTCGTCAACAAAAAACTTTCCGACTGCACGGCGGCGTTTTCCGGCGCGGGCGCGGCAGGCGTCGCTATCGCCAAACTCCTTATCGCAATGGGCATCAAGGACGTAATAATGTGCGACAGAAAGGGTATAATCTGTGAAAAGACCGAAGGTCTTGCCCCTGCGAAAGCAGAAATAGCGTCCTTTACCAACCGTTCTTTCAAGACGGGTACTCTTGCCGACGCTATGAAAGGCGCGGACATCTTCATCGGCGTTTCCGCACCGAATATGGTAACGCCCGAAATGATAAAGAGTATGAACAAAGGCGCGATCGTAATGCCTATGGCAAACCCCGTTCCCGAAATTATGCCCGACAAGGCTATCGAAGCAGGCGCGGCGGTAGTAGGAACGGGCAGAAGCGATTATCCCAACCAGATCAACAACGTGCTCGCGTTCCCGGGTATCTTCCGCGGAGCGTTGGACGTACGCGCGAAAGACATTAACGAAGAAATGAAAATCGCAGCCGCGAAAGCAATCGCTTCCCTCGTCTCCGACGAAGAACTCGCGCCCGATTATATCATTCCGAAAGCGTTCGATAAACGCGTAGGTCCGACCGTAGCCGCCGCGGTAGCGCAGGCTGCAAGAGACAGCGGAGTAGCCAGAATATAATGACCGACAAAAGGCGTTTTCATAACAAAAAGCATTCTAAGCCCGACGGATACAAACCGCCGTTTCCCGACGCGGTTCTCGCCGAACCCGTAACGAATTTATCGCTGAGAGAAGAGACTTCTTCTCTCCTTCTCGGCGCGAACGTGACGACCGTAGGCGACGTTCTCCGCAGGTGCGAAACCGATTTTTATAAGATATGCAAGTTCAATAAAAAGAACCTGCTCGACGTCAAAGCCGCGGTAAAGAAGAGAAATCTCTTTCTTAAACCCACGCCGGTAAAAGAGCCGCGCGAAGCGTCGCAACCCTCGGAAACGCCCGAACGCGGAGCGAAACCGCAGCAGAATCAGGGAAAAGCGCAAAAGCAGGATAACCGAAACGGCAACCGGCAATCGCCTCAGGCGAACGTTCAGAACGAACGCGACAAAAAACCTAAGGCAAAAGACGCGCCGTACGTTATGACTACTATTCCGCAAAAGCCTCCTCGTCCCGTAAAAACCGTCGTCAAAGACGAACCCGACCGTTACGTCAAAATCAACAAAAACGGACTTTGGGGGTTCCGCGACCGCAACTCCAAGGATATGGCGGTTCCTGCCGTATACGACGAGGTGTTCTCGTTCAAAGAGGAACTTTGTTGCGTTCAGAAAGACGAAAAATTCGGTTTTATCAACCGTGAAGGCGAAGAGATAATTCCCATCGTTTACGACTGCGCCACTTCGTTCAGCGAAGGAGTCGCCTGCGTATTCAAAGGCGAACATTGCGGATATATCAACGCGCAGGGCGAAACGGTAATCGACTTCAAATTCGACGCGGGAACGCCCGTAATCAACGGTGAATGCAGAGTAAAGAAAAACGGCAAATGGGGCGAACTTCACCTCGATAAACCCGAAGAAATCCGTTGGATAATTTAACTTTTCTTTATTCAATCAAAAAAACAACGTGCGCCCGATTAGTTAGATATTCGTAAGGAATTAGAAGAAGAATTAAATTCAATATAAGCGAATAGTAAGTTCGTAAGAAAAAAGGTTTCCTTTCGTTCAATGTGACGAAAGGAAACCTTTTGGTTTATAAACTTGCCTTGTGTTCTGTCCCCCAATCAAACATAGCGTCTAAAATAGGCTTTAAAGAAACTTAAATCCTTTTCTTATTTAAATCTATAAGTTTTGTAATTGCATTTCTGACAGTGTTTGAGTGGGCGTTCGCTTTCTTCATTATAGTATATACCAGACCATTTGCAAATACTTTGTAAAATAGGAACAATAGATTTCCCTTTCTCGGTTAAAGAATATTCAACTCTCGGTGGTATTTCGTCAAATTGATTACGTTCCACAATATCGTCGATTATCAATTCTTTTAACGTGGCGGCAAGAACGGCGTCCGTTATATTTGCCATTTCAGAACGTAGCGCACTGTAACGCATAGTACCTATTTCCGATAACACGCAAATAATTCTTGATTTCCA
>JBJETX010000063.1:0-5248 GCA_051883535.1 Christensenellales bacterium | reverse complement strand
AAAAATCAGCAACGCCGCTACTATCACGAGACACCCTCCGCACGTTCCGCAGACAATCCCGAGAAACACGGACAATTTCATTTCCTTACCGAAAACCGTAATCGTCTTAACGCTTTCCGTACCGCTCGTAACGGCTTTGCCTCCGCTTACTACGAGAACGTAATCGGAGTCACCTTTTATCGTAAAGAAAATGCGGTTGTTCTTTACTTCCGTAGTCACGATTTCGCCCGTAGCGGCGTCGATAATCGCCACTTCTCTGTCGTAATACGCCGAAGGCTTGTTCATTCCTACGTAAATTCCTTCGGCAAGCGGCGCAACGGGCGTTTCCCCGTTTATCTTAACCGTAAGCGAGAAAAAGTCCGTAAACCCGCGTTTGAATCCCGCGATCTCGACGTAATCTCTTTCGTCCCCCTCGCGTCCTGACAAAACCACGTTGACGACCGAACCTTTCGGATACGCCGAAAAATCGCTTTCCGTCAGCGAAAGAGTAATATTCGCCGACGCATATTCGGGAACGGATTCTATCTCGTAGGAAGCGGTTACGGTTTTATCTATCAGTTCCGTAATCGTCGCCACCGCGTTCAATATTTCGGTTTTCGTCGAATTATCCAACGAAAGAAGCAGATTAGCCTTGTTCAGCGCGTCGTTTACGTTTTTTGCCGCCGCGTCGGTATACGCCGTTAAATCCGTCTTGCGCAGTTTTTCCACGCATTTCCGCACGGCTTCGCTTACATCTGCGTCGTAAAAATACGGAAAAGCGACGACGTAACGCGTTTTGTTTCCCACGTTATCGGTGACAATAACGCACAGTTCTTTGCCGAAACCGTAGCAATCGAAACGCGCCGAGTACAAATCCGCCGCGCCTTGCGCCGCTTTGGAAAACACGACCTTTCCGTCTTCGCTTACCACGCTTGCTATTCCGCTCTCGTTTTTATCGTTCGCGTTTACCGTAACGCGGCAGAATCCGTTTTTATCCGACAAATCAATCTGCCTCGTAACTTCTTTTACCTCGGGCAGGGTGACGTCGAACGCCGAATACGGAATTTTTATTTCCACGGTCTGCGAGACGTTGCCGGCATTGTCCGTAGCGTAAAGTCTTACCGTATAATCGATAGGTTTGTCGAGAATTATCGATTCGGGTATCGGCGGTTTCGCTTCGAAACGGTAGGTTTCGCCGTTAATCGAATACGACTGCACGTCTTTCAGTCCGCTTCCGCCGTTATCGGATAAAAATTCCGCTTTAATCTCATATCTCTGCGCGTAAACGCCCTCTCCCGGCGCGGGAGTAATCTCGTAAACGGGCATCGGCGGCGCGTAGTCGTCGAACCGGTCGAACTCGTAAGTCTGCGCAAATCCGTTCCCCGCTTTGTCCACACACACGACCTGCATGGTACATTTACGTTTTACCGTAAGTTCGGTTTTGCCCGCCGTCAACAAATTCACTTCGTAAACTTCGGAATACGTTCCGTCGTCGTAAGCAAACCTGTAAACCAACGCGCCTATTCCGCTTCGCGCGTCGGCGAAAACTCCCCAATCCACGGTTGCGACGTAATCCTGTCCCGTTCTTTTCCATTCGCCCGTTTCTCCGACCGCGGGACCGCTCGCCGCAGGCGCGTCTGAGTCGTTGAGAAACTCCGCCGTCGCGCTTCCCGTCGGATTTTCGTCCGTCGCCGTTTCGTACGCCGCGCAAGTCAGGACGTATCTGCCGGTTTTGTCCGCGACGAAAATCACCTTTCCGCCGACGGGGGTTTCCGTTATTCTGTCCTCGACGGTCGCTCCGTCAACGCTATAAGTAAGAAGGTAAAAATCCGTGGAAACCGAGAAAGTAACCGTTACGTTCGACGCGTAACCGCCGACTACGTAATCTTTTTCCTCTACTACGGGAGTGGTTCCGTCCACAACCTTGAAATAACTGCCTTTAACGGATTCGGTTACGACGGGAGTTTCCGAAGCGAAAGCGCAAAAATCAGGCTCCGCGGCAACGGGTAAAAAAAACGCCGCGCACGCCGCAAGCCACGCCGTCGAAAAGAAAGCAATAAATACAATTATTTTATATACTTTATTAACCATATATAGTGACTTCATTTTCAGCCGGGAATTATTATAGCACACATAACCGTCGTTTTCAACTCTGCGGCGCAATTTCGTCCCGTTATTATTTAATAATAAAAAAATTAAACTTTTCTGAATAAAATCCCTTTTCTTCACCGACGCGCGACATGTCCTCGACGGAAAAAGCGGTAGCACCCGACGAGCGCGGACACATAAGAATGTAATATAGGCTATCCGAAAGGGAAAGCAAAACAGGAGGTTAATAAATGAAAAAAATTCTTACGCTCTTTCTTGCGGCGGCGATAGCGGTTCTCGGTTGTTTCTGCTTCGTCGCCTGCAACGAGAAAACGGAAACGGGAACGGTGCGCGTCAACGAAGTCACTCATTCGATTTTTTACGCGCCTTTCTACGTTGCGATAAATCAAGGCTATTTTGAAGAAAACGGCATAAAAATAGACCTTACGAACGGCGGCGGTTCGGATAAGAGTATGACCGCGCTTATAAGCGGCAACGCCGACGTTGCGCTTCTCGGCCCGGAGACTTCCGTATACGTAAAGGCGCAGGGCAGTTCCAATTCGGCGAAAATAATAGGTCAACTTACGCAGAAAGACGGGTCTTTCCTTATCGGCAGAACCGAACGAAAGGACTTTGCGTGGACGGATTTACGCAACAAGGAAATCATCGGCGGACGGCAAGGCGGTATGCCCGCAATGTGTCTCGAATACGCCGTTGCGCAGAACGGACTCACGGACGGAACCGACGTCAACATCAACTACGACGTTCAGTTCGACCTCATAACCGCGGCTTTCGAGGGCGGCAAAGGCGATTACTGCACTATGTTCGAACCCAACGCAAGCCAATATGAAGCCGAAGGCAAAGGCTATATCGTCGCAAGCGTAGGCAAAGAAGTCGGCAATATCGCTTATACCTGTTTTATGGCTACCGAAAAGTACATCGGGGACAATAAAGAAACCGTGGAAAACTTTATGCGCGCAATCGTTAAAGGCGTGAATTACTGTCATTCACACAACGCCGCGGAAATTGCCCGCGCGATCGCTCCGAGTTTTTCTTCCACGGATCTCGTTCTTATCGAAAAAGCCGTCGCAAGTTACGTCGGTATCGACGCCTGGCCGGAGATTCCTTATATGACGGAAGATAGTTTCTCTCACCTGCAAAACGTTCTGCTCCGCGCAGGCACGATAAAAGCGAAAGTTCCTTACGCCGAAGTCGTGGACAATTCCGTTCTCGACTCCGTGCTCAAATAAAATAAATGCCTTATCGGAGATAAAAAATGAAAATACTCGAACTGAAAAATCTTAACTTTACCTATCACAGTAAAGAACGGGAAACCAAAGCGTTGGATTCGATTTCCTTCTCCGTCGAAGAAGGCGAATTCGTAGGACTGGTCGGACCGAGCGGCTGCGGCAAAACCACTATTCTCAACCTTCTGGCAGGAATTTATCCTGCCGAAGAAGGTTCGATACTTCTTCGCGGCGCTCCTCTTGAACACTCGTCGCGGAAAATCGCGCTTATGCCGCAACGCGATCAACTGTTCGAATGGCGTACCATAGAAAAAAACGTAATGCTCGGACTGGAAATCACGGGGACGAAGAATAAAGAAAACGCCGCGCACGGAATATCCCTTCTGAAAAAATACGGTCTCGGAGACGTACTGAAAAAACACCCGTCCGAACTTTCCGGCGGAATGCGTCAGCGCGTAGCCCTCATAAGGACCCTCGTTCTGCGCCCCGACGTTCTTCTTCTCGACGAACCCTTCTCCGCCCTGGATTTTCAGACGCGCCTCAACGTGTGCGACGACGTGTATTCGATTATCAAACAGGAAAAAAAGACGGCGGTTCTCGTAAGTCACGACATAAGCGAATGCATCTCTCTGTGCGATAAAATAATCGTCCTTACCCGCCGCCCCGCTCACGTTCTGCAAACGGTGGAAGTAAACATCGACAAAAGACTTTCTCCCCTGAAACGCAGAGAAAGCCCCGATTTCGGCAAATACTTCGAAATCATCTGGAAATTATTGGAGGATAAACATGACTGCGGAACACAAACGTTATCTGAAAAAACTTAAAATTCGCGGCGCGATAATATGGGCGTGCAGAATAGGTCTGCTCGCCGCTCTACTCGGAGTATGGGAACTGGTCGCTTATTTCCGCATAATCGACCCGTTTATCATTTCTTCTCCGTCGAGAATAATTCGTCTTATAGGCGAACTCTACCGCGACGACAATCTTTTCCCTCACATCGCCGCTTCCCTTTACGAAACGGTTCTCGGGTTCGTCATCGCAACCGTTCTCGGCAGTATCGTGGCAATCGCGCTGTGGTGGAGTAAATCTATGCGCGACGTCCTCGAACCGTACCTGATTACGCTCAATTCCCTGCCGAAAATCGCGCTCGGTCCGATTATCATCGTCTGGATGGGTACGGGCGCGAAAGCGATAATCTTTATGGCGGTACTTATATGCGTCATAATAACCATTATCAGTATGCTTTCGGGATTTATCGGCGTGGATAAAGAGAAAATAATGCTTCTTCAATCGATGAAGGCAAGCAAATTCAAAATTCTGACGAAACTCGTCGTCCCCGCCAACATCCCCACGCTTATTTCCGTGCTGAAAATAAACGTCGGGCTGAGTTGGATAGGGAGTATATTGGGAGAATACCTGAGTTCGCAGAAAGGTCTCGGCTATCTGCTCGTCTACGGCGCGCAGGTCTTCCAACTCGACCTCGTAATGGCAAGTACGGTAATACTCTGCGTTCTCGCCGGAGGAATGTACGGTTTCGTCGCAATTATAGAAAAAGTAGTGAAAAAACACTTCGGCTGAACTTTCGCCCGTTAAAAACGGGCTGCCCGTACAGGCAGCCCGAAAATACATAATCGGAAAAACGTCAGAACGCGACTCCGTTTTTACGCATTTCTTCAAAAAGCACTTTTTTGTTCTTTTCTTCGAGTTCGGTAAGAGGCAATCTGATATTATTGTCGCAGAATCCCATTACGTGCATAGCGGACTTTACGGGAATCGGGTTTACTTCCGAGAACAGAGCGTGAATAAGCGGCAGCATCTCATACTGCAGAGCGGCGCAACCTTTTACGTCGCCGCGGAAAAATCTGTCGCACATCTCCACCGTTTTCTTCGGCACGACGTTGCTGAGGACGGAAATAACGCCCTTTCCTCCGAGC
>JBJETX010000062.1:0-22805 GCA_051883535.1 Christensenellales bacterium | reverse complement strand
TAGGTGGAAACCGATCGAAACGCCGTAAGGCACCACGTCTTCTTCCAGGTCGTATTTGGGGTCGCTTCGGAGCAGAAGGGGCATCATATTGATTTTTTCAATACAATAATCGTCGCAAATCATTCGGTATAAGGCGAATAAATCGTTTACTTCAAGTACGGGGACAGAGGAACCTGCCGAGACGTCAGACGAATCGACCGGCTCTTGGATTACGTCCGCAATCAAAGCGCTGTAATACAGCCATTTCGTGGTGATTACCGCATTTTCCGCCGTTTGCGTATCGTCGGTAACGTATACGATTTCGTCGCGGTCGACGGATTTTACGTCGTACAGTTTGCAGACGGGCTTGTCGGGCAGGCTTATGCTTCTCGAAGCAAGGAATTGAGTCGTGCCGTCGACTTTATCGGTTAATTCGTCGCTCAGCCGATAATCGAGGGACAGCGAGAGCCTGAATTCGCCGTAAGGCTCGGCGTTCTTTTGCGAGCAACCCACGGCAAACATCGAGAAGGACATCGCGGCGATAAACGCCGCAAACGCTAGTCGCGTTATTTTTTTACGAAAAAGCATACGATACCTCCTTAAAATGAATATGCACGGGGGAAAGGAATAGTTACTTTTAAGAAAAAACGTTTATCGGCTCACCTCCTTTTGATTTTTGTTAATCAAATTTTTCAATAAACGCAATCGTTGCTCTTTTGTACCGTGAGATGTTTTTTTTGCGAAAATCCGCCGCTTCCCCCACTACCATTATGAATGAATAATATGTCGGTGTCAATACCCTTTCTGCGAATTTATAAATTAGTTTCCGAAAAATATGTCGAAAAAGGCAACGCGGTAACGCGTTGCCCGTATGTCGTTTTTTGACGTTGAATTCTACTTTTTTCGCTTTTTCGACGCGGTTTCTTTCTCGGCGTCGACGGGATTTTCCGTATTATCTTCGTTTTTCGTCCCTTCGTCGGGCGTTTCCTGTTTGCCTGCCGCGCGGATTTCCGCCTCTATCTTGCGTTTTTTTACGGTTTTACGGTGTTCGTAAATCGCTCCCCACCCTGCCATAAGCAGGAGAGCCGCGCCCGCGCAATATAATAATATACGGTCGGTTTCGGTAATCGGATTGTTCAGCCCGTTGGACGCGTGCAGGGTGATATCGTCGTTTATCGTTATCGGAAAATCGATTTTTTTCGTTTCGTCTATTCTCCATTCGGCTACGTCGCCCATTCCTTTCGGAAAATCTTTTTCGGACAGGACGGGTTCTTCTATCGGGATATACACTACCGTATTATAAACGCCGTCCGAGAAAGTCACCGCGTAATGCGTGCGGACGAAGTCGCCGTACAAGGCTATCGGAGCCAGAACGGGAAGAACGTATTCGGAAGTTTTTTCTTCGTCGGTGTAAACCGCTTTTACTCCGTGAGTTCCCGTGTTTACCGTCGTTTTAACCGACGCGCCGTATCTGCAGGTATACGTTTCTCCGTTGAGGGTAAAACTGACCGTTTTGTCGAGCAGAGGATAATACGTTACGTCTTTTTCCGCGTATTCGGCGAATTCTGCGAACACGTTGAGATTTTCGTCGGTATAAAAAATATCGTTAACGACGGAAAAATCGCCTACGGTAGTCGGTTTGGTTACGCGCGAACCGATTTCGTATTCGTGCCGTTCGGTTTCGCCGAGACCGTACGCGTAAGTATAAACTACTTTTTCCGTGGTCGGTTCGACTACTACGCGTATTACCGTGTCCGAATTTACCGTATAGGGAAGAGGGAACGGAGTATCCGTGTCGCCGACGTAAAACGAGAGTTTTTGTCCTTCGAGTTCGTCTCTCGAGTAAAGGCGACTGTCGATAAGTTCCCGATAGCCGATAAACGATTCGATCGGGGAACCCGCGATTACTTCGACGGAAGTGAGTTCGCCTCTGTCCGAAACGTATTTTACGGTGTAGGTTGCTTCTTCGGCAAACGCAAACGTAGCGACGGGAGAAAACGCCGCCGTAAGTACGATTGCGACCGTAAACAACAAAACCGCGATTTTTTTTCTCATAATAAAATTCTCCCTGAAAAGGCTTATTTTATTCGGTTTCCACGGAACGCGAGGCTTTCACTTTGTCGAACAACGCGGTAACGCGTTCGTCGGGCGCTTTTGTTACGAGAGATACGACTATCGCCGCGACCATACCCATAATAAATCCGGGGATAATTTCATACAGTCCCGTGTTGTAAATCGCGCTTACGCCCGAATAATACTCGTAGTTGAACAGGAACATCCACAGTATATCGACGACGAAACCCGTTACTATGCCGGCGACCGCGCCTTTATAGTTGAATCTGCGCCAATACAGGGAGAGAAGTATTACCGGTCCGAACGCCGCGCCGAACGCCGCCCAGGCTGCGGAGACGAGGCTCATTATCGTGCTGAATGCGGGGACTATCGGTTTTTCTCCCGAACCGAGCATAGCGATACCGAAAGCGACGAGGGAGATGATTACGACCACTATTCTGCCGACCCACATAATCTCTTTGTCGCTTGCGTTTTTCTTTATCGTCGTTTTATATACGTCCGAAGCGAACGCGCTTGAGCCTGCGAGAAGTTGCGAATCCGCGGTGCTCATACTCGCGGCGATTATAGAGGAAATAATGATACCGCCGATAAACGCGGGGAAGAGTTTTCTTGCCATTACCACGAATACCTGATTGCTGTTCGAGGTTACGGTATCGCCGAGGTACTGTCTGCCTATTATTCCTACGAGCGAAGCCATAATGAGGATTATCGTTATCCAACCGATACCGATAATACGGGATTTTTTCATTTCTTTTTCCGATTTTATCGATATGTAACGGACGATTATATGAGGCATACCGAAGTAGCCGAGACCCCAACTCAATCCCGTGAGAATGGTTGCCACGCTCTGCCAGTCGAATTTACCCGAAGAGAGGAGATTATAATAGTTTTCGGGAAGAATCGGCGCAGCCGCGGCGTTACCCGCGTTTACCATAACCGCGGCGATAATCGGCGTAATCATAAGAGCCGCAAGCATAAGCAGTCCCTGGAAAAAGTCCGTCCAGCAGACTGCGTTGAAACCGCCGAGGAAAACGTAAGCGATAATTATTACCGTTGCGATAGTCATTCCTATGCGCTGATCGAGTCCGAACAGGGCGTTAAGCAGCGTTCCGCAGGCGTTTATGCTCGACGCGCCGTAAACGCAGTAAACGATAACGAAAATAACCGCGCAGACGACCTGCAAAGTCGGACTTTTCGAGAAAAACCTGTTGGTAAGATATTGAGGAATGGTTATCGAATCGTTTGCGAGAATGGAATAGCGGCGAAGTCTCGGAGCGACGAGGCACCAGGCGAGAATCGTTCCTATCAGAAGACCGACGGATATCCATATCTGTCCGACGCCGTAGAGATATATCGCTCCCGGAAGACCCATAAGAACCCACGCGCTCATATCCGACGCGCCTGCGCTCAGCGCGGCGACGAGACCGCCCATTTTTCTTCCGCCGAGGAAGAAACTCTTTTCGCCGACGTCTTTTTTCCCTTTGATAAAGAAAACTATGCCTACGGCGATAACTATTGCAAAATATATGGCGAAAGCGACAATTTCACCCGTTCTTACGTTCTGTCCGTTCATAAATACTCTCCGTGCTTTGCCCGCGCGAAAACGCGGTTTATTGCATTTGTCAAAAAAATACTAAATTATAATACTATATAAACGATTATTTTGCAACAACTATTTTTTACGCCCACGCGACGACTCTTTTTTCGGAGACTGAACGTACGGCGTGTCCACGTTTATCACGCAACGGTAGGTCGGGTCGAGCGCGGTTACGCCGTCGGAAACGATTTTCACTATTTCCTTTTCGTTTTTCAGCGCGTCGTGAGTAAGCACGAGGTCGAAAATTACGTTCGTATGCGTCGGACCTTCGTTCATACGGAAGTCGTGTATGGAAAAGTCGGGGTTTATCGCTTTTACGATGTTTTCCGCGGAATCGCGTATAAGCGTCAGTTTGGGGTCGTCGCACACTACGGGGTCCATATGGATAACCGCGGTGCACCTGAATCTTTCGCCGAGGTCGTGTTCTATGTTGTCTATGCAGTCGTGCGCTTCCATTATATCGCATTTCGCGTCCACTTCCGCGTGCAGAGTAATCATGGTTCTTCCCACGCCGTAACTGTGGATTACGAGATCGTGTATTCCGCGAACGGCGGGATATTGTCTTACGAATTCGGCTATTTCTTCGATGAGTTCGGGGTCGGGAGCCGTTCCGATAAGAAGATTGACTATTTCTATCATACTCTTAACGCCCGAGAAAATTATAAACACCGAAACGAGAAGCCCTACGTATCCGTCGAGAGAAAGATTCGTGAAGAACGCGATTATCGCGCAGACGAGAACGGCGGTGGTGCTTACCGCGTCGGAAATGCTGTCCGCGCCCGTCGCCTTCATCGCCGCGGAAGAAATCTTTTTCGCAACGGCGTAGTTATAAAACGCCATATACAGTTTTACCGCGACCGACGCTCCGAGAATAGCCATGGAAGCGACGTTGATGTTGAGATCGGGAGGGGAGATAAGCGTTTCGATTGAACTTATGGCGAGTTCCGCGCCTACGGCTATAATCATAACCGCGACGATAAGTCCGCTAATATACTCCATTCTGCCGTGTCCGAAAGGGTGTTTCGGGTCGGTCGGTTTTGCGGCGAGTCTGAATCCGAAAAGGGTGATGACCGAACTTCCCGCGTCGGTCACGTTGTTTACGCCGTCGGCTACTATGGAAATCGCGCCCGTAAGCGCGCCGACCGTGATTTTTGCCGCGGAAAGAAGGGCGTTGAGAACTATTCCAACCACGCCGCAAAGCATACCGTAACTTTCGCGCACTTTAGCGTCGTTTACGTCGTTACGGTTTTTTATGAAAATTTTCGAAAGTAAAGTAATCATTTTTCCTCTTATTTATAATTATTGTTCGCGCCGCTTTTTTCGTAACGCTTTACGGTTTTCGGATAAACGCCGTTTTGTCATACATTATAACATATAAACGCGTTTTACGGAGCAATAATTGCGATTTATCGAAAAAAAATATAAAAATTATATGAACCGAAGCGTACCGGAAGAAACGACGATTTCTTCTTTTCCGTCGTCGATTGCCAGATACCCTTCGCGCGTGATACGAACCGCCGTGCCTGCCGTTTTGTTTTCGCCTCGAGTTACTTCCACGCGTTTTCCGAGTACGGCGGAATGCGCGGCGTATTCTTCGATTATCTCTTCGCCCGACGCTTTGCGGAAAAGAGTAAGCAGATTTTTCCGTACCGAGCGGACGAGTTTACGCTTTTCGCGCGGAGAAGGGGTTCGGGCGAGAACCGCTCCCGCAATATCTTTTATCTCTTCGGGGAATCCGCCCTCGGGTTCGGAGAGGTTTATTCCTATGCCGACTATCGCCGTATTTTCCGTTTTTTCGCAGAGAATTCCGCAAACTTTCTTCCCGTCGATTAGGATATCGTTTACCCATTTTATCGCCGCGTCCGCGCCGAAGACTTTTTTCAGCGCGTTCCTGACCGCGACCGCGGCGGCGGGGGTGACGAATGGAAGGAGTTCTTCTTTCGGGGAAACGAGAGCGATACTCATATACAGTCCGCTTTCGGGGGAATAAAAACTTCTGCCCGACGTGCCTTTACCCGCCGTCTGGCGCGAAGCGATTACCGTATCTCCGTTTCCGAACGCGGAAATATTGCGCCTTATATATTCGTTGGTACTGTCGGTTTCTTTTAGTCGGATTATTTTTCTTTTCATATTGTTTTCACGTTACGCGTTCCGGGCGCGTTTAGTCAAAGTATATTATTTCGGTAAAAAAAAGTCAATAAAATTTTTTCGCGGCGGAATGCGGTCGGAAACGGCGGTAACCGGCTCGTAAATACGATGCCGAAATTTACCGTTTTTCACCGAACGGCGACCGCGGGTACGGTTATTATATCCGGCGGAGGCGGGAAAACCGATGGATGACGAAAAAGAACTTATTTACCGTATACGGAAAATAGAACGGTTGCTCGATACGCGGGAAAAATACGACGCGCTTTCCCGATACAACACGGGCGATAAGGTGCACCTGAAACAGATGGAGTTTCATAAATGCCTGAAACGCAACCGTTGGGTTTTCGGCGGTAACCGAAGCGGCAAAACCGAGTGCGGCGCGGTGGAAGCGGTCTGGATGGCGAGGGGAATTCACCCGTACAGACAGAATCGGGAAAACGTTTTCGGTTGGGTGGTAAGCGTAAGTTACGAAGTTCAGCGCGATGTCGCTCAGAGCAAAATCCTCCGCTATCTCAATCCGGAGTGGATAGAGGACGTGATTATGCATACGGGAGCGAAAGGCAATCCGTCGGTCGGAATCATCGACACGATAGTGGTCCGCAACGTGTTCGGGGGCTTGTCGAAAATAGGCTTCAAGTCCGCCGATCAGGGACGGGAAAAATTTCAGGGTGCAAGCCTGGATTTCGTGTGGTTCGACGAAGAACCGCCTCAGGATATATACGAGGAATGCCGTATGCGTGTTCTCGATAAAAAAGGGGATTTATTCGGCACGATGACTCCCCTTAAAGGTCTCACCTGGGTTTACGACGAGATTTATCTCAATCGCCGTCAATCGAAAGAGGTGTTCTACGTGAAGATGGAGTGGGGAGACAATCCCTTTCTCGACCCCGAAGAAGTCAGAGAAATGACGGAAAGTCTCTCGCCCGACGCGCTCGACAGTAGGAGATACGGAAACTTCCGTTCGTGCGGAGGGCTTGTGTATCCCGAGTTTGAACCCGAGGTGCACGTTATCGAACCCTTCGACGTTCCTTTCGAGTGGCAGGACGTAATCAGCATAGACCCGGGATTACGGAATCCGCTCAGCGCGCATTTTTACTGCGCGGACGGAGACGGAAACGTTTACGTCGTCGGAGAACATTACGAGGCGGGCAAAGATGTCGATTACCACGCCGCGAAGATAAAAGAAACCGCGGACAGGCTCGGGTGGAGACGTACTCCCGACGGCTATCTCGAAGCGCTTATGGACAGCGCGGCTACGCAACGGACGTTAAGTTCGGTAAAAAGCGTGGCGGAACTCTTTTACGAACGCGGTATCAAAGCGGATTGCAGATTAAACAAGGATATGTTCAGCGGAATAAGCCGGGTAAAATCCGTGTTTGCCGCGCGTCCCGCGAAGATATTCATTTTTGCCGATTGCGTAAATATGATACGGGAAATCAAAAGTTACTATTGGGGAAACAACGATTTGCCCGTAAAAAGAGACGATCACGCGATGGACGAACTGAGATATTACGTTATGAGCCGCTCGCGCGCTCCGTTTGCGAAAAAAGACACCGACGACGTGGAAAAGAACTATCGTAAACTCGTTGCGGCGGCAAGGCGAGGAGGAAAATAATGCTGGACGTATTATACAAGAAAGCAAAAGGCTACGACGTTGAGGAAATCAACCGCGAATACGTCGTGGACGACGACGGGAACAAGCGTCTCGTCAAAGAAAAAACCGCCGTTAAACACATACCGCCCGACCTTTCCGCGCTTAAAGCGTATATGGAGTTAAAGGATTCCGAACTTGCGAAAATGAGCAACGAAGAACTGGCGGCTGAGAAAAAACGGTTGCTTAAAGAATTGAAAAAATCAAAAGAAGGAGAGAGAAAAAATCAATGAACTCCAAAAAGAAAATCGATGAAAGAATTATCGAACTCAGAGCGGACTACGCGCGCCGCGCGGAGGAGAGGAAAGAACTCGAAAGGGCGTGGCTGATCAACCTTAATTATTACAACGGCAATCAGTACGCGGAATGTCTGCCCACGGGCGCGATTTCCTCTTCGGCAAAACGGTATCCGTGGCAAAGCACGTCGGTTTTTAACCATATCGCGCCTATTATCGAGGCGCGGCTGGCTAAGTTCAACCGAATGCCCGACGATATAAGTTACGTACCCGCGTCTTCCGCTCCGTCGGACGTGGCGGCGGCAAAATTCGCAACCGCGCTTCTGAAAAGCGCACGCGAGGAAAACGGTTGCAAAGCCCTTGCGGAGAAAGCGGCGTACTGGGCGGAAATCTGCGGTACGGCGTTCTATAAAATCTGCTGGGATAAGAAAAAAGGCAGGTTGATTTCTGCCGACGGGACGAGGGAGGGCGACGTGTCCGTCATCGTATGTCCTCCGCAGGAAATTTATCCCGACAGCCTTTCGGCGAGCGATTTCGACGAGTGCAGGAGCGTTATTCACGCCAAGGCTTATCCCGTCGAAGCGGTGGAAGACGCCTGGGGAGTGAAAATCGAAGTCGATGAAAGCGCGGGCGTGCTTACCACGGGAAGCGATTTCGACGGCGGCTCGGTTACCTGCGGCAAGGAAAAAGACGGATACGTCCTCGTTCTGGAAAGGTATTCCCTTCCCGATTCGTCGCACCCGAACGGAAGATTGCTCATCGCGGCGGGGGACAAAGTTCTGTACGACGGCGAACTTCCCTACGAAACGGAGAGCGGCGGACGCAGAGGATTTCCTTTCGTAAGACAGGTATCCATACCCGCGCCGGCGTCGTTTTTCGGCGGAAGCCTCGTAGAGCGTATGATACCGTTGCAGAGGGCGTACAACGCGATAAAAAACCGTAAACAGGAATTTTTCAACCGACTTACGGCGGGAGTTCTGCTCGCCGAAGACGGCAGCGTGGACGTTGACGACCTCGAAGACGAGGGTATCGCGCCCGGAAAGGTTATCATTTACCGTCAGGGTTGCGACAAACCGCAGATGCTCAATTTCGGGTCGGTTCCGCCCGAATTCGGAGAGGAAGAGGACAGGCTGCTTAAAGAATTCGTTACGGTAAGCGGCGTAAGCGACTTCCTCGTTACGGGCGCGTTTACGGGACTGGATTACAGCGGGACCGCGCTGAACATCATTATGGAACAGAGCAACGCAAGACTCTGCGTGACGACCGAGAGTATCCGCAATGCGGAGAGAGCGGTCGCGGCGAAAATTCTGCGTATTTACAAACAGTTTGCCACCGACGAAAGGCTTGCGGCGGCGGAGAACTCGTCTTACGGCGAGAGCAAAGCGTTCAGAGAGAGCGATATTTCGGCGGACGACATAGTTTTCAATATCGACGACGGACAGACGAATTCCGTAGGAGATCGGAGAGGACTTGCCAAGGACATTTACGAAATGAACCTGCTTGCGGACAAAGACGGGAACGTGAGCGACGAATCCAAGAGGAAACTTCTGAGATTGCTCGGATGCGAAGGATTTGCCACGACCCGCAACGCAGACGAACTACACCGCGGCAGGGCGGCGAAAGAGAACGAGGCGGTCGGAAGCGAGAAACCGACGGTAAGCGAATTCGACGACCACGAGATACACGTAGCGGAGCATACCGCGTATCTGATTTCGGGCGAAGGCGTCGGAGAGAAGGAAAAAGAAATTTTGACCGCGCACGTTGCGGCGCACCGCGAAGCGGCGGCAAAAAACGCTTAAAATCAGGAGGAATTTATTATGGAACAGGAACAAACTTTCGTTAATCCCGCCGAGGGCGGCAAAATTACGGAGACTTCCTACGGAAAATTTTCCGGACCGGAAGAACTGCTTAAAGCGTATAACGCGTTGGAAAGCGAGTTCACGAGACGGAGTCAGCGACTCAAAGAATACGAGAAAACTTACGGGGAAACGGGCAGGAGTATAGAGGAGCAGAAACAGGAACTTACGCGTAGATTCAACGTCTCTCCCGAACTCATCGACGAGGCGGCGCGCAGGGCGGAATCGGAGACGAATGAAAGAATGGAACTTTCGCTTATAGGCGTACTCAGCGAAAAGGTGCTCAGTCCCGAACAGATGGCGGCGGATTCGGCGGTCGTGGACAAGGTTTTGAGCGAAGAGAAAAACAGGGAAGCGGTAATCAACGGCTACATTGAAAAAATCAAAAAAATCAACGCGCCCGTTGCCTTCCCGGCCGGGGGTGAAAGCCCCGCAATCGCGCCTTACCGACCGACTACGGTCGCGGAGGCGGGAGAAATCGCAAAAGCGATTTTCGAACAAATAAAGTAAAAGGAGATAAATTATGATAGACGTAACAAGTATGGACAAGGTTCTCCGTTCGGTTTATCTGGACGTTGTATCCGCTTGTCTCAACGAAAAAACAAGCGCATTTTACAAAAAGGTCGTAAAATCCGGCACCAACGTATACGGTAAAGAAATCATCGCTCCGTGTCGTTTCGGGATAAACGGCGGCGTGGCGTGTTCTTCGGAAACGGGCGATCTTCCCGCTTCGAGCGCGCCGACCCTGCTTAACTTCAAGGCTCCGCTCGTCAACATTTACGGCAACCTCGAAATCAGCGACAAATTGCTCCGCGTATCCGACGGCGCAGGCGGAGCGATCGACGTGCTTAACTACGAAGTGGACAGCCTGCTCGATTCGGCGAAGTTCAATCTCCGCAGAATGCTTTTCCAGAACGGCGACGGAAATCTCGCTACCCTTACCGCGGCTGGCGCGGGAACGCAGATAGTCAGCGTAGACCATACGAGAAACGTTATCGAAGGTATGGTAGTCGACTTTATCGTAGGCAACGCGGTGGTTCTCGGCGGTTGCAAGATAACCTACGTTGACAAAACCGCAAAGACCGTTAAAGTCGATAAGAGCGTACCCTCGACCGTTACCGAAGGAGCGATTATGGTCGTAAGCGGAAGTTACAAATGCGAACTTTACGGAATACCTTACATTTTTACGGGCGGCGGCGTAAACCTCTACGGAAACACCCGTTCGGTTATCAGTTACGCGCTTCCTTCCGAATACACGGAAAGCGCGGTGGACGCAAGCACGTTGCAGAGCGTAATCGACAGAATGGAAGAAAACGGCGCGGACAGACCCGATATGATTCTTTCTTCCTACACGATGAGAAGAAAGTACATCGACTCGATGAACGCGGCGCATCTCAACGTGGAAACGCTCACCGACGGAGATTTCAAAGCGCCCGGATACAACGGAATCCCGATTTATGCGGAACCGTTTATCGACGATAACACTATGTTCTTCCTCAACACCAAAGACTTTATTATGGCGCAACTCGCCGATTGGAGTTGGGTGGAAGGAAGCACGCGCGAAATTCTGCGTCCTATTTACGGAAAAGCGGCGTATACCGCCACGCTCGTAAAATACTGCAACCTGCTCTGCCGCAGACCCAAGGCGCAGGCAAAACTTACTTACAGCGCGTCTTAAATAACTGTTTGAACTGACGGGAGGGCGAAGTGAAAATAAAAATAACGCGAGACTTATTCGATATAGCCGACAGGATAAAAGAACTGAATCCGAATTACGAGATCTGGTTCGATACGGACAGGCAAAAATACGTTCTGACCGCGTTTGGGGTTCATCAATCGGTTATTCCGTATGACGAACTCGACGTAAGGACGCTTGATTACGCGTACGAAACGAGAGCGGAAAACGCGGAAAAAATCCTTGCGGAAATCGACTCGTACAACTTGCGCAGGCAACGCGAAAGCGCGGCGGAAGTGAGAGACGAGATAGAAAACGAGTTTTCGCGCAGACTTCGCCTCGCCCGTCAATGACGGAGGGAATATGATTCTGAAAAACGTATTGATTAAAGCCGCTTCCCTTGTCGGAGCAGACGTGGATTTTGACGAGAGCGGAGACGAACAGACGCTTTTCACCGAATGCGGAAAGGACGCGATTCTGCGCGTCGGCGCGGAGTTCGCCGACGTAAGAACGAAACAGAAAGCGGTTTCGACGGGCGGGCTGATTTCGTATTCCGCGCTGAATAAAAGCGTTAAACGCGTGATAAAAGTCGTTACCGCGGACGGCAAGCAACCTTTTACCGAGGAGAGCGACGGAATAAAAGTCGGATTTGACGGCGAAGCGGAGGTGACGTACGCGTATTTTGCCGAACCGACCGGGCTTTTGTCGGAAATCGACCTTCCGCCGAGGTTCGGACTCAATATGCTCGCTCTCGGCGTTGCGGGCGAATATTGTTACCGTAAAGGGTTTTACAAAGAAGGGGAAATCTACGACAAACGCTTTGCCGCCGCGCTTGCCAACGCGACGAGAGACGCAAAGAGCGTAACGCTCGGGGCGGTGGAGATATGAGAGAATTTTTCTTGCACGAAACGCCGCCCGTCGTCGGCAAAACCTGTTCGGTGAAGAGTTTCGCGCCCCTCGCCGGCAACGCTTCGGACGATACGCTCGGACTCGGTTACGCCCGTTACGCCTGCAATCTGCGACTTGCGAACGGAAAAATAACCCGTGCAAAAGGCGTGGGAACCGCACGCGTGGGGGATTATCTTCTGCCGTCGGGCATATCCGTCGGCAGCGGAATAAAGAAAGCGGCTATTTACAAAAGACGCGATTATTCTTCGGATTCGGCGGACGACAGGCTTATTCTTCATCTCAATAACGGGAATCTGTATGAAGCGAGAATCGGCGTGGATATCGGGCTGACCAAGATAGAAGTGCCCGAGGCGGAATCGGTCGAGTTGCTCAATTATCGCTATAACGGAAAAGACGTGCTCCTGATATTCGACAGTCTCGGCAATATTTCGGTATACGACGGAAGTACGGTCACGACGAAGACGGGACCCGCGCTCACCGGCGCGTGCGTTTACAACGAGAGAATTTACGGCGCGGTTAAAGGCTCGGAGAATAAACTGCGTTGCAGTTCCAATCTCGACCCTTTCGACTGGACGGACATAACCAAAGGCGCGGGGACGATCGTTTTTCCCGACGAAGGCGGCGCGGTAAGAAGAGCGGTTGCCTGCGGCGACGGGATTTACGTTTTCCGCGATTATTCGGTTTATCGTCTGACGGGATACACGGACATAAACGACTACACGCTTACGAAAATTTTTTCGTCGCATAATCCGATTTACTACGAAACCGCGGGCGTGTGGAACGATAAGGCGTATTTTCTGTGCGAAGACGGTTTTTATTCCGCGAAAGGGACGGCGGTTTCTTCGGAATGGAGAGACGAATTCTCTCTTATAGAGGATAAAAGCGGCGCGTGCGGCATTTGTTACGGCGGAAAATACTACGTTGCGGCGAAACTCTTTACCGACGGCGGAACGGTGGGAGACGAAGCGCATTGCGCCGTCAACAACGGAATTATAGGGATAGACCTGATTTCGGGCGGCACGGAAATCATAAGGGGAGCGGACGTAGCCGGTTTCGCTCCGTGTTTTATCGGGGGAAAGAGTTATTTGTTTCTCGTAAATACGCCCGGCTACCGCGGAATGAACCTTGCTATGTTCACGGACGACGGAAAAATTTACGGAGAATACCCCGAAATACGCTGGACGAGTCCGTCGGTAACGCTCGGAAAACGCGGAGAGGACGTCACCGTGAGGAAAATTCACCTCAGAACCGTCGCCGAGGCGACGCTGAAAGTAAACTCGGACGGCGAACGAGTTTTTCCTCTTGCGGGAAAACCCGAAACGCAGACGGTGGCGGTAAACGCGAGAGGAGAAAGGGTACAGATAGGTTTTTCTTCTTTCGCGCCCGAATTCACGCTGAGCGGATTCGACGTGGAGTACGAGACGGTCGAAAGGAGGAAATATGGAGCAAATTGAAATCAAACTTAACGAAATATTGAAACGGATTCTTATTCTGACGGAGAAAATAGACGGGATAAGCAATTCGTAATCGGAGGGAAAATGTGGGAGAGCATTCTTGAAATGGCGACGCAGTCCGGCATATGGGCGGTTTTGTTCGTCGTCTTGTTTTACAAACAGATAAAAGAAAGCAAAGAACGCGAGGACAAATATCAGTCCACGATAGACGCGCTTGCGGATAAACTCAAAATGCTTGCGGAAATACGCTCGGATATAACGGATATAAAAAACGCGATATTCACCGCGGGAGAAACGAGGGACGCGCAAAGCGATAACGTTTCGCGCGAATAACGATTTAGTCGAAAAAATGGAAAAAGGACTGTCCGAGAGGACGAGTCCTTTTTTTTTCGTAATCGCCGAATGGGATTCCGATTATGCGTTTTGGGGAACTCGTTCTATTTTTTCAGCCAGATATTTATTCGTTTCGTAATACGAAGAAAGCGTTCCTATATCCGACCAATACGAGTAGTCCACGTACGCGTATGCGGTGTGAACTAGGCGCGGCAGAAGGTCTTTGCCGAAGTCGTAGAACCCTTCGGGAATCAGGGAAAGTATTTTTTTGTTGATAACGTATATTCCCGTATTCACGAGGGCGGGACGGCTCGTCTGCGGTTTTTCCACGAAGCCGACGACGCGGTTTTCGAAGTCTATCTCCGTTACTCCGAAAGCCGACGGTTTCGGGTGAGGCTGTGCTACGAGGGTGAAGAGAGAATTTTTTTCCTTGTGGAACGCGGCGGCACGGGTGAGGTCGATTTCGCTGAACGCGTCGCCGCTCAGGACGAAGAAGTCTTCGGTTACGAAAGATGACGCGTTTTTTACCCCTCCCGCGGTGCCGAGAGGGACTTCCTCGGTGTAGTACGTTATGTTTACGCCGAGGTTTTCGCCGTTTCCGAAATAAGAAATAACCCTATCCGCAAGGTAGCCGAGGGTAATGGCGATGTTGTATACGCCGTGTTTACGAAGCAATTCGATAACGTGTTCGAGCACGGGTTTGTCTATGAGATTTACCATTGGTTTGGGTAGGTTGCGCGTGAGCGGCAGAAGCCTGGTTCCTCTTCCGCCCGCCATTATAACAGCATTCATTTTCCGCCTCCGTTTTATCGGATTATTGCCGACGAGGGGCGGATTTATACCGCAAGGGATAACTTCGGAAGTGGCGATTAAAGCGTAACCGTCCGCAACCGACGTGAAAAACGCTTGTAAAAACGGCAATTATAATATATAATCGATTATAATAAGGGGAAAAGCGCGCGTGCGCGAAAAAAAGAATTTAACTAAGAGGTAAATAAATGGCTAAAAAATTGAAAATTTCCTTTCTCGGCGGAGTAGGCGAGATAGGAAAAAACATGACCGCGATAGAATACGGCGACGATATGATTATCGTAGACGCGGGTCTGACGTTTCCCGATATGGAGGACACTCCCGGGGTGGAAGCGGTTATTCCCGATTATTCATACGTCAAAGCGAACGCGGGTAAAGTAAAAGGTATATTCATTACGCACGGACACGAAGACCATATAGGCGCGCTTCCGTACGTTCTTCACGACGTGAAAGCGCCGATTTACGGTAGCAATCTCGCGCTCGGACTTCTCGACAGCAAACTCGAAGAAAGCAAGATAAAGAACGTAAAACTCAACACGGTGACCGACAGGCAGGTCGTTCGCGCGGGAGTGTTTTCCGTCGAGTTTATCAGAGTAACGCACTCGATAGCGGGGAGTTACGCTTTGTCGATAACCACTCCGCGCGGAGTTATTTTCGTTACGGGAGATTTCAAAATCGACCATACG
Source organism: Christensenellales bacterium (assembly GCA_051883535.1). Taxonomy (GTDB): domain Bacteria; phylum Bacillota; class Clostridia; order Christensenellales; family DTU072; genus CAG-1782. Next base: position 7,398 of record JBJETX010000062.1, on the reverse strand, counting down.
CCTATCGACGGAAAGTGTACCGACCTTACGAGGATTGCGGAAATCGGCAACAAAGGCGTTTTGCTGCTGATGATGGATTCGACGAACGTGGAAAGAAACGGGTACAGTATGAGCGAGAGAAACGTGTTCAAAGCGTTGGACGCGCAGTTCGCAACGAACGAAAACAAACGCATAATAGTGGCGACTTTCGCAAGCAATATTCACCGCGTGCAACAGATAATCAACTGCGCTATCGAGCATAAACGCCGCGTGGCGTTTTCGGGAAGAAGTATGATAAAAATCGCGGAGATAGCGAAAACTCTCGGAGAACTCAGATATCCCGACGACGCGGTTATCGACATAGACAAGATATCCAAAGTCCCTTACGACAGGTTGTGCATAATATGCACGGGAACGCAGGGCGAGCCTATGAGCGCGCTTACGAGAATGAGTAACGACGATTTCAAAAAAGTCAAAATAAGCGACCTTGACTGCGTGCTGTTCAGTTCGTCAGCAATCCCCGGCAACGAAAAAATGATATACAACGTTATCAACAAACTCAGCAAACACGGGGCAAGCGTCGTTTATAACGCGTTGAGCGAGATTCACGTTTCGGGTCACGCCTGCAAAGAAGAACTCAAACTTATGTTCAATCTCGTCAAGCCGAAGTATTTCGTTCCCATGCACGGCGAGTACAGACATCTTATGCAGCATAAGGAACTTGCGCTGGAGATGGGAATCGGCGACGCGAACGTCTTTATTCCCGCTATCGGTAACTGCATAGAAATCGACAAAAGCGGATTCAAGAGAGCGCAGGACGTGCCTTCTGGACGGTTGTTCGTCGATAAGAACAACCTGCTCGGCGACAGCGAAGAACTTATGCGCGAACGCAAAACGATGGCGGCGGACGGCTGCGTCATAGTGATAGCGAAGATTACTCTGACGGAGGGATTTGCCACCGAACCGATAATCATTACCCGCGGAATCGACCTCGGAGACAAACTTATTCAGGAAATCAAAAACGACGTTGCGTCGGCGATTGCAAGCGGAGATCTGGAAGAAGTCGGCGCGGATGAAGCGAAGAACAGGATTAAGAAATCCGTAACCAAGAAGTTGCAGAAAAAACTTAGCAGAAGACCCGTCGTCGTAGCGGTGGCGGAGGTATGACCAAAGAAGAAATCCTCGCACGCGCAAGCGTAATACGCGAAGAAAGCAGATTGAAATCGTTACCCGTTATGCGCGAGGGTACGGCGGCGCTTCTGGCGTCCCTGACGTCCGCCCGAATGCCGGCGCAGGCGCTGGAAATCGGCACCTGCGCCGGGGTGAGCGGTTTAACCGCTCTCGCCGCCGGGGCGCAAAAACTTACTACCGTAGAAATAGATTCCGACCTTGCGGAGACGGCGAGAAAGAATTTTGCAGAATGCGGACTTTCGGGAAGGGTGACGGTTATCAACGACGACTGCCGCGTCGCGCTAAGGTATCTCGAGGGCAACGTTTACGATATGGTCGTGCTTGACGGACCTAAATCCGATCTGGATTTTCAGTACGAAACCTGCCTCGGAATGCTTTCGGACGGCGGATTGATTTTTATAGACGACGTAGCCTATCACGGAATGATTAAAGCCGAAGGCGCGCCGCATAAACAAAGGACGATAATAAACGCGATGAGGGCTTTCCTTCGCAAGTTGGAAAACGACGAACGCGTAACCGTAAAATTTTACGATATTGAAGACGGCATAGCCGTTGCGGAGAAAAAATATGACGAATAAACCCGAACTTCTCGCGCCGGTCGGCGGACCGGACAGACTGCCTTACGCGTTGCATTTCGGTGCGGACGCGGTATATCTCGCAGGTAAAAATTTCGGGTTGAGGGCGTTCAGCGACAATTTTTCCGACGAAGAACTGCGCTCTGCGGTGAAAATTGCGCACGGGCAAGGGAAAAAGGTATACGTTACCCTTAACATTTTCGCCAAAAACGCGGATTTCGGATTACTGAAAGACTTCCTTGGCGCAGTGAAAGAATCGGGTGCGGACGCGGTTATCGTCAGCGACCCCGGCGTCGTGGACTTCGTTATGAAAAACGCGCCCGGATTGGATATTCATTTGTCTACGCAGGCTAACACCACTAATAAATACGCCGTTGCGTTCTGGGGCGGACTCGGCGTGAAAAGGGTAGTTCTCGCGCGCGAACTCGGGCTTGACGACATAAAAGAGATCAAAGACTACGTCGGAGACGCGCTCGAACTGGAAACGTTCGTGCACGGCGCGATGTGCATAAGTTACAGCGGTCGGTGTCTGCTCAGCACGTATCTTACGCCGAGAGACAGCAATCGCGGCGAATGCGTTCAGGCGTGCCGATGGGAATACGAAATCGGAGAAAAGAGCCGCGAGGGAAAACTCTCTCTGTTGCAGGATCAAAGGGGCAGTTATATTCTTAATTCCAAGGATATGAACACGATGCCGATTCTCGATAAAATTATCGAAACGGGCGTTTCTTCGCTTAAAATAGAAGGAAGAATGAAGACAGCCTATTACGTAGGAGCGGTCGTAAGGGCGTACAGAAAGAGAATAGACGATTATTTCGGCGGAAAACCGTACGACGAAGCACTCGAAAGAGAACTTGAAAAGGTTTCGCATCGCGAGTATACGACGGGTTTTTATCTCGGGGAAGCCGAGCAATGCTACGAGACGAGCAAGCCTGCGAACGAATACCGCTATTGCGCCGACGTAATCGGCTACGACGAAGAAAAAGGTATGCTCGAAATAGTGCAGAGAAACAGGTTTTTCGCGTCGGACGAACTGGAAACGGTTTCCGTGACGGACGTTAAAACTTTCCGTCCGAAGGAAATTTACGACGAGTACGGGAACAGAGTGGAAGATTGCAAACTCGTTATGCAAAGACTTTTCGTAAAAACGGACGTAAAACTTGAAAAATACGATATGCTGAGGAAAAAAATACAGTAAGCGGAGGGAATATGCTTGGTAAAGACACCGTCTTGTTTGTGGTAGACGATACGTTCGTCAGCGCGGAACGAATAAAAAACGCGCTTAACGAAGATTCGGGATTTTTAGGGATAGTCGTCCGCTCTTCCGAACTCGTAAACAAATTGAAACTGCGCACCGAAAGACCGCGTAGGTTCCTGCAAATGAAAGTATGGAAACCCATATCCGTATTTGCGCATAAATTTTCCGAAAAAATCAGAATTCCGGGAGAGCCCTTTCTTTGCGACGTGACGAGTAAGAAAAAAGTTTACAATATGTTGTTCAGATACGCGCCTGCCGCCATAGTGGTAAACGACGCAACCATAAGGTATTCGCTTGAAGAAGGGATAAGACGAGCGGGAATGAACGTCAGGATTTTCGTATACAGCGACGAACTCGGTTTCGACTATTCGCTGATAGGAGAGAATGTAAACCATTACTTCGTCGATAATATTTCGGTCAGAGACGGAATACGCGATAAAGGTGTGCCGGCCTCGGCGATAGACGTAAATCCGTTGCCCGTTGAAAGCGAATACTTCGAGGATATCGACGTCGGAGTCGCAAAACAGCGCATAGGCTTTGAACCGACGAAAAAATTATGCGTGATACGGCTCGGAAACGGAATGCCGTTCGAGACGGCGGAAAGCGTCCGCGATACGATTTTTGTTACGGCAGACGCAACGGCGACGGAAAAAGGCGCGGCGACGGAGGAGGAGAGCAGGGCGAGCGAGACGGATCTGTTCCGCGCGGCGGATTTCATCGCCGCGAGATTCGATTCGCATACGGTAAAGCGTGCTGCGGCGTTGAAAAAACCGCTTATATTGATTTGCGACGGAGAGAAAACCGAAGAGGAAGCGGAGTATCTCGTTGCGGAAGGAAAAGCAGCCGTCGTGAAAAACGGAGAAGAACTCGCCGCGTTGATTGAGAAAGCGGAAACGGGAGAACTCGCTTTGTCGTTCGACGACGCAGACCCTGCGGCGCAGGATAAAGTTGCGGCAAGGATAAAGGAACTTATCTGCGAAGCGAAAATCCAATAAACGAACGGAGCGCGTTTTTAAGCGCGATTTTATAAAACTTTTTATACGTAATCAAAACGCCGCTTTTCAAAAGCGGCGTTTCGTTATCGGTTTCAGAATAATTTTTCGGGCGTATAGACCGTGGTTCCGTTATCGACGAAGTATTTTTTACGGTGATAAGAAAAGTTGAGCGTTACCGAAAGTATTGCGCGCATTACCATAAAAACGGGAATTCCTATAAGAGGTATCGCTCCGAACGACGGGACGAACGTCGCCGTAAAAATTGCCACCCATATCACGTTGAGCGTGAAGTAGCAAAGGAAGTTCTTACGGAATTTTACGAACGTGCCTTTAACGGCGTTTTTCATTCCTATAAAAATATTTTTCGTCTGCGAAGAACAAATTTCGGGCAGCCATTGAGACAAAAGACAACTTTTTGCCGAATATGCGGCGATAAACAGAATGATTATAAACGGTATCGCCACGTATGCGTTTGCTCGGAAACTCACGCCAATAAGAGACATGAACCCGGTGAGAAGTCCGAGGTTGATTGCGGACGTCACCAAAGACAGGATAAGAGACAGCAGCAGGTTCTGAAATCCCGTTGAAACGAACGCGTTGAAAAGTCCGATGTCGTATCCCGTACTCATTTTGCTGTAAATTACTTTCGTGAGCGGCAGTTGCGGAATCGTAAGGAAAAACCTCACGCAGCAATATACCGCTACGATAATGCCGATCATAGACCGCCAGTCGCTCTGACGAAGATACGCTACGCATTTATCAATGATCTGAGTGCGCAACGTAACGAACGGATGGTTGATAAAATCTTCGGGTCTGACGTTCGTGGAGGAGATGATTTCTACGAGGTCGCGGATAACGGGCATAACCGTAGTTGAGAGAACGGCAAACGCTATAAGAACCAATATCGCCGTCATAAAGGCGAGTTTGATTATCAGTTTCGTGTTGCACATCGTCAATGAAAACGTATGGTTAAGAGGCATTTTTTTCAGAATCTCCTTTTATAGGGGCTGACGCCGACGTCTTCCCGCGGGAGACGGTTTTCGCCGAAAAACGCAGTCGTTATGAATATCAGAGAAAAAGCGTACGCTATCGCATAGCCTATCGAGTCTACTATCCAGGACGCGTACCAGATATCGGATACGAAATACGAAATGACGGACGAACACAATACGATAAGAGCGATTGTTATATGTCCCGGAAGAAAGAATTTTTGTTTTGAACGCGACTGATAGAACGCGTTTGAAAGGGCGTTATGCGAATAAATGCCTTTCACGCACATCAGAGGGAGCCACAGAGTAAGGCTGCTCATGCAATACACCGTAACCGACGCGAGTATTATAAAAGCGATAACGGAAAGAACGGCGTACGCAACCGCAGACGTAAGGCAATACCACATATAAGCGAAAAGGCTGTAAACTATGAAAGCAACGGCGTATATCGCTACGCACATAGCGGTATAGAATACGGCGGGCAAAGCGTAGTCGTTAAACGAACGGCTGATCTGTCCGACGCTGAAATCGCCTACGCGGAAATGCCGTATAACCGCGCCCATAATGCAAGCCGTCGCTATAATCGAGCAGATTACGCCTAACGCAACGGAGATAAATCCGTACGTTGACGGGAAATAACTCAATAATACGTCCCCCCAATTTTCGTAAACCGGCGGAGAAACGAGATTTATAATGAAAGTTTCCGAACGCACCCCGAAAGCGAGCATCGCGGACGGAATGAGCGCAAACAGGAACAATACGGCAAAACGCTTGCCTTTGCCCCGTATAAACAAATATGAAAACGTGTCTTTCAGATACCGCATATTATTATTATATCAAAGCACGGGGTTTTGCGCAATACTTTTTTATCTTACGCGCGTGCGCGCACGACGCGCATACAATATAATAATTACGATTCAATCCGATTTTTTCGCGGTCGGAGCAAAAGATACGGCGCAAAAGATACGGCGCAAAAGATACGGCGCAAAAGATACGGAGATTTTAAGTCTGTGTAAAGGGGAAAAGAATAACGCCGTCGTATAGAATACGGGGCGAGACAAAAAATAGGGCTTGCGCTCGTGCGATATAACGGGGAAAAAGGGGAAAAGGGTATAAGAATGGAATTTTGAGTCGGAAGCGAGGTTATTTTGTCGGAAACAAACGACAGAATTCGTCAATATGCGACCAAAGCGGACGAAATATGCGGAATTTATTTTGAGGTGTGTCATAAACGCCCATACGTTTTATAAGGAGAATGCTAATATAAAGACAAATAAAAGATTAGGAAACGAAAGGCGAGAGCCGAAGAATTTTGGGGGTGAGACATATAGATAAGGTTACGATAACGAAAGGCGCGGTGTTCGATTATGAGGAGATAGTGTGTTTTACGGAGTTCGACTATCCCGCGATTAAAAAAGCGGCGGAAGAACTGATAGGAAAGAACGACGGTAATAAAAACGAACTGCGACTGAAGTACTGCGACGAAAAAACGGGGAAAGAATTGATTTTGTTCGTTCGTAAAGGATACCGTTTCGGCATAATGCAGATGTGGATTCTCGAAGGGATATGCGAATCAAAGGATTATGACGAAAAAATGGAATCCGACGGAACTATACGGGAATGGTTGGAGGTTGAGATAGAATAACGGCGTATGACGAAAACAGAATAACCGATTTGCTGCGAGGATACAAGGAGAAGAAAAAGGAAGAGGCGATTCTCGGCACGAAGAATGAAGAAACGGCGTTTCTCGACAGGTGCCTTGACAATATCGAGCCTTACGAACGCGACATACTCGAAAAAACTCTGATAGAAAACGTTTCGCTCAGACAGTATGCAAAAATGAGCGGATTTTCGCGCGATTCGGTTACGAAACAAAGACAACGCGTGTTAAAAATGCTTGCGAAGTTCTTTAATCTGATGGAAAATCAAAAAAGCAAATAAAAAAGAGCGGCGTCGCCGCTCTTTTCGTATACCGATAATTTGTTATTCGTCGTCATCGTCGTTGCCGTAATTATTGGCGTTACGGATTGCGTTCGTGATGATGGTTTCCCACATATACTGTTTGCGTTGGGATTTACCCATAAGAGAAAGGTCGTTTCTGCGCATCGTATCGACGATATCTTCCGCGCTTTCGCGTATATCTTCCATCTTGGCTGCTTTCGCTATGCGTTTCTTTTTGAGTCCGCATACTTTGGCAAACAGAATTATGAATATAATGGCAAGTATGAGGGATATCAACGCGACGATCGTATCTCCGGAGATGAAGTATCCGATAGGCTCGCCGAGCATGTCGGACAGCGTATCCGCAATGCCGGGGGTATATTCGCTCGTCGTTTCGTCGGTTTTGCCGTCGAACAGTCCGGTAACCTTCGACAGATAATCCGCTTTGACGGTTTCGAGTATGCCTTTTA
>JBJETX010000061.1:0-5333 GCA_051883535.1 Christensenellales bacterium | reverse complement strand
AGTATCCCCATACCGAGATTGGCGCGTCGGGAATGGACGTAGGACTGCCCGACGGACAGATGGGTAACAGCGAAGTCGGACATCTTAATATGGGCGCGGGCAGAGTCGTTTATCAGGAACTTACAAGAATCACCAAAGCGATAAAAGACGGTGATTTTGCGAAGAACGAGGCGATTCTCGGCGCAATTCGCGCGGCGAAACAAAACGGAAAAAAACTTCATACTTACGGTTTGCTGAGCAACGGCGGAGTGCATTCGCACATCGAGCACTTGTTTGCCATTATTAAAACGGCGAAAGCGGAAGGATTGGATAACATATACGTGCATTGTTTCCTTGACGGGCGCGACGTTCCCCCGAAGAGCGGCGCGGACTTCGTCGAACAACTTGAAAAGTTTATGGAACGCGAACGGTTCGGAAAAATTGCGTCCGTTATGGGCAGATTTTACGCAATGGACAGGGATAACCGTTGGGAAAGAGTGGAAAAAGCGTATAACGCTTTGACGATGGGCGAAGGAGAAACTTGCGAGAACGCCGTAGCGGCGGTAAAAGCGAGTTACGAAGAAGGTATAACCGACGAATTCGTCGTACCGAAAGTAGTCGTGGAAAACGGAAAACCCGTGGCGACGGTAGACGAAGGCGACAGCATTATATTCTATAATTTCCGACCCGACAGAGCAAGGGAGATTACGAGAGCGTTTATTATGGAAGAGTTTACGGGATTCGAGCGCAAGAAAGGATTCCGGAAACCCGTATACGTAGGAATGACGCAATACGACGCATCGTTCGCTCCGTACCTCGATACCGCTTTCAAACCGCAGAGTCTGAAAAACACGCTTGGCGAATATCTCGCTTCACGCGGATTGAAACAACTCAGGATTGCGGAGACGGAAAAATACGCGCACGTCACGTTCTTCTTCAACGGCGGCGTAGAAAAACCCAACGAGAACGAAGACAGAGTGCTGATTCCTTCTCCGAAAGTCGCAACCTACGATATGCAACCCGAGATGAGCGCAATCGAAGTGGCGGATAAAGCCGCCGAACTTATAAGAAGCGGAGAATACGACGTAATGATACTCAATTTTGCAAACTGCGATATGGTAGGACATACGGGAGTTTTCGACGCGGCGGTAAAAGCCGTTCAGACGGTTGACGAACAACTTAAAAAAGTTATCGACGCGATTCTTTCGGTAGGCGGAGAGGCTATCGTTACGGCGGACCACGGCAACGCGGACAAGATGTTCGACGAAAACGGACCCTTTACCGCGCATACGACCAACCCCGTGCCCGTCGTACTCGTGACGGATAAAAAGTGCGAAATGCGCAAAGGCGGCACGCTTGCCGACGTCGCTCCGACGTTGCTTAAACTGATGGGTATCGAACAACCGCAGGAAATGACGGGGAAAGCGTTGTTTTAATCGTTAAATGCGCGCTCATTTGCGAAAAACATATTGCGTTTTATACGTCGATGTGTTATAATTGCAATATATTTGATATTTGGAGGATTGTATGTGCAGGAAAAAGAAGAAAGTAGCGCCCCCCGTGGCTGAACCGGCTCCTGTAAATCCGCTGGATTCTTTTGAACTGAAAAAGCCGGAACCGGCTTTCGACGCAAACGGAAACAGGGATTATTTTACCGAGTATTATAACGCATACAAAAACGACTACATTGATCAATACCTCGACGCGTACAAGAAGTTCAAAGCGGAAGGCGTTCTGCCCGAGTATTCGCCGATTGCCGAAGCGGTAAAGAGCGAGGAGTCGGCAAGCGACGAAGCAATTAAGGACGAAATCGACGTATAACTAAAAGGCTGTCAGAAACGTAAGCGGTGCGGGCGTATGTTCGCACCGTTTTATAAATAAAAGGGAAATATGTGTTACGGATTGTTTATTAAAAGAATCGTCCCGACGCCCGATATCAGAAAGTATAAAAAGTTTCTTTTTATAGCGGCGCACGCAGGAGACGTGGCCAAAGCGGCGGGAGGAACGGTTAATAAACTTGCGAAAGCGGGTAAAGAAATTAAAATACTCATAACGACCGATTCTATCTCCGAATGCCCGAAGAATGCGAATTATAACGAATATACGGAAAGGCGGAGGAAAGAAGAACTCGCGTCCGCCGCGGTGCTCGGCGTGAAAGAAGTTGAGTTCTTATCCTTCCGCGACGGTGAAACGAGCGAAGAAAAGACCGAGGCTATGGCAAAAGAAATCGCCGCCATAATTCGTAAATTTCAGCCCGACGCGGTATTTGCGGACGACGTTTCCACTCCGAACGAACTGATGCCGGGAGACAGGATCACGACTGACGCGGTAGTGAAAGCGATACTCTCGGCAAAGAACGCTTTTGAGTCGGAAAAAACTGGAGAAAGAAAATTCAACGTAAAAGCGTTGGCTCTTTACAATACGGTCAGACCAAACGCGTATATCGGCGTAAGCGGCGCGCTCGAGGCTAAATTACACGCCGTAATGATGCATAACTCCCTTCTGCCGGAAAAAAACGAGGACAAATTTGCGTATATGCGTTCTTATAAAAGCCTGATTACTTTGTCCGCGCTCAGAAACGGTTTGAAAAGCGGAAAGATTTTTGCCGAGGGATTCTACGCAATCGGAGGCAAGGCAATGCATAATATGCCGGAAATAAATTTTTAATTTTTTTTGAAAAAACGTTTGACACCGCGATTTTACGGTGTTAAGATATAAATAACTTAAAAAACCGTTGAGATAGAGTAGTAAGCATATTGAGGTTTTCAGAGAGTTTCGGGGTGGTGCGACGGAACAGCGGAGATTTGCCGAATGGACTATTGAGGGCGGAGGCGAAAGATTGCGAGTAGTTTCCGACGTGGTTCCGACGTAACGAGGGAATCGGTATGATAGTACCGGATAAAGAGGTAGCCTTGTTAAAGGCTATGAAATTGGGTGGCAACACGGTGAATTCGTCCCAAAGCGAGTTCACCGTTTTTTCATAAAAAAATAAAAGGAGAATAAGAAAATGAAACAGCAGAACATTCCGACTAAGATTTATCTTTCCGAAGAGGAATTGCCTAAATGTTGGTATAACGTGCGGGCGGATATGAAAGAAAAGCACGCTCCGTATCTTAATCCCGGTACGCTTCAACCGGTAAATGCGGACGACCTTAAACCCGTTTTCTGCGACGAACTCGTAAAACAGGAACTCGATCAGACGACGCAATATATAGAAATACCTCAGGGAATCAGAGATTTTTATAAAATGTTCCGTCCGTCTCCGTTGGTGAGAGCGTATTGGTTGGAAAAAGAACTCGATACTCCTGCCGAAATATATTATAAATTCGAAGGGAACAATACTTCGGGTTCGCACAAACTCAACTCCGCGATAGCGCAGGTTTACTATGCCAAAGAGCAGGGAATAACTCACCTTACCACCGAAACCGGAGCGGGACAATGGGGAACCGCGCTGTCTATGGCGTGCGCGTTCTATAAAATTCCTCTCGACGTGTTTATGGTAAAAGTAAGCAGCGAGCAGAAACCGTTCAGAAAAGAAGTAATGAGAACTTACGGCGCGAACGTAATTCCGAGTCCGAGCAATACGACTAACGTGGGAAGAAAAATTCTCGAAGAGTTCCCGGGAACGGGCGGCAGTCTCGGATGCGCGATAAGCGAAGCCGTCGAATGCGCGCTCAGCGTGCCGAATTCCCGTTACGTACTCGGAAGCGTACTCGATCAGGTCATTCTGCATCAGAGCGTAATCGGTCTCGAAAGCAAAACCGCTTTGGATAAATACGGCGTCAAACCCGATATCATCATCGGTTGCGCAGGCGGCGGAAGCAACCTCGGCGGTCTGATTGCTCCGTTTATGGGAGAAAAACTCAGAGGTGAAGCGGATTACAGATTTATCGCCGTAGAACCTGCAAGTTGTCCTTCGCTTACGAGAGGCGTATATAAATACGACTTCTGCGATACGGGTAAAATGACTCCTCTTGCCAAGATGTACACGCTCGGAAGTAACTTTATGCCGTCGCCTAACCACGCAGGCGGATTGAGATATCACGGAATGAGCCCCATTCTCAGCAAACTTTATCACGACGGATATATGGAAGCGGTTTCCGCGGAACAGACCAAGGTATTCGACGCTGCCGAAAGATTTGCGAGATGCGAAGGTATACTTCCCGCGCCCGAAAGTTCTCACGCAATCAAAGTCGCTATCGACGAAGCGCTTAAATGCAAAGAAACGGGAGAAAAGAAAGTCATTCTGTTCGGTTTGACGGGAACGGGCTATTTCGACCTCACGGCGTACAAGGCGTTTAACGATTCCACGATGTCGGATTATATTCCTACGGATGAAGATTTGAAAAAATCCATCTCCGCGTTGCCCGACATTCCGCAAAACCGTATAGACGATTAAAGGTATCCATACCGATAAAAAAGGTTCTCGATTGAGAACCTTTTTTGATTTTATGAAATAATTTTATTCGGCGGCGGCGACTTCTTTTTCGATAGATAAGTCTCCGCTTCCGTCGGAAGAAACAACGCCTTCTGCCGGGACGGTTAGTTGCTCTTTGGTCGCTTTCATTAACGCGATAGTGGGGATAAGCGCGAGCAGAACGACCGCGGCGGCGAGGATAAACATTATCGGAGGACAGGTGTATACTGCGTGACCGAATTCGTCGTAACCCGATATATATCTGTCGCTTGAAGAAACCGCGCCCGATATTATACTTCCGATGCACATAGGGAGCATTACGACGAACACCATACGGACGCCCTGAAAGCGTCCTACTTTGTCGGGCGGCGTAAGATTGCGTATTCCGCTGAGGCAGACTACCGAGATAAACGCCGCGCCCATTGCCTGAATGAAATTACCCGCGCAGAATAAAATCAGCATAGGAACGCCGATTGTGAAGAAATCGGGAGAAGCAAAGAACATAATCACGGAGCCGACGCAGGAAGATATTATTCCCGGGATAATCAGCGCGATTTTATTTTTCATTTTGTCGAGGACGATTCCCGCGACGATTCCGGCGATTACCGCAAGACCTTGCCCGATACCCCAGGGGAGAAGATAACCGAGATTGAGGAAAGTAACGTATTCGTCGCACTTGAGGGTGTTCTGAAGATAAATCGCCATAAAATTCCCGAAACAGTTGTTTGCCATATAAGAAAGCATTACGACCGCCATAATGAGATACAGGAACTTGTTTCTTTTGATAACCGAGGGACGGAAACCGTAGAAAAGTTCTTTGAATCCAAGGTCTTTTTTCGGTTTTACAGAAGGAGAGTCTTTGAGGAAAAATAATCCTATTACACCTGCGACGAGGACGACTCCGCCGAGAAGACAGTAAAACAAAGTCCAGTTGCCG
>JBJETX010000060.1:0-5344 GCA_051883535.1 Christensenellales bacterium | reverse complement strand
TGCGCGATCGGATTGACGGAGTATATCCTGACCGACTGTCTTGCGTAACGATACATATCCTCGGGCAATGACGCGACGGTTTGCAACAGCGATTGTTCGTCCGTTCCGTATAAAAGCGAAACCTGAAAATCCTTTCTTGACGTAGCGAAATCGCCTTTGAATCCTATACAGGGCGAAAGCACGTCGCCTGAGGACGGATAAAAATTCTCCGTATCCTTACCGAACAGGAAATCCGCCCCGGACAGTCCTTTGCCCCTGCCGATAAAGTTGAGTCTGTTGCATTCCCATTCGATATTTTTCAGCCCCTCCACTTTGACGGCGACGTAAGAAAACTCCGCCTTCTTCCCGGGCATTCGTTTCGTTACGAGTACGATATTCGGCGCGATACGTTTAACGTTGCAGAACAGATTCCTGAAAGCGGGATGAGCGTCGAACGCGTCTTTCGTATCGACGCAGATCTGCGTATAAAACGCCGCGTATTTATAATCTCCGTCGGCCTGCAAACGACGGACTTCCCCGCCTACCGAAGGAAGAAGCGTGACGGATTCAATCAGTCCGTCCGCGCTCGAAAAGAATATTTCTTCCTCGGAATATCCGAAAGAAAACTTTTCGGGCGACTCGCCGAACGGTAAAAACGAAGGCGAAAACCAGTGCAACCCGTCTTTACTCGCAAACGTAAACATTCCGTCGCTTTCTTCGTATACTCCGCCGAATTTGTTAACGAGAATATCGAGATTTTTAGAAAAACCGCCGCCCAAAGAGTTGCAAATTACCGAGTATTGCGTATCCGTCAAGCCTGCCGCGCAATAATTTTGCTCTATTTTATCAATATTTTTATAATAATTATTATTGTATTCGGAACATTTTTTGCTCTTTTCGTATTTTTTAGCCGAAATTCTGTACGTCGGTTGCAAATCGTTGAAATAATTTAATACGGAATTGATTTTCGGCGATTTTGCGAGAGTTTTGGGTAAAACGTTGCCTTTAAGAAAGTTAGTGATAGACGCAAGAATCATACCCTGATGGTGAGACATAGCCGAATATACTATTCTCGCTTTCCCCGAAAAATCCACGCACTCGTATAACCCGTACTCGAACGACGCGCCCATAGAATAAAACCTGTCGATATTATCCGCGACCGACTTCGGGTCGTACCCGAGCGCGAGTATGCTCGAATAAGGAGAAATCACGTCCTCTTCCACGTCTCCCGACAGGGCGAGTTCTCCGATTCCGAAAGCAGAATACTGATATTTCATATCCGGGTCGAAACCGTAATATCCGCTTTCACTCGTCCCCCAAACGCCTCCGCGCATATTCCTCTTCTGCGCTTTTACCGTATATTTCGCGCTTTCGTACAAAGCCGAACCTCTCGGCGCGGAAAAAAAGATATCCGACATCAGCATCTCGAACATCGTACCGCTCCAACTGAGCAGAACGTTCCCTCCCCGTCTCGAATAATCCTTTTGCAGGCAGGCGTAATGAGTATAATCGTTATACGTTGCTACGTACACGAAACTCAGTATACGCGATTCGGACGCAAGTAAATCGTAATGCCCCACGCATTGTTTGCCGTCGTAACCGATAAAGAACAGATTTTTCGTTTTGTCGTAAAGTTTGTCAAGTTCCATTCCCGCCGCTATCAGTTCGGCTTTTGCCGCAATAAACCGCTCTCCTCTTTCTCCGAAATATTCGCTTGCAAGCAAAAGGGTCGCGGCAAGGTTGCCGTTATCCACGCTGGAAACGAATTCATTGAGCGGTTTACCCTCTTTAATATCGTACCAATTGTAAAGATTCCCGTTCCATTTGGGTAATTTTTCAATCGCGGAAATTATCCTTTCAACGTTAAAAACGCATTCTTCAAAAGAAATAAAGTCCAGTTCAAAAGCGCATATTTCCGACAAAATACTGAACGCAACGTTGGTTGGCGAAGTCGAATTCGCCACGCCTTTATAGGGTTTAAGTTGTAAATTATCTCCTATAAGTCCGCTTTCGTTTCTCATATAACAGAAGTATTTATAAGTGTTTTTCGCAAGTTCAAGCAATTTACTTTGTTCTTTTTTATGCAGTTTTTTGCCTCTTATTTCCGTCGTTGCCGCCATATAAAGCGCGTGATAAACGAGCAAAGTTGCGGGAATATACGCTAACGCTGGAACGACGGCGAATCCCAATCCGAACAAAAGCGCGACCGTTGCGGTGATAGCGAGCGTAGGCAGACTGAACTCACGAACGTACGCGGAAAACCCGCGCGCAGACTGCGACGAATAAAAAGTTTTCCATTCCAGCAGATTTTTTCCGAAAAGCATTTTTGCAAACGTAGTCAGCATCACCGTCAGATTATCCACGGCATAGTAGCCGAGCATAAAGAAATCTTCCACAAAGAAAAACACGTTTTCCAGACTTCTCATAGAGACGCTTCTGCCGTTTTCTCCGTTGGAAGCGCGTCTTAATATTTTTATTTGGTTTATAACGTACGGCGCGGCGTACAGAGCGAGAGCGGCGTATAAAAGATAAGGCGAAACGCATAATCCGAACAACAAAAGGACGAAAATACACGTTTCTTTCAGCATACTCAAAATGTTTTTCGCTATCACGAATCTTCCGAGCGGAGAAATATAACTTTTACAACGCTTTTTATCGTCGTTTTTCCATAATCCGCACATAAACGGTAATAACTGCGCGTCTCCTCTCTGCCACCGTTTACGGCGTTCTCTGTCGGACAGAAAATTTTCCGGCGCGTCCTCAAAACACATTCCGCCGCTTCCCGTGTTCAGAATACTTCCTTCAAGAATATCGTGTGAAAGAATTTTCCCCGACGGAAGTATTTCTTCGAGTTTGTTATAGAATTTTTCCAGCCTGAAAATTCCCTTTCCGCAAAAAATTTCCCTTCGGAAAAGTCGGTAATACAAACCCGTGTAATTGGGATATGATTCGAATCCGCTTTCCGACATGAATCTGAGCGAATAATAATTGTTCAGGGAAAACAGACTGTTTTTACTGTGCATTGCGAGTAAATCGTATTTTTTGTTATAAGGATGCGCCATCATATTCGCCATACGGATTATTTCTCCGGGCAGAACCGTGTTATCGGCGTCCAGAGTCACGATATAAGCCGGCGTAATAAAATTTCTGTTCCTGATATAAAGAAACTCAAAATCTTCTTTCATAATCAGAAGTTTGGTAAGAGCCATTATCGCGCCGCGTTTTCTTTCTTTTGCGACAAATTTGTTGCCTGAATAACATTTTTTACGTAAAAAAACGTTCAGATTGTCGTCTTCGCCCATAGAGGTTACGTACTCAATGATTTCACGGTCGAGGTCGCTCACGGGAACGTCTCCTCCCTTGGTATCTATCAGCAACCCGACCGTTACGTTAGGATCCTTATTCCCCTCTATCAGCGTTTTCGCGTGAAAAATGCTCTCTTTAAGTTGGTTTAATCCCGTTATATACTCGCTTACTACAATCATAACAGAATGCTCGTAAGGAACTTTTTTATAACTCATCGCAGGCGGCTCGAATCCGCATTTTAAGTGGGATAAAATATAGTTTAATATATTTTCCGCTATGAAAATAAGCGGAATAAACGATAAAATTCCGAAAACTACGCTTCCGAGCAATATCCCGAGCCCAACCGCCGCGGCTACGGCAGATAAGGTTATACCTGCCGCGTATAATCCCTCTCCAATCGTTTTCACCGGTTTCAGTTTAACCGGCTTATCGGTGCATATATACCTTTTCAGATTACGCCCGTAATCGTATAAGACGACCGAAACGTCTTTTCCGTTATACCGCGAGAGTTCGACGAGTTTTTTCGCGGCGTATTCTTCGCTTACTTTGCATTTTATTGCCGTTTTCTCTATTCTGTTAAAATATTCGCAAAGCGTTTCCGGACTTACATCGTCGAGATTATATTCGTCGGAAATAATTCTGTACGCCCCGAGATACTTCAACCCTATATGCACGGGCGCGAATGAATTTATATCCATCAACGCGCCGAAAAGCGTTTCCGCCATAACGGTGTTGCGAAGCAGTACGAAATTGTAATTCATCAGCACGCTGTTTTTTTCTATGCCGAATCTGTCCAATTCTTCCTTTGAACGCCTTGAAAGCCTATTATTCTGCAACAAATAGTATAAATAAACGTCTCTCGACAAATACTTACGGTTCAGAACTCCGTTTGCCGCCGCTTTCTTGCATTTGTCGTTGTAATTAAGGCGCATCGCAAGAATATAAATCTGCTCGATTACCGCTACCCCGAGAGCGTTGTTGAATTCGCGCAGTTCTCCGTAAGTAAAGGAAAAAGCGGTTTTCATTTTACCGAGAAGATAGCGTATTCTCGAAGGATTAAGGTCGCCGAGCGAATTGTCCACTATGATACGCGCCAGCCTGATTATCCTCGGCTCACCGTCGATATGAGGTAATTCGCGCATATCGTCCTTTGCCGCGAACACGAAACGATACACGAGATAAAAATTCTCGTAAAACCACTTTTCGCCGTCGCTTACGGGTATCTTTGCTTCAACTTTTTTCTCTATCGCAGAACCCGCTCTCGTTATTTCCCGATATAACGAAGCGCACCTTATTCCGTTCCCTCCGTCTTCAAAAACGCGCATCTGCTTTGAATTTTCTATAAGCATAGCGGCAAGTTCTTCTTTGGAACACTCGCGCATACGGCGTTTTTCCACGACGGTTACGGGCTTATTCGCATAATATGCCGAAACAGCAAGAAGAGCGCATAACGCGGCGATAATAATAATCATCTGAACCATATTTTTACCTCTGATGAATTATTATCAAACGGAAAAATAAGTATACGGAAATAAAAAAATACTCTTGCTTTTATTTATACCTGATGATAAAATATTACCGTTAGTCGGTCGGTCGCATCGCAAGATGAGGAAAGTCCGAGCATCACAGGGCAGAGTGACGGGTAACGCCCGCTGAAGGCGACTTTAAGGATAGTGCAACAGAAATAAACCGCGGTATTTTACCGTAAGGGTGGAAAGGTGCGGTAAGAGCGCACCAGCAGTTCGGCAACGAAATTGGCTGTGTAAACCCCACTTGATGCAAGAGTTGAAACAAATAGTTTGCCCGACTTGTTTCGTATCGCTTGAGCGTTTCGGTAACGATTCGCCTAGACAGATGACCGACCCAGACAGAACTCGGCTTACAGACTAACTGAAACGGCTACCCTCTCGGGTAGCCGTTTCATTACCCGTCAGAATTGTATGTTTTCCGCCTCGATCGCTTTCTTCAATTTAGATAACGCTTTTTTCTCTATCCTCGATATGTAAGAACGGGAAATCCCCATTCTGTCCGCTACGCATTGCTGCGTCATCGGTTCTCC
>JBJETX010000059.1:0-5402 GCA_051883535.1 Christensenellales bacterium | reverse complement strand
TGAATTCTTCAAGAACGTAACTGAAAGGCTCGTCCGCCGCAATCTCCGCGGTACGCGTTTCTCCGTCGTTTCGTACGTTGAAAACGACGTTGTTTACGTCAAAATACGGGGAACTCGCAACGGGGCATTTTTTGAGGGAAAAATATGATTCTTGCCTGTATATATCGGGCGTAAACCCGTTGCTGAGATACAATTCGTGGTCTTTTTCGAGAGCAAAACCGTCTATTTCCATTTTGTATACCGACGAGGGAATATCAAAATTTTCTTTTTCGGGCGAGGGAAGGAGCGAATAAATTTTGCGTGATAAAAGCGTGGGATAACCGCTTCCCGTAGTTTCGATTGCCGTTTCCGCCGTATTCTTACCGTCTCCGTACCATACCGTAAGGGTGTGTTCGGTCGTGTAACTTACGTTCCAGGCGTCAAGGTTTTTATTACATTTTACGCTTTGCGTGGTACCCGTTTTCGAGGCGATTGCGTAAGAGAACCCGTTTAATTTACTCGCCGTACCGTTTTTTACCGTATTTTCAAGCATGGTCGTGGTAAGGAATGCGGTATCGGCGGACATTGCTTTCGTTGAATTTTTTTTGTGTTCGTAGAGTATTTTTCCGTCGGAATCTTCGATTTTTCTTATGAAAGTATTATGTTTATGCAGTCCGCCGTTTGCGAGAGTCATATACGCTTCGCTCATTTCTATCGCGGTGGAACCTTCCGTAAGGCCGCCGAGAGACGCCGCTGCTCCGTCGTTTTCGGAGAATTTCAAACCGCACTTTGTAGCAAAATCGAAACAGTTCTTGCTTCCGACTTCGTCAAAAAGTTTCAGCGCGACGGTGTTTACCGATTTGGCTACGGCGGTTTCCGCGGTGATCCAACCCGAATAATTGCTGCCGTAATTTTTAGGAGAATATCCGTTTATATCTATTTTTTCATCTAAAACGGGTGTTTTCGTCGTAATTGCGCCGTATTCCAATGCCGGGGCGTATACGATTATAGGTTTGATTGCCGAACCGGGTTGCCTTCTGAAAGTGAACGCGTCGATATCGTCATCCGAGTAATACGCCGAGACGCCGCCGTTTTCGTTGTCGGCAAGAAGAGCAAAGCGCGAGGCGTCGTATCCCGATGAATTCGTCGCTTTGTAATCGTCGGCAGTCATTGCGGAATAAAGAGATTGTTGCGATTGAGGGGAATAATAAGTATAAATCTTATATTTTGACGAAATCAGTTGTTTTTCGGAGATACCGAGAATTCTCGCGCCTTCCGAGATTGCGTTATTGAAATACGGAGTACAGATTTGTCCGTCGTAAACGCTTTCGGGGAGAGTATATTCCTCGTTTATAGCGCGTTCGTATGCGTATTCGTCGATATAATTTTGTTCTTTCATCAGTTTCAGAACGAGATTACGGCGTTCGAGCGAAGCCGTAAGGTTGCTTTTTGGCGAGTAATTCGACGGATTTTTTACTATGCCTGCGAGAATCGCGCCTTCGGCGGCGGTAAGTTCCGAAGGGGATTTTCCGAAATAATTTTTACACGCGCTGTCTATGCCGTATACGCCGCTTCCGAAATATATCGCGTTGAGATACATCTCCATAATTTGTTCTTTTGTGTAGTTTTTTTCTATAACGCGGGCAAGGCGCAACTCCTTGATCTTGCGCTTCAACGTCTTTTCGCCGCTGAGTTGAGTGTTTTTGGCGAGTTGTTGCGTAATGGTCGAGCCGCCTTCCTTGAAAGACGCGGTTTTTATGTCCTGTATCAGCGCGCCGGCGATTCGGTAATAGTCCACGCCTTTATGCGAGTAGAATCTTTTGTCTTCAAGTGCGACGAATGCGTTTATTATGTTGGGAGAAATATCGTCGTACGCGACGTATTTATACAAACGCTTATTCTCTATAACGTTTCCGCGTGCGTCTGCAAGCATGATTTCCGCTTTCGGAGAGATGATTGCGTCTTTGTCGAGTTTGGCTGAAAAATATACGGAAAAGAACATAATAGATATGGTTATAATTATAAAAAATAGAATAATTAAGAATAATTTCATTAATTTGCAATACTTTTTTCCGTTATTTTTCATTTGCCGATAGTATGTTTCAACGGCGCGGTATTATCAAAATATCGCTTGATTATTCTAATTTTTTATTTTATAATATATGCGCTATGGAAAAGTTTTATTATATATATACATACGGATGTCAGATGAACGTACACGAATCGGAAAAAATAGCCGGTTTATTGCGTTCCGTGGGATACGCCGAAGCGTCCGACCCGACGCAGGCGGATATTATAGTTTTTAATACCTGTTGTATACGGGATACCGCCGAGAAAAAAATTCTCGGCAACATCGGCGACGTCAAGCACCTGAAAAAAGAGAAACCGTCGCTTATCGTCGCCGTAGTAGGGTGCATGACGCAGCAGAACGGCGCGGCGGAAAGCCTGAGAAAAAAATTCCCGTTCGTAAATATCGTTCTCGGCGCAAACAATCTGAACGAATTACCGTATTACGTGACGCAACTCGAAACTCACGCGGCGAAAAGGGGAATTTCCGTTCCCGACGTCGCTATGCCCGAGATATGCGAAGATACGCCCGTGTACAGAACGAGCGGAACGAACGCGTGGGTAAATATTATGTACGGGTGCAACAACTTCTGTACCTATTGCATCGTTCCGTACGTCAGAGGGCGGGAACGCAGCCGTAAACCCGAAGCCATAATTAACGAGGTTAAAAGCCTCGTTGCGGAAGGGTATAAAGAGATAACTCTTCTCGGGCAAAACGTGGATTCTTATTCCTGCGACGGTTACGATTTTGCCGATATTCTTGAAAGAGTAGCGGAAATAGACGAAAAATTCCGCATCAGGTTTATGACGTCGCATCCAAAAGATTTCAACGGCAGAGTTATCGACATAATCAAAACCCATCCTAATATCTGCAATAATATCCATCTGCCCGTACAGTCGGGAAGCAACAGGATATTGCAACTTATGAACCGCAGATATACGAGGGAAAGATATCTCGAAATTATAGACGAGATTTACGATAAAATCCCTTCCGTAGGGATAACGAGCGACGTTATGGTGGGTTTTCCCACCGAAACGGACGAAGATTTTGCGGAGACGATGTCTCTCGTTGAGCGTGTTGGTTATTCGAATGCGTTTATGTTCGTTTATTCTCCGAGAAACGGTACGGTAGCGGCGAAAATGGAACAACTTCCTTACGAAGTCAAACGCGAACGCATCAAGGCTCTCGTAGCGTTGCAGAATTCGATCAGCGCGAAAAAGAGTCTGGATTACGTCGGCAGAACCGAGGAAATTCTCGTTGAGGACGAAAATCCGAAGAAAGCGGGAACGGTATGCGGACGTACGGAGAGCGGGCGACTCGTCACTTTCAGCGGAGAAAAAGAACTTATCGGCAAGTTTGTGGACGTAAAAATCACGTCGGCGCGTTCGTCGGCGTTGTGGGGGGTAATAGAATGACGGCGGAAAAAGACAAAAAATTCTCTCCGATGATGGAGCATTATCAGGCGATAAAAGCCAAAAATCCCGATACGATTATACTATATCGTCTCGGAGATTTTTACGAAATGTTTTTCGACGACGCCATAAAAGCGAGTAAAATTCTCGACCTTACGCTTACCGGAAGAGATTGCGGAAAGGCGGAAAGGGCTCCGATGTGCGGCGTTCCTTATCACGCGGTGGATAATTACATAGCGCGTTTGCTTGCCGCAGGCGAAAAAGTGGCGATATGCGAGCAATTAACGAATCCCGGCGATCAGAAAGGGATGCTGAAAAGGGATATCGTCAGAGTAATCACGCCCGGAACCAATACGATAGAAGAAATGCTCGACGGCACGATGAATCACTACCTCGTTTCGGTAGTTAGGAACAAAGAAGAGACTTCTTACGCCGTCGGAATGCTTGATATAGTTACGGGCGAATTCAAAGTTAAAAAATTCGCAGAAGCGACTCTTTCGGACGTGGAAGACTTTCTCCTCAACGTTATGCCGAGCGAAATAATCGCCAATTCGGCAATTTGTTCGGAAGCGAAAAGGCTGAACAGCGTAATTTGCGAAAGGCTCGTTAAATTTACTCCTTTTTACGATTACAGTTTCGATTTTGCCAATGCGAAAGACCGTTTACTCAAGCAATTCGGCGCGTTCGGGCTCGAAGCGCTCGGACTCGAAGGAGAGGACCTGTCGGTAAGCGCGTTGGGCGGTTTGCTCGAATACGTCGTCAACACGCAGAAAAGAAGTCTGACGCATATATCCGTTCCTACGTTTGAAGAGGAAACGGACGAAATGTATATCGACTTTAACACGAGAAAAAATCTCGAACTTACGGAAACTTTGTCGGACGGAAAGCGCAACGGCAGCCTTTTATGGGTAATAGACAAGACGAAAACGGGTATGGGAGCGAGAAAACTCCGCAACTGGTTGCTGCACCCGTTGCAGAAAATCGAAGATATTGAATTGAGGCAGAACGCGGTAGGAGAATTGGTCCGTAATAACACGCTTAGGAACGGGCTTGGCGCGGCGTTGTCCAAAATTAAAGATATCGAAAGGCTCGTTACGAAAATCTCATACGGAACCATTACGCCCAAAGGTTGTCTCGCTCTGAAAGATTCGCTGAAAGAACTTCCCGCGTTGGAAAAAATAATGTCGAAAACGAAATCGTCGTTTTTCCTCGGACTGAAAGAGAGGTTCGTCGATTTGACCGATATAGCGGTAAGGCTGGAAAAAACGATAAATCCTTCCGCGCCTCCCACCACGAAAGACGGGGATTATATACGCGGCGGATTCAACGAAGAACTCGATAACCTGCGCAGGATAAAATACGGTTCGGCAGGGATTATCTCGGAATTTGCCGAAAGACAAAAGCAAATAACGGGTATTGCCGCCCTTAAAGTCGGTTATAACCGCATATTCGGATATTACATCGAAATCCCCAAGTCGAAACTTACGGACAGGCTACCTGCCGATTACGTCAGAAAACAGACCGTGGCGAACGCCGAGCGTTATATGAACGACGAACTGATGGAACTCGAAAAAGAAATTCTCGGAGCAAGCGAAAAATCGCTTACGCTCGAAGAAACGATATACGCCGAGTTAAAAAACTATCTGTTCTCGAGAATCAAAGAAATCAAAGCCGACGCGGATATAGTCGCTTCGCTCGACGCGATATATTCTCTTGCTGAGGTTGCGGAAGTCAATAATTACGTCAAGCCGAAAATTACCGACAACGGCGCGATTAACATAACCGACGGAAGGCATCCCGTCGTCGAATGCCTGTTAAAGGCGAACGAATACGTTGCAAACGACACGGTTCTTGAAAAAAACAATCCCGTCGCCATTATCACCGGACCCAACATGGCGGGCAAAAGCGCTTATATCAGACAGGTAGCGGTAATAGTGCTGCGT
>JBJETX010000058.1:3594-23110 GCA_051883535.1 Christensenellales bacterium | reverse complement strand
TAAATCCTCTGCCCGTCTTTTCCACGGGGTTGAAAGGAATAACGGTATCTTTGAGTCCGCCCGTCTCCCTGACTATCGGGATACTGCCGTAACGCATTGCGATAAGTTGGCTGAGGCCGCACGGCTCGAATTTGCTCGGCATAAGGAACATATCGCTGCCCGCGTAAATCTTGCTCGCAATATCTGCGGAAAAGTTTATAATAACCGCGAGTTTGTTGCCGTATCTGCGCGCGATTTCGCGCAAAGCGGTCTCGTATTTCCAGTCGCCCGTGCCGATGACCACCATCTGTATATCCATAGAAAGTATCTCTTCGATTACTTCCATAACGAGGTCCATACCTTTCTGATTGGTAAGCCTCGTAACCATTCCTATAAGCGGTTTATCCGCCTGCGGCAGATTTACCATCTGTTGCAGTCCGCGTTTGTTCTCCTTTTTCGCTTTTGCCGCCGTGGACGCGGTGTAATTCGCAAACAACGCTTTGTCCTTTGCCGGGTTGAACAATTCCGCGTCGATTCCGTTTACTATTCCGCTTATCTTATACGCGCGTTTGTTGAGAATGTGTTCCAGTCCGTACGCGTAGTAGGGGTTGAGAATTTCCTGCGCGTAAGTGTTACTTACGGTAGTCACTTTATCCGCGCATTCTATACCGCCTTTAAGCATATTGGCGCAATTCTTGTATTCCACTCTGCTGGCAAAATTCGCGGGAATTCCGAAAACGTCCTGAATACAGCATTTATCCATATTGCCTTGGAATTCGATATTGTGAATCGTCATTACCGTGCGTATTCCGCCGTAACCTTCTTCTCCGCGGTAAAACGCGTCGAGATAAACGGGTATAAGCGCGGTCTGCCAGTCGTTGCAATGTATGATCTCGGGCATAAATCCGAGCATCGGAAGCACGTCGAGAACGGCTTTGGCGAAAAACGCGAATCTTTCTCCGTCGTCGTAATGTCCGTAAATCGTACTGCGTTTGAAATAATACTCGTTGTCGATAAAGTAATACGTTACTCCGTTATACGAACACTCGAAAACTCCGGCGTATTGTTGCCGCCACCCGAGCATAACCACTTTCGAGCCGATAAAGCGCATCGTCTGACGAAAATCTCCGCTGATTCCCTCGTACAGAGGCATAATCACGCGTACGTCCTGTTTGGCTTTGTTGAGCGCGAGAGGAAGCGCGGCTCCCACGTCGCCCAGCCCGCCCGTTCTCATAAACGGACCCGCTTCGCTTGTGGCAAATAAAACTTTCATTGTCGTATCCTCCTTATTATACGGTTTTCCCTTTTACGATAACTATCGGGTAAGTGACGAAACCGCTTATTTCTCTGTTCTCGCTGATGGTAACGTCTTTATCGGTAATCGCATATTTCAAAGAAGAATTCTTGCCGATAACGCCGTTTTCCATCACTATGGAATTCTTGACGACCGCGCCTTCTTCCACTCTTACATTACGGAAAAGAATAGAATTCTCAACCGTGCCGCCGATTACGCATCCGTCGGCGAGCAAAGAGTTGGTCACTTTAGCGCCGTCTTTATAAACGGTAGGCACGCTGTCTTTGACTTTCGTGTAAATCGGGTCGCTTCCGAAAAGTTGCCCTCTTACTTCTTTTTTGAGCAGGTTCATACTTTCCCCGTAATACGTCTTGACGTCGTCTACGATTGCCGCGTAAGAATCGATTTTATACGCGTATACGCTCTTTTCTTCGACGAGTTTGAAAAGTATGTCTTTTTCAAAATCCACCTGTCCTCTCGCGTACGCTTTCTTGACGAGGTCGAGCAGGAGGTTCTTTTCGATAATGTAACTGTTGAGGGATATCTCCTTTTCTTCGCTTCCCGAAATCTCGGTTTCGTAAACGTCGGTGACGAGGTCGTTTTCTCCGCGTTCGATTACTATTCTCCGCGAAGTCGTGGTAAATCCGTTATGGCAAAGAACGGTGAGTTTCGCGCCGCTTTCGATATGTTTTCTGAACACTTCTTCGTAGTCGATATTCGCCGCGATGTTGCAGTTCGCTATAACCACGTAGTCTTCTTTCGCTCTGAGAAGAAAACTCATTATGCTGTACAACGCTTCGATTTTTCCTTTGTACACGTCCGCGGAGTTGTTATACACGAACGGCGGGAACACGCTGATACCCGCGTTCTTTCTGTTGAGGTCCCAGTCTCTGCCCTGACGGATATGGTCCATAAGGGACTGATATTTACTGCTCGTGATTATACCTATCTGCGTAATTCCGCTGTTTACGAGGTTGCTCAGCGTAAAATCGATAAGTCTGTATCTTCCGCCGAAAGGCAGGGAAGCCGTCGTTCTGTGCAGGGTAAGTTCGTTGAGTTTGCTTTCGTTTCCCGAGGCAAACAGTACGCTCATCATATTGTTCATTATTTGTTACCTCCCTTCATCTCTCCTTCTTTGACTACGCTGTTCTTGGGCAGAACGGTTTCGGGCGCGACGACCGCGATTTTCCATTCTCCGTTTTCCGGTCCGTCCTGCGGCGCGCCGATAACGCAGTTGTTTCCTACCGTAGTATTCCAGCCCACTATCGAATGGCATACGCGCGCGTTTTCTCCTATTTCCGAATAAGGCATAATTATCGAATCTTTTATTTCCGCGCCTTTGTTTATTTTCGCTCCGTAATAAATAACCGAGTTGATGATTTTACCGTCGATATAACAACCTTCGCTGATAATCGAATTGGAAATGCTCGCGTCGTCCCCGATGTACTGCGGAGGCTGCGCCGCGTTACGCGCGTAGATCTTCCAGTTCTTGTCGTTGATGATAAGACCGCTTTCGGGATTGAGCAGATCCATATTCGCTTCCCAGAGCGAACTGATGGTTCCCACGTCCTTCCAGTATCCGTCGAAACGATACGCGAAAAGTCTCTGTTTGTCGTCCAGCATCATAGGAATGATATTCTTTCCGAAATCGTTGCTGCTGTTCTTGTTCTCTTCGTCGCGGATGAGATAATCGCGGAGTTTCGCCCAGGTGAATATGTATATTCCCATACTCGCTTTCGTGCTCTTCGGGTGCTTGGGCTTTTCTTCGAACTCGTAAACGCTTCCGTCGGGATTGGTGTTCATAATGCCGAAACGGCTCGCTTCCTCAATGGATACGTCGAGAACCGCTATCGTGCAGTCCGCTTCGTTTTTCTTGTGAAACGCGAGCATCTCCGAATAATCCATTTTGTAGATATGGTCGCCCGAAAGAATCAGAACGTAATCGGGATCGTATCTGTCGATAAAGTTTATGTTCTGATAAATCGCGTTCGCCGTGCCTTTGTACCACTCTCCCGCTTTTCCTCTCTGATAAGGAGGCAGAACGAACGCTCCGCCGTTGAGTCTGTCAAGGTCCCACGGCTGACCGTTGCCGATATATTGGTTAAGCTCGAACGGCTGATACTGCGTCAGTACGCCGATAGTGTCGATTCCCGAATTTATCGTGTTCGAAATCGGAAAATCGATAATGCGGTATTTGCCGCCGAACGGCACCGCCGGTTTTGCCACGTTCTGCGTAAGAACGCCGAGACGCGTTCCCTGTCCGCCCGCAAGCAGCATCGCCACACACTCTTTTTTTGTGCTTTGCATAATAGTCTCCTTATACGTTTATTTTTTTGTTTTCACGCTTTTTTCAGCGGTTTTTTTCCTTTTGATTTTTTCTTCATCGTCGTCCTCGTCGATAAGAACCTGCTCGTCGTCCTCGTATTCCTTCACGAGTTTGATAAACATCGCTCCGTTCGCGGGAATATCCAGACTTATGGACTGACGCTTGCCGTGACGCGGTTCGTCCTTCGTCGCCATTATCCTGCCCTCGGGCGCCTTGCCTCCGTATTTTTCCCACTCGGAATTCAACGCCTCGGCGTATTCTCCGCTCTTGTCCACGCCGATTTCGTACCCTTTTCTCTCTTCGGGCGAGAAATTGCCGACGAAAATAACGCTGCTTCCGTCTTCGGCATAACGCGTAAAGACAAGCACGTTCTGCGTGTTGTCGTCCACGACCGTCCACTTGAATCCGTCGTACGTCGTGTCGAGTTCGTACAACGCCTTCTCCGACAGATAAAATCTGTTGAGGTCTTTTATATATTCGCAGTATTTGAAATGCGTTTCGTACCCGAGAAGGAACCAGTCGAGTTGTTTTTTATAATCCCATTCTATGAACTGACCGAATTCGTATCCCATAAAATTGAGTTTTTTACCCGGATGCGCCATCTGATAGGAAATAAGCGTTTTCGCACCGGAAAATTTATCTTCGTACGCGCCGGGAATTTTCCCGATTATGCTCGACTTCCCGTGTACGACTTCGTCGTGCGAAAACGGCAGAACGTAGTTCTCGCTGAACGCGTACGTAATGGAAAACGTAAGTTTGTTATGCGCGCCTTTGCGGAAGAACGGGTCGATTTTAACGTAATCGAGCGTATCGTTCATCCACCCCATATTCCACTTATAGTTGAATCCGAGTCCTCCGAACGACGGCGGCATGGTAACGAGAGGAAACGCCGTGCTTTCTTCCGCTATCATAACCACTCCGGGGTGTCTCGACAATATCGCCTTGTTGAGCGTCTGCAAAAAATACACCGCTTCGAGGTTGTACTCGCCGCCGAACTCGTTGCGTTTCCATTCTCCGTCCTTGCGGTCGTAGTTGAGATACAGCATACTCGCCACCGCGTCGAGACGCATTCCGTCGATATGGTAATTGCTTATCCAGAAATCCACCGCGCTTATAAGAAAACTCCTTACCTGCGGCTTGTTGAAATCGTAAACTCTCGTTCCCCAACCCTTATGTTCCTGTTTGTAAATATCCGAATATTCGTAAAGACACGTTCCGTCAAACTCGTAAAGTCCGAACCCGTCTTTCGGGAAATGCGACAGAACGAAGTCCATAATAACGCCTATTCCCGCGGCGTGGCACGCGTCGACGAATTCCATAAAATCGTGCGGCGTCCCGTACCTCGACGTCGGAGCGAACAGACCCGTGGTCTGATACCCCCAACTCCCTTCGTAAGGATACTCGGTTATCGGCAACAACTCAACGTGCGTATATCCCATTTCTTTGACGTATGCGACGAGTTCTTTGGAGAGCGCGCCGTAAGAATACGGACTCCCGTCCGGATAAACTCGCCAGGAACCGAGATGCACTTCGTAAATATTCATCGGTTCGCGGTACGTGTTGCGCGCTTTTCTCTCTTTGAGATATTCTTCGTCCGTCCACTCGAATCCGTTTATATCGTAAACTTTGCTCGCGTTTGCCGGCATCGTCTCAGAATGCGTCGCGTACGGGTCGGATTTAAGGCGTATCTCTCCGCTCGCGGTTTCCACGCTGAACTTGTAAACCGAGTACCTCTTGACTCCTCTTACGTACGCTTCCCATATCCCCGAACTTCCTATTCTGCGCATAGGATCGACGTTTCTGTTCCATTCGTTGTAATCCCCGACGACGGATACGCTCTTCGCGTTCGGCGCCCACACGCGGAATCTCCAGAATTTCTTGCCGTCCTTCTGAACGTAGCAGGGGCAGAAAAATTTGTAACTTTCGTAATTCGTTCCTTCGTTGAAAAGATAAATTGGATAATCGTAGGTATTCTTTGCCATCTTACTCCTTTTCCGCATACACGCCGAACTTCGACGCGCAGTCCGATAATTTCCTCAACTTGTATTTATACGCCTCACGGTCGTTTTCCATTCCGAACGCCGCGCTTCCGCTTCCCGTCATTCCGGCGGTGAACCCGGCGTTTTCAAGAATTCTTACGGCGTCGGCAATGCCCGGATTGAGCGTCTCCGCCGCGCGCCTCAACGCGTTGAACGGCTTGGGCAAACGCCCCCGTTTCAACTCGCCGATAAATTCTTCTACGTCTCCGTCTTCTCCCCCGATTTTATCGTAAAGCCCGTAACACTCACCCGTGTTCACTTTGCCGTCCGGCACAACGACTACTTTGTATAAACGCGGAACTTCCGCCTCTTCGCATATATTTCCCGTGCCGCGCACCCTCGCCGCTCCTCCGCGGTAAAAATAAGGCACGTCGCTGCCGATTGCCGCCAGTAAACCGACGTCCACGTCTTCCCGTCCGTACAATCCGCAGAGTATTCTCGCCACCGCGCCCGCGTCCGCGCTCGAACCGCCGAGACCCGCGCCCTCGGGTATACCCTTTTCTATCAGGAACCGCGCGCCGCCCATAGCGTACCTTTCGATTACGGCGCGCGCGGCAAGATACGCCGTATCGCGTTCGTAAACTCTGCCGTCGGTATACGCCACCTCTACTTTTTCCGCCTTTTCTCCCGATACCGCGTCTTTTATTCCCACGGGCACGAACAGACTGTCGATAAGATGCCTGTTCCCATCCGTTCCGCGGATTGCAAGGCAAAGATTGAGTTTGGCTTCGATTTCTACGCGCATTTTTATATATTATAAATATATATAACGCTTCTTGTCAACTGTTTTTCTTCGGCGGAGCCCCGCCGCAGGCGCCCCCGACCGCTCCTTTCTTCGGAAAATCGCTTATCCTGCGCGCCTTTCCCTTCCGTTTGCCGCCGCGTTATCCACGACGCGGAGCGTCATCGCCGTCATATCGTCCTTGCGCCCGTCCTGCTTTCTTAACGCGTTTTCCACGATTTTTTCCGCTATTATCTGCGGATTGAGGGTATTGAGCGACCCTATTATCTCCGTTATATCCGTTTCGTTAAGCCTGTCGGCAACGCCGTCGCTTATAAGCACCGCAAGGTCGTTATTTTTCAATTTTCTGCGCACTATTATCGGCTCGCTCTCTCCGATTATCCCCATCGGAAGCGACCCGCCTTCGATAACTTCAACCCCTCTTTCCGTTACCACGTAACTCTCTCTTCCGCCTTGTTTTATAAAGTCAATTTCGCCAGTTTGGGTATCCATTACGGCAACGTCAAGCGCACTGAAAGTTTCTTTCGTGCGCAACGCAAGCAACCGCGAAACGCAGTTGAAAATCGTCTTGTGCCCGAAACCCGCGCGATAGAACGTTTCTATCAATCCTATGGTTCCCACGCCCGTTTTATGCGCCTCTTCCCCCGTACCCATTCCGTCGGAAAGCACGAACATCAGTTTGTCGGGCGCGACGCGCACCGCCTGTCTCGCGTCTCCGCATTCGTTTTCCGCACTCACCGATTTTTCTCCGTAAAGCACGCCGAACGCCGGCGTAGGACGGAACACGAGATTAACCGTCCCGTTGACCCCCTGACTTCTCTCCGCGACGTACATTCCCGTTCCCGCCGCCGAAGAAACGATTTTTTTCAGTTCGGGTTTTTTCTCGTCGCATTCCCTCACGGTAAGCGTTATTTTATCTCCGTTCCCGTAAATCGCCGTATCTCCCGCTATGATATTGGCGCAGGCGAGTTCGTCGGTGACTCTCTTTTCTCCCTCTACGTCGAATCCGAACCCCTTGCCGACCGACGCGGCGAGTTCTTCGAGAAGTTCCGCCGTGCCTAAAAGATTTCCCGTCACCATATCCCTGCCTTGCTCCGCGCCGCTCCTTCTTTCCCTTGCAGCGGTATATTCGCGGAGAAAGGCGTTCGCCGTGTTGATGACTCTCGGAAGCCTTACGCATATCGCGCCGAGATCGGGGTCCACGTCGAGCAGATTGACTTTGCCCTTTTCCATTCCCGTTGCGGCAAGTCCGGCAAAACATCTTCCGCCTCCGCCCGCTTTCTCGCGGCATACGGCGAGTTTTCCGCATTCGGCGCAGCAAGTCGCGCTCAACGCTTCGGCAAAATCCGTCGCCGTCGGCGCGGGCGCGTCGTCGCTTTCAAGTAACGTCTCCATCCGACGGAACGCCGCCGCCACGCTTCTTAGTTTCGCTCCTACTTCTTCGCGGTCTCTGTTCGCAAGCGTTCGCAAAGCGAATTTACCGTGGTAACTCTGCCTGCATCCCTTGGCGCGGTAAAAAACTTTGTCGGGAATGAACACCGCGAGACACGCCGCCGCTACGGGAAGAACGTTTTTCAGCGTAATTCCCGAGGAAAACAGATACAAACACGCGATATACGTTCCTATCGCCGCGATTCCGCAAACGTATTTATTCGCGTTTCTCAAAGCGCAGACCGCCCCTCCGATCGCCGCCGCCGCGCACAACCCGAACGCTTCTCCCGTAATAAGCGAAGCGCCCGCGCCCGCGCCTACGGCAAAACCGAGCGCGCTCGCCGTATCGAACGGCGCAAGAAGCAGACAGCCGACAACCACGGCGAAATATAAAAACCCGACTCCGTAAACCTCGAAAACGGCGAGACCCGCCGCGAGCGGAATTACGAAAACCGCCGCGAAAATTTTTTCTCTTTCGCTCTTTTCGTACCTCGCGCCACGCACGAGAACGGGATACGCCACGGCTATCGCCACGTAGTGAAACAACGCCGAAACGGGCAGGGAAACAGCCGCTTTCACGAGTTGTTCCGTCGTGTCCGCAAAAAGAAAGAAAATCGGAACTTGGGATACCGCAATTACGAGAACGTTAGCCCATATGCGGTATTTTTTGCCGCTCTTATATCGTATGAGCGCATAGAGAAGCACGCACGCCGCTCCGCCTGCCGCAACCGCCGCATAAACGAGGTCGAAATGCACGAGCGCGCAAGACGCGACGTACGGGACTACGGCAAGCAGGAGATTTTCCCTGCAAAAAACGAGCGCGACGCAAAACGCGAGACACAGTCCGTGCAGACCCGTCTTTTTCTCCGTCAGCGCGAGAAGAGCGTATATCGCAAGATAGCATATCGTCCTCAGGGTATATTTTTTCGCCATTGTTCTCTCCTTACGCGCAGACGGCGCGGCGCGCTCTGCGCTTTTGTTTATTTTAAGTAAAAGAAATTATAATGGGAATATGCCGAGATAAAACGTCGTATAACGGCAGAATTCGGCGGATAATACGGAAAATATTACCTTCGCGCGCGTGAGTGCGCGCAACTTGACATTTTATTTAGCGTAATGTAAAATAATATAATCGAAAAACGCCTTTCGGATAATTCCGACGGCAACCGATATACGGATTACTATGAAAAAGAAACTTTTTCGGGCTCTGCCCCTGATATTCGTCTTCGCGTTCGCCCTGCTTATTGCGGGCGGAGCGTTCGCGCAGTCGGTTTTTTCGGACGGCGGAGAAAATTCCCTTCTTCCGCGCAACTATAACGAGGACGGTTCCGTTTCCTGCGGAAACTCTTCTTTCGTCGCGTCCTCCGTCAATCTTGCGCAAGGCGACCCGTCTCTTCTCGATTACGGCGAAGTTCTCAACGTCGTGATTTTCATTTGTTTCTCCGACGAAGAAATATCCGAAGAATTCCCCCTTTCCGTAACCGAGGAAATCGCGGACAGTTTTAACGGCGAATGTTCTCTTGCCGACTACTATTCTTCGCTGAGTTACGGCGAATTTACCGTAACTTCGGTTTTCCCGAAAAAAAATACCGCTTATTTCGTGTACAAAGACAAAAACCCCCGCAGTTATTACAAGAAAGTCACCGCCGAATCCGGGTTGACGCGTTATTCCGCGGAGAGTTCCCTTCTCAACAACGCGGTAGCCGCGGCAAGCGAATGGTTCACCGAATCCGCGTACCGCGTGGACGCCAATTCCGACGGGTTCGCGGACAGCGTGTCTTTCGTTCTCAGCGGAACGCACGAAAACACCTGGGGCGCGCTCCTGTGGCCTCACGCGTGGAATCTCAATAAAATCACCTCTCTCGCTTCGTCGGGAGCGTCTTCCGCCACCCTGTGCGGCGGTGCGGTCCGCGTGGACAACTACACGCTTACCTTTGCGCAATCCTTCACGATAGGTCTGATTGCGCACGAATTCGGGCATCTCGTCGGACTGCCCGACCTCTACCATACCGAATACGATAAAGATTACTATCCCGTCGGCTATTGGGATCTTATGCACCTCAACTGCACGATTCCGCAGTATAACCTGTCCTATATCCGCAGTCGGTATCTCGGCTTCCTCGGCAAAAAACAGGTCGTGGAACTCACTACGGGCGGCACTTATTCGCTCGCGCCGACCGCCTCTGCCGATAAAGATACCGTGGTCGCTTACAGAATCACCCTTACCGACACCGAGAGCGTATGGCTCGAATACCGCTCCGCGTCGCAAGCCACCTACGATACGGGACTGCCCTCTTCGGGTCTCGTCGTATATCGCGTAAACACTTCCGTTTACGGAAACACGCAGGCAAAACACAACAGCCTGTCAAAACCCGAAGAAGTGTTCGTCTTCCGTCCGTCGCTTGCAAATTCCTCCGACGGCGTTTCCGCGCAGGAAACGTACAATCTCGCGCGCGCCGCGCTTACCACCTCGGCAGGGGGAATATCCTCTCTCGGAAACGCGACCGCGACGGCAAAATATTCCTCTTCCTGCATATATCTTTCCAACGGCGCGAATACGGGCATCGTAGTTAAAGTTACCGCGCAGACTTCGGAAAAAATCACGTTCAGCGTAGACCTCGGTTCGTACGACTGCACGTATATCGGCGATTCTTACGTCGTCGGCACAGACAGAAACGGAAACGCGGTCAAAAACGAACATCACGCGTACTACGGAGAAACGCCGAACGTAAAAGTTTACCTCAAATACAGCACGCGCCCCGCCGCGATAGAACTGACGGATTTCACAGTCGAATACGAAGAACGGGTCTGTCCCGAAGGGCAGACTGCTTACGTCGTATTTAACGACGCAAGCGGCGAAAGGCGTATTCCGTTTACGCTGTACGTTTACGACGTTCTGCGGCTCGACGCCAAAGTCGTCACCCGTCCCGACGTTACGATTATTCCCGCGGGAGGGTCTCTCGACCTGTCCGGTCTCTCGATTTCCGTATCCTATCTCTCGGGTAAAACCGAACTTATCCGATACGACGAAACCTCTCCCGGCGACTGGGTAATCGTCGAAGG
Organism: Christensenellales bacterium; assembly: GCA_051883535.1. GTDB lineage: Bacteria > Bacillota > Clostridia > Christensenellales > DTU072 > CAG-1782. The sequence continues at coordinate 12,236 of JBJETX010000058.1, read as the reverse complement.
TCTCGACGTTTCTTCCCACGGCAGATACGACCACGTTCTCATACGCTACCGCGACAAAGTGACTTTCGTCCTCGACGGCGTTATCGTAAACAGCAACATATCCGCTTTGCGCGTCGAGGAAAAAAACACGAGGCATCTGTCGGGCGACTGTTTCGACCCGTCTTTCAACGTTATCGGAGTTTTCGCCGACGGAACCGAACGCCCGCTTTCTTCCACGGAATACGACGTGATATATTCTTCCGACACGCTGTTTGAAAATATCGACGTTACCGTCGAAAGCAAAGAGAATTCCTCGGTAAAAACTTCGTCGTACGTTATTCTTACGGGCAACGCCGCGACTTCTTCCGTCACGGTTTCCTCCTCGCCCGACAAAACCGTTTTCGAGTACGCGGAAGAACCCGTTTTCGACGGCGGCGTCATTACGGTTACTTTCGACAACGGAAAAACTCTTTCTCTCGACGCGATAAATTATTCGTCCGAACTGCTCAAAGAGTTTTCTTATTCAAAAACGGGCGCGCAGAAACTCGTTGCCGGATTGGGTTATAAACAGGGGTACGGCGGCGCTTCATTCTCTGTGGAAATTACCGTGCTGCCTCGGAGTTCTTCCGTTCTTACGATAAATTCCGACTCGCCTTACGCCGATAAAATATCGGTAAACGACCGCGCGCAGACGATTACCGTATACTCTCCTATGACGCTTGGCGACCTCGCCTCTTCCCTGAACGCGCGTCTCGATATGGAATTCTCCGACACCGCCGGCGACTTTTCTATGCCGCTGAGCGCGTTTTCTTCGCGCAACGTCGGCAGCAACCTGCGCCTTACTCTCGTAACGGAAGACGGCAAGGAAGTGTTATCGTATTCGGTAAGCCTGCTCGGCGACACCGACGGCGACGGTTCGATAACCGACGCGGACGTAAGCGGTTGGCTGAACGCTCTGCTCGGCTCTGCGAACGCAAAACTATTCCTCGACGCGGACGGAGACGGAACGTATACGCTCAACGATTTCATAATTCTCCTGCGCAGGAAAAACGGAGGTAACTCATGAAAAAACTCCGTTACGCCGTTGTCTTCGTCCTGATAATACTGACCGTCGTTTCGTTTGCCGCCTGTTCGGAACGCAAAATAACCGAAGTCACCCTTGCGAGCAATTCGTTCCCGACGGAATACAAGGTGGACGCGCCGCTCGACCTTACGGGCGCGTTCGTGGTTCTGCGCTATTCGGACGACAACGTCGAACGCAAGGAAATAACCGCCGATATGGTGGAAGGGTTCGACACCGCGACGACGGGCGAGAAAACCCTGACCGTAAAATACGGCGATTTCAGCGTAACCCATACTTACAGGGTTTACAACCCCGAAAACGCCGCAAAAGAGATACTGACCACGGCAAGATTGACCCTGTCGGCGTACGAAGGCGGAGAATATATAGAATACACTTTGCGGCTGAATATGGGCGATCTTACGGGAATTTCCGCGATTTCTTTCACCCTTCAATCGGAAACAAATCTCGGTATAAGCGTGGCGAAAACCAACCTTACCGTGTCTTCGGAAGGGCTGAACGCGTCGTACGGCAACACTCTTTCCGACGACGGAACGACGTTGAAAACGGTTATTTTCGAGACCGACGGACAGACTCTTATGCGTGAAACGGGCGTTATCGCAAAAATCCGCATAAACGGCGGAAACAACCGCGCCGTCACCGTAAAAGACGTCGTATTGTCCGACGGAAGCCGAAATTATTATCTGCCGTCCGCATAAACTGAAAACGTACGCGCCCCAAAGCGCGATAAAAGGAATAATATGGAACGAAAAAAACTTACAAAAAAAGAACGGACTTTTGACGCTTCGCGGGAAAACCGCAAGGATTTTATCGCATACGACTGCGTTAAACTCTACGCGGAAACGGATATTCCCATTCCCGAAAAGTCGCTTCCTCTCGAAGGCGGAATACTTACTCCGCAACAAGTATGGAAGGATTTCGACCCGACCGAGGAGCGTTTGGACGGCTCGCTCGTTTCGTCGGAAAACGGCGTGTCCGTTTACACTTTCTGCGCGACCCACCGTCCCGACGGCGACCTTACCGTACAACTCACCGTATACGCGCCGTCCTACGACTCGCCGAAAGCGGTTCTCCTTATCGGAGATAACGCGCGCCTGCCGCAACAATCCGTTATCGACGATATAGTAAACCGCGGCTCATACGCGTTCGTCGCGGACTACAACGGTATCGCGGAAAATACGCTGACGGTTTTTCCGCCCTCTCTTTCATACGGCAAACGCGGCAACGAGGGCGACAGATCGACGAAACTTTCCCCTACCGTCAAAGAAACCTGTCCGTATCTCTACACCCTCATACACCGCCGCGCGCTCGCCTTTATCAGAGAAACCTACGGCGACAAATGCGTCGTCGCAATGGGTCTGAAACAAGGCGTGGAAACGGCTATGCAACTTGCGGGTACGGAAAGAAAATTTATAAGCGCGCTCGCCTGCGTGGGCGCAAGCGGCTACCCCGAATACGCGGGAATTCCGCGTTACCCCGTCGGAACGGTTTCCCTCGACGACGACGTGCTTGCCTTTATTGCGGGCGCAAGCGGCGTTTCCTATCTGAAAGACTATCCTCACCCCGTTCTCGCCGCGGTCGGCAGTAACGGCTCGATAAGCGACGTCGATAGGCTTTCGGCTCTTAAAACTCTGATAAAGGGAACCCTTACCGTTTCAATTACTCAACAGTTTTCCGACAATATAGACGAGCGTTCCTGGAAAGTCTGTCTCGACTGGCTTGACCAATCGTTCTGGCACAGCGACTTCCCGACGCCTCCCGTTTCTTCGGTAAACGTCAACCGCGACGGGTCGGTTTACGCCGACGTAACCGCTTCGGTAAAACCGAAAATCAAATCTCTCTGTTTTTATTATTCTTACAACAATACGGACCACAGGACGAGAAGGTGGGAAAAAGTCGCCTGCGAAACCGTCGGAGAAGGGCAGTATCTTGCAAAACTCGATTTCGACGACCAATGCTCTTCCCTGTTCTTCTACACGGAAACGGTTTACGAAAACGGCATTATCTCGACGGAGACTCCGCGTTTTGCCGACCTTTCGCAATACAGAATAATTCAGTCCGCGCCCGTAAGCGCGGCGGTTTTGTACAGACACGGCGCGGAAGGCGAGTTTATCCCAGTAAGCGACGACGTCGTCGCAAAACGCAACTCGGTAACGGAAAAAACCGTTCCGTCCGGCGCGAAAGGGGCTGTTTGCGAAAGCGGCAGTATGGCTCTTTTCGTCGGGGACGCCTGCCGTTTTATCGAACCGAGCAAACTGTTACAGGCGGACACTTTCCGCAACGAACCGTATTATCAACTCGAATTGTCCGTTCGCTGCGGTTTTCCCTCTACGGTCTACCGCGCCTCGAAACGCATACCGGGCGGAGCGACGTTTAACGGCGTATGCTTTGCCTGTACGGATTTCAAAGACGAATTTTTCCGTCCTTTGCCGTCCTGGAAGGAAGTAAGTTCGATTACCGTGGTTACTCCCGACGTTACCGTCAACAAACTTACTTTCATCTGATCGAGGAATATCGTTATGGACATAAATCAGCGCGAAACAAACTCCGGAGCGACGGAAGAACTCTCGTTGTCCGCGAATAAAAACGGCGGAAGAAAACTCGTCTCCGCCTTTATATGGATCGTAATTGCCGTCGCTCTTGCTCTCGGCGCGTTCTTCTTTACGAACAACTATCTGATGCGGTGGCCGATAAAGGGTCCGTCTATGACTCCCACCCTGCTCAGCGGCGACGACGTTCTTCTTTTCCGCACGCAGAAAGTCGGTTACGACGACGTAATCATTTTTTACCACGAAGATACCGATCAGCACCTGATAAAGCGCGTCGTCGGCAAGGAAGGCGACGTCATATCGTCGGTTTTCGACGAAGAGAACAACGTATACCACGTCTACCGCAACGGAGAACTCTTATCCGAAGAAAAAATCAACGAACCGATGGTCGGCACGGGCGGCTGGAAAAATTTCGACTTTACCGTTCCGAAAGGCAAAGTCTACGTTCTCGGCGACAACAGAAACAATTCTTACGACAGCAACGACGGCGTTCTCGCCGACGAAAACGATATCGTCGGGATAGCGTTTTTAAGAATACGCGGAAACTCCGTGGGCATAATAGATTAGACTTTTTATTGCCCGATACCGCCGCTTTTGCTCAAAAAGCGTATTGACAAAACGTTTTTTATAATATAACATAAATCTATCTTTGAAATAACTCGTTATTGCAGGAGAATTTTTATGAAAATTTTTCGTAAACTCGTTACGATTTTTTGTGTTCTGTCGGTTTTTACGGTAGTTCTTTCGGCTTGCGCCGACAAAACCAAGGAAACCGGGACGCTGGACGAACTTGACGTAAGCGCGATAGAAAAAGCCGTAGGTTCTTACGAAGGGGACGACGAAATGCACGCTTTATATCTCAATTCGTCCAAGGGTATGAGCAAACTCCTTTCCGTAAACGACCTCTCTCTTCCCGAAACTCTGACCAATCCCGACAATCCGCAGGCTTTCGGTCTTATGATTTACGACGGCAGCAAATACGTCCCCGCAAATTCGCCGGACGTGTTCGACGAAACGAAAAAAACGCTTTTCTTCGCGCACGGTATGGGATATAACTCCTCGTGGTACAACTCCAAGGGGTATTACGACGCGGGATACAACGTAATGGCGTTCTATTGGGGCGCCTTCGGCGGTGAGGACAATATAAACATGCCGATGGTCTGCGATAAAATGTGGTTCTACGACGGTACTCACCGTTACCGTACGGAAGTCGGTGGAGAATGGCAGGACGGTTCTTCCATAGAATATTCCCTCGTCGAGATTTACGCGGCTTATTACTGCGATTTTCTCCTTTCCCATCCCGATTACGACTCGAAAGAAATAATCGTTTCCGGACACTCGTACGGCGGAATGATGACTTACGGACTTCTCAGTTATCTCACGACCGCGTTCCGCAGCGGAGTTCTCGACGCGCGCCTTCTTCCCGACCGCGCCGTTCTTTGCGACCCGTATCTGATGAGCGGAGACTCTTTCCGTCATATCCGATGGCTTAATAATCTTGAAAATCCCGAATACGGCGGCGTCGCTTACCTTGCCTACGAAGCCGTCCTCGCCGCGGAAGCGCTCGGTATTTCGGTTTCTCTCGTACGCACGAACAATTTTATCGCTATGCCGATTACAATAGCGTATCCCGATCTGATAACCGGCAAAGCGATGTTGGATAAACTCAACGCTTCCCTCGTTTACGTCGACGCTATCGCCACTTCTTTGCTCGACCTGAGCGAATCGCATAACTTCGGGGCTCACTGGCCCGCATACGTCACCGAACAAAAATTCGACACGGCGAATCCCGACGAATACGCTTACAGTATTTTCAATCCTTACCACGCGGATTACGCGCGCATAGGCGAAACCTACGTAGTCGGATTGAACAACACGCCTTACGTGCTGACGGACGACACGATCGCTCTCGATTATAAAGGCACGACCAAACTTTACGGGTTCGTATTCGACGACGTAAACGGCAACGGCGAACTCGACGAACGCCTCGGAAAACATATCTGCGGCGCGGAAGTGGAAATAAAGAACTCTTCCGGCGAATCGGTGTTCTCGACGACGACCTCGCTTAGCGGTTACTTCGAATACCTCGCCGAGCCCGGCGAATATACGATTTCGGTATCGACGCCCTCGGGTTATTCATTCGATAAAGAACTTACCGTAACCGTAGAAGAAGGCGATTATTTCGCACCCGTATTCGTTGCCGCAAATAAAACAAAATGAAACGTTTCAGGGACCTCAAAAAGCCGTATAAGATAACCGTTTGCGTAATATCCGCATTGCTCGTGATATTGCTCACGCTCGTATGGACGATGTTTGCGTTCATTACCGTACATAAAACTTACACTTACGGATACACGGGTTATACGTTGACGCGCACGATCGCGCACAGAGGATACAGCGGAAAATACTTCGACAACACGGTACAGTCGTTTACCGCCGCAGGCGAAGAGTCGTTCTTTCACGGAATAGAAACGGACATACGCCGCACGAAAGACGGCGTATGGGTTTGCTGTCATGACGATAACCCGTTTACCGACAAGAATATACGCATTACCGAGTCGGTTTACGACGATATAAAAGACCTGCCATTGGACCTGAGCGGCGCAAAACCCGACGTAAACGTCGACGAAACCTACCGTCTCCCCACCTACGAAGAGTATCTCTCGATTTGCGCTTCCTACGGAAAAATCGCGCTGATTGAAATTAAAGGCAAATATTCCGCCGAAGACCTTGCCGAACCCGTTCGGAAAGCGACAGAAACTCTCGGTTATTCGCGTGCGTACTTTGCGAGTTTCACGCTTGAAAGCATAGAAAACGTGCTTTCTTTAGAGCCGTATGCGCGCGTTCTCCTGTTCGCGGGACAATCAATCGTCGCCTATTGCTACACCAATATGGGTTTCAGCGTCGGAGTCAACAAAAAAATTCTCAGCGAAAAACTGATTAACCGTTCGCACGACGCGGACACCGCCGTCTTCGTCTATACGATAGGTTCCGAAGAAGAATATCTCCGCTATTCGGAAACGAACGTCGATTTTATCATTACCGACTACGCGTATCGCGCTTAAAATCACGGTTTTATCTTCCTTTTTTCGCGCGTTCGTTTTCGGGGTAAAAAAATATTGCTTTTTATTCTTAAATAGGTTATACTTATTAAGTTATATTATAAGAAATATATTTTCGGAGCAGAAATATGAAAAAAAAGATTGTCCTTTTAACGATTTGTCTGTTACTCGTCGGAGCGTTTGTTTTCAGCGCGTGCTCGGAAAAGACCTCTCAGAAACCGATAGCGACGGACCTGACGGGCGCAACTTTATCCGATAACGGCGGCATGGCGGTGCGCTACGGCGATTACGTTTATTTTATAAACGGTTATGCGGGAGAAACCGCGTCCAACGCGTTCGGAGAAGTGGTTCGCGGCGCGATTTGCAGAACGACTCTCAAAAACGGCGCGCCCGATTACGAATCCGTTGAAATCATCGTCCCCAAAAACGTTTACGGCGAAGATAAAACGTACGGCGGTATTTATATCGTAAACGATTATATTTATTACAACACGACGAGCGTTGACAAGGATTCCAACCGCGATTATAAATCCGACGAAGGTATCCTTATGCGCACCTCGATAGACGGCAGCAAAACCGAAGTCGTAAAGGAATTCGACGACAACGACGTTGTTTTCTATGCCGGAGACAACAGCAAATATCTCGCGTACGTTTACGATAACTACGCTTATCTCGTAAACTCTTCGGATAACGCCGTTACTTTACTGTCGAAAGCCAACGGCAAAAACCCGACCGACGAAAAACAAACCGTGGTAAGTTATAAATTTGCCGGCGATTATCTCGTTTACACGATGTACAATTACGCCGACGAATCCAACTACTCGTCCGACTATATCGTATGGGCGTGCAACCTGAAAACCGGTAAACAATCCCCGATTATGAGTTCGGATATCTATAACGGAAACGACGAACGCAACGTGCTTTACACCACCACGCTTACCGACGTTATTCCCACCGCCGACGGCTTCGTCCTTTACTACTCGAAAAAGGGCAACGACAACGGCAAAAACGACGGTTTCTATTCCTGCGAATTCAAAGCGGACAATCCTGCGTTCGACAAAGAAAAAGAAGTCCGCTATACCTATGAAACCACGGTAAACGCCTATACCAGATTCACGCGCCTCAGCAACGGTTACACGCTTGCGTTCAACGCAAAACTCTTCGACGTGTTCGCCGCGGACGGCACCAAAGCCACGGATTCCGAAAGCAATTATCTTCGCCTTAACTTCGAGAAAGAAGTAACGATTATCGACGTTGCGGAAACCGCGGACGAAGTATACGCGTACTACCTGCTCGACAGCAAGTTCTATTATATCCGCCTGTTCGACAAAGCGGGCGACGTTCTTACGCCTGCAAGCGCGGACGCCGTGGCGTTCTTTGCGGGAAAATACAATTCCTCTTATACTTCCTACGATTTCATCGGCAACGTAATTTATTACTTCAACGACGATATGGAAGATAACGCTTATTACTACGTCGTTCCCGCCTTCGACACGATTACCGCAACGACGGACAAAGCGACGGGCAAAATTCTCGGAATAATCAGCGAAACCGATATGATTACCCTTATAGGCGAAGAGGAAAGCGCTTCCTGACGGTTTCGACAGAATTTAACGATTATCAAAATCCGCACGGCAATTCCCGTGCGGATTTTTTATTTATTCTTTCTCTCCGCGCTTTTTCCGTCCGCCGATAAACGAATCGGATAAACAACGTTACGCGCCGCAAACGCGGCTTACGCAAACCGCCTTATACCGCGTTTCCCTTCTTGCCCGATTACGAACCCCGGGAAACGTAAAAAAGCGTTTTACCCCTTTTATACGCTCCCGAAAAACGCCTTATTTGCGCGCGATTTTCCTTTTTATTCGACTTGTCTTACCTTTTTGCCCGGAACCGTTCCGCTTGCTTTTAAGCGACAATTCCGAGCCTGCTCCGCTTCAATTCCGAGCCTGCTCCGCTTCAATTCCGAGC
>JBJETX010000058.1:0-3494 GCA_051883535.1 Christensenellales bacterium | reverse complement strand
TCCGAGCCTGCTCCGCTTCAATTCCGAGCCTGCTCCGCTTCAATTCCGAGCCTGCCCCGCGTATAAAATTGCGGCAAAAAAAAGAACGCCGTCCGAGAATTCGGACGGCGTAACAATTTTTGTATCGCTAAGCGATTATTTCATTGCTCCGTAAACGGGAGTTCTGCGTTTTTCGGGCGCCTGCACCGCGTTTACCCTTCTTCTCTTTTCCTTTTCTTCTTTGCACATTCCGCGCGTAAGACCGATAAGGAGGTTGATTACAACGCCCCATGCGGCGAATACAAGGAATACTCTTCTCGTACTGAACAGCGTAACCAGCGCGTAAATCAGACCGTTGCTGTCAAGCCACGCCATTTCCTGATATCCGAGTACGCCGCGCGCTTCGTTCATCGGGGTAAGAACAACTTCCGCCGTTCCCATATCCTTGTCGTAATTGAATTTGATTTCCACGGGACTTCCGAGGAGTTCGTCCGCCGCCGCTATGTTGGCGATTTTCGGAAGCAACTGATCGATTATTCCGCGCAGAACGGGAATCAATCCCTCTATCGTTGCGTTTCCGACGATAAGTCCGCTGAGGTCGACGACGTTATCCGTGCCGAGCATATCGAGAACCGTCCAGTTCACGTTTTCAAGTTTGATAGTGGAGGTTTCCTTGTCGTAAACGGCAAAGAAAACGCTCGTTACTTCCTTCGTCCCGTCGGGATTTTCGACGTATTCGGTATAATCGTAATCGCTTATTGATTTCTGACTGATTTCTCTTTCGTCAAGCAGAAGGTGTACGAGACAGGGAATGGTAAGTCTGTCGCTCGTGGCGCAGTCTATCCAGGGATGCGTGAAAGTCTGATATCCTTTCGCGTTAATGCTCTGATACTGTATCGCAAACAGACCGCCGATAGTGCCGTAATGGTCGTTGCCGGAAAGTTCGCTTACCGCTTCGTTATACCCTTTGTTCTGATAGTATTCCACCGCTTCGGCTTCCGTCATAGACGCGTCGTGAGGCAGAGTTCCCGCCTTTACGCTGAGTTCTATGAATTTGTCGAGCAACGCTTCGTTCACGTCCGCTCTGTCGTCCCAGCCGTCGGCAAGGTCTTCGTAGTATATCGTCGAACTCGTCGCGCTCGCGAGCATATCGGGAAGAGCGACGTCGCAAACGACCCACAGTCCCGTCATCGTGATAACCACTACCATACAAAGCCTTACGGTCTGATTGAATATGGTCTTTCTCTTCTTTTTCTTCTTGGAAGTTATCGCCGCATAGCAAATGTAATAAATAATCGCCATCACCGCCGCGACAATTACGCCGACGAACACGAACACGCCGTAATTCTTCGTCTGCGTCATTATTATATTCCAGTTAAGATACAACATCGCCGCAAGCAGGAGCGGATAACCCAATATATGCAACAAAACACATAATACTTTTTTCATAATTATCTGCCACCTCCGAGCGTACTCATTTTTTCAAGTTTTTTACCGATAAGATTGACTTTCATCTGCGCATAGTAATAAATAGCGTACATCAGGGCTATTATTCCCGCGAAAATATAAGCGTATCTTCTTGCCGCAAACAGCGGATACAATGTGGGAACGTAACCGTTCAGCGCGCGCAGTTTGTAACATTCGTCAAGCGTAAATCCGTTCTCGTCGTAAGAAAGTCCGCCCGTGCTCATCGTGATATGTCCGATTTTTCCGTATACGGTCGCACCGGACTCGTCGGTGCCTTTGCTCGGGATAAGCACGCTGCCTATGTTCGCTCCGTGAACTTCTCCGTAGTATTTTGCGTACGCGTACGTGCGGAGCGTTTCGTCTTCGATAAAGTACATAAGCGGTTTAACGTTGCTGTACTCGTAGTTGGAGAAGGGTTCGAGTACGCTCATCAGATCGTCCGCGGATATCGAGAGTCCGAAAGAATCCAACAAAGTGATAACGGTATCGAGAGTAAGGTTCTTTATCGTGCTTTCGGTAATTCCCAGAGAGGTTATATCGAAAATACCGCTGACGATGGGATTGGTGAGTATTCCGTAAATTCCTTCGTCGTAAAGTCCTTTGCCGAGAGCCTTTACTATTTTGTCGAGACGCTCGAGAGAAATCATATAAGAAGACGCCTTGCCGTCCGGTCCGTAAGCCTCGACGTATTCTTCGGTCTTCTTGTAATCTTTCCACGCCGAACTCGCCGCCGCTTTTTCAAGAGCCTTGTCAAGTTCGGTATCCGCGTCCAACCCCATCGCTTTGTACTCGTTCTGCGTTTCGTAATAGGTAATCAGTATTTCCGTCGCAACGGGTACGCTGAAAATATATCCGTCCGCGTAAAGACCGTTTTCTTTATAAACCGCGCCTTCTTCGCCGAACCAGTATTCGGGATTGCCTTTGGAATCGAGTATCGGGGTTTTTCCGTAATTGGTTCCGTCGGTATTGACTCCGCCTTTTACTTCGGAAGTAAATCCTATGTTATAAACTCTGCAGAACTCGCTCACCATAGAATTGTAATCGTCGGTAAGAGAACCTTTGCTCGTCCAGGTAACGTAGTGGTTTACCTGATAGGAGTAATTACCCATATCGACCTCGACGCTGACGGGTTTGGTAACCTTCTGAGTCTTTCCGCTTACCTTGACGTCGTAAGAAACGTATTTCACGCCGTAAGCGTCTTCGGAATACGTAAGAATAACGTCTTCCGCAAGCCCGTAACGCGCTCTGACGTAAGCGTCGTCTTCAAACGTAAGGATATTTTTGTTCGATTGATTTTTGAGATAAGTCAGATCGGTTTCCGCACCTATTCCGTAACGGTCTCTGACGTAAGAATCACGGGCGTCGTTGACTTTCTTTTCCGCCCATATGTCAAAGAATACCGAACCGCCGACCATAACTATCAGCGAGACGATAATAACGATTACGCCTCTCGCGGTGCTGTTCTTGGTAACGATAGCCGCTATAATCTGAAATACGGTAACGACCAGCCAGGCGGCTACGCATACGATAACTCCGTAATACTTGGTTGCTCCGAACCCGGGTCCGTTCATAAACGAAATTGAGCCGATGAACACCATCAGGATCAGCAACGGAAAACCGCAAACGTAGGAAAGCGCCTTCAAAACGCGATTGCGGTCGCGCTTTCTGATGACTTTCTTTGCGTCGATTTTTGCGTCCATAACAAATAAGTTCTCCTTTTTTATTACTTTTACTTTTATATATATTTATAAAAGCGTCTTTATAGAGTATACAACAAATAAGACAAATAAGTCAATACCCAAAATAAAAAACTCACCCTTTGCCCCGCGCGTTTTTCCGCCCGATAAACTCGCGCTTGGACAGATTCCGTTTCCAATGCTTTTTCGTGATTTTTTGCGTCGTCGCAATATTATGTATATGGGTTCCCATTTTGCAAAATACGGAAACCTTTTGCGGAATTATTCGTATGTTTTCGTTTGCACGTATGAACATGCCCGTTGACAAACGCGCGCGTAAAGCGTTATAATAATACGAAAAAAGGAAAGGGC
>JBJETX010000057.1:0-5476 GCA_051883535.1 Christensenellales bacterium | reverse complement strand
CGAACCCCTTTGAAGCAAGCGCGGTTTCGGTCTTGCTCTTAAGCGAAAGACCTTCTCTTACGCGGCTCTCTCCCTGCGGCTTCCAGCCGTGAGTGAATATGATAGTCGGCTTATCCTTCTTGACGGTATAATCCGCGGTCGGAACGTCGTCGTCCGGGTCTGCATACCAATAAATGCCGGTATCGAGTTTGTTGAAATACTCGATTCCCCAGTCGGAAATCGTCAGATCGTAAGCGAAAGCGTTTACCGTCGCTCCGCATACGCCGGCAACCGCCGCCGTTACAACGCATAAAATAATACCGATAATTCTCTTTTTCATACTATATCAGCACTCTCCGTATAAAATTTTTAATTTATTTCGCCGTCGATTCCGCCCGAGCCGTCGCGGTCGTCGCGGTTTTCGTCGTTATTTTCAACGATTCTGTTCTTACGATTGTATCTTCTTATCGTATCCCTCATCTGATAATAAATGGGAATTGCAAAAAACACCACCCAACCCGGATGCCACCAGCCGCCGCCGAACCCGAGTCCGAGATACGCGCCCACGACGGCAAGCGGCACGAGAACGTCAAGTATTTTCGCAACGCTGCGCGTCTTTATCATAGCAACCACGGCGTAATACAGCGGTATTGCGATAAAAATCACCCAACCCGGATGCCACCAACCTTTCAGAAACCCGAGTAAAAGATAAACTCCGGCAACGATAACCGGCAACGGAAACATATTGGCGGATTTGTGCTTAAAACATTCCGCCGTAGCGTAATGTATCGGAATAACAAAGAAAATCAGCCAACCCGGATGCCACAATCCCGCGAGCAAACCCATCAGCAGATACGCGACCACCACTAGCAGCGGCAGTCCGTCGTTAAGAAGCATAAGCCAGAGCGGCGCGTTCTTCTTCGCCTTTTTGTTTTCGTCGTTGAATTTATTGGCTTTTCCTATTCCCTCTTTTATTTTATCGAAAAAATCGTTCATTTCCCCTCCGCATGCGCAACGTACGGTTGATTCTTTTTTACTATTATAACATACGATAAATATAAAAATCAATGCTTTCCCCGAAAAACTTTTTTACAGGGAAAAACGCACGATTTACGCTTTTTTCTTCAAGGACTTTTTCCCGTTCTTACGTCTTACCGCGGTAAGCAGAACGTAAACGCCTATCAGCGCCGCTATCGAACCGATCAGAATGAGGTACGATACCCACAGTTCGACCTTATGTCCGAAAAAGTAGATATTGCAGTCCACCGAATCTTTTATTCCTTCCAGCACTTCCGCGGGCCATCCCCGTGATTCCATTTCGCGGAACGCTCCCGCAATCGCGTGATTTCTTATTATGCTCGTTCCGTAAGTGCCGGGAAGAAACGCCAGCGCGTTACGCAAACCTTCTCCGAATTGCGAAAGCGGCATATACGCTCCGCAGATAAATCCGTATCCTGCGCTGACTATCGTTCCCACCGCAGACATCTGTCCCTGCGTTTTCAAAAACACGTTTGCGACGGACGACAACGCGGTTCCGAACATAACGAGCAGAAAAACGTCCGATATCAGCAAAAATACGTCGGCTACGCTCATATACCAACCGACTATCCCGAGATATACGAGTCCGAGCGCGGTTGTCGTATAGCAAACGAGCAAAGAACTGAGCGCGGAAGAAACGTAATAAGCGACGGCTATCAACGGTCTTTTTACGGGCGAGACGAGAAAATCGTTCAATGCTCCCGTTACTTTATCCTGAACCATAATAAGGTTAGAACAAAAAGACACCGTAACGCAACTCACCGCGAGCAACGACGAGATAAGTTCTCCTCCTACCGTAGCGTTAAGCAATCCCGTCGGCGTTCCCGCGGGCATATTCCCTGCAAAACTGTCCTCGTAAACCGATTTCAGGAAAGTAACGTAAAGCACGAGCAGTATTATCGGAGTTATCAAAGATGAGAAAAACATTCCTTTATCTTTGAAAAAAAGTTTGCAGTTTCGTTTAACCAAAGTAAAAAACGTTCTCATTTGCCTTCTCCGCCCGATAATTTTTTACCCGTTACCGCAAGGAAAACGTCGTCCATTTTTCCTTTGGTAATCTCGTAATCGTAAAACAATCCGGGATTTTTGACTATCATATCGGTCGCCGTAGCGGTATCGGGTACCTCTATTCTGAACGCGTTTCCGACTTTTTCATATTTATCGCTTAATTTTTTTACGCTTTCTTCGTTCGCGTCGTAAAACGTGATAAAATCTCCCGCATACCTGTTTTTCAGTTCTATCGGCGTTCCCTGCGCCGAGATTTTTCCTGCGTCTATGATTACGACGTAATCGGCGTCCGCGGCTTCTTCCATATAATGAGTAGTCAGCAGAACCGTCATTCCCGTTTCTTTTCTCAGATCCGCCACGACTTTCCATAACATTTTTCTCGTTTGCGGATCGAGTCCCGTAGTCGGTTCGTCGAGAATAAGAATTTTGGGTTCGTGAACAAGCGCTCTCGCAACGTCCGCGCGTCTGCGTTGTCCGCCGGATAATTTTCCGACGGGTCGTTTGAGTATATCTTCGAGCGCAAACATTTCCGTAAGTTCTTTCAATCTCTCCTCAAATCGTCTGCCGGTTATACCGTACGCCGCGGCGCGGGATTCGAGATTATCGTACACGGTAAGCGGTTTATCGAGAACGGAATTCTGAAAAACGACGCCGATTTCACTCTTGATTTTATCGGTTTTGCCGTCGACTTCCTCTCCGTCTATCACGACTCTTCCGCTGTCTTTTTTCAGTTGTCCGCATATTATGGATATAGTAGTGCTTTTCCCTGCGCCGTTTACGCCCAGAAAAGCGAACAACTGACCTTCTCCAACGGAAAAGGTCAGGTCGTCTACTGCTTTGACTTCACCGAAACTTTTATTAAGTCGGTCGATTTCAATAATGTTGTTCAATTAAAAACTCCGTATTTTACGCCGTTATTAAAAATCTATCCTGTCGGTTATATATTTTTCCAGTTCGTCTATACCGATTCTTACCTGTTCCATAGAATCTCTGTCGCGGACGGTAACGGTATTATCCTGCAAGGTGTCAAAATCCACGGTTACGCAGAACGGCGTGCCTATTTCGTCCTGACGACGGTATCTTTTTCCTATCGAACCCGATTCGTCGTAAGTACAGTTGAATTTCTTTGCGAGTTTTCTGTATACCTCTCCCGCTTTTTCCCCGAGTTCTTTTTTCTGCAAAGGCAGAACCGCCGCTTTATAGGGCGCGAGGAACGGATGGAAGTGCATTACCGTTCTGCTGTCTCCGCCTTCGAGTTGCTGCTCTTCGTACGCGTTACACAAAAACGCGAGCAGAACTCTGTCCACGCCGAGACTCGGCTCGATAACGTAAGGAACGTATTTTTCTCCCGTAACGGGGTCGGTGTAACTCAAATCCTTGCCGCTCTTTTTTATATGAGCGTTGAGGTCGTAATCCGTTCTGTCCGCTACGCCCCACAACTCGCCCCAGCCGAAGGGGAATTTGTATTCAAAGTCCGTCGTCGCTCTCGAATAGAAACAAAGTTCGTCTTTGTCGTGGTCTCTCAACTTCAGATTTTCGTCTTTCATTCCCAATCCGAGCAACCATTTATGGCAGAAATCTTTCCAGTATGCGAACCATTCGAGGTCGGTTCCCGGTTTGCAGAAAAATTCAAGTTCCATCTGCTCGAATTCTCTTATACGGAAAATAAAGTTACCCGGCGTAATCTCGTTACGGAAACTCTTTCCTATCTGCCCGATTCCGAACGGAACTCTCGCCCTTCCGCTTCTTACCACGTTGTTGAAATTAACGAAAATTCCCTGTGCGGTTTCGGGTCGGAGATAAATCGCGTTCGCGCTGTCTTCGGTAACGCCCTGAAACGTGCGGAACATCAGATTGAACTGTCTTACTCCGGTAAAATTACTGTTTCCGCAAACGGGACATTTGATTTTTTTGTCCGCGATGAACTTTTCCATTTTTTCGTTATCCCAACCGGCAACGCTGATATCGAGATTGTTCTTCGCAATATAATCTTCGATGAGTTGGTCGGCTCTGTGGCGCGTTTTGCAGTCTCTGCAATCCATCAGAGGGTCGCTGAATCCGCCGACGTGTCCGCTTGCTTCCCAGACCAACGGGTTCATCAGTATAGCGCAATCCAAACCTACGTTATACTCGCTCTCCTGAACGAACTTTTTCCACCACGCTTTTTTTACGTTGTTTTTGAGTTCGACGCCGAGAGGACCGTAATCCCACGTATTCGCGAGTCCGCCGTAAATCTCGCTGCCGCGGAAAATAAAACCTCTGTTTTTACATAACGCAACGAGTTTATCCATTGTCAATTCTGCCATAATACTCCTCTTTCCCGCGTAACGCACGCGGGCGCAAATAATGTAATATAATAATACAAAAACGCCTCAAAGTCAATCGTTCATAATTACCATAAGCGCGGAATAATGTATAAATATATGAAAAAGAAGAATCTTATCTGCGCCGCTATCAGCAACGCGGCGATAATCTGTCTGATTGCGATACTTTTTTTCGTATGCAATCCGCTTCCGTCCGCGACGGCGGCATCATCCCCTATTTACAGCGGCGACCGCGAAGGCGGACGCGTCGCGCTGATGTTCAACGTATACGAAGGAAGTGCAAACGTGGAAAAAATACTCGATATTCTCGAAAAAAACCGTATTACCTGCACGTTTTTCGTCGGCGGCGTATGGGTGGAAAAGAACGAACCTCTTCTCGTAAAAATGTCGGAAAGAGCGGAAATCGGCAACCACGGCTATCTACATCTCGACCACGCTTCTCTTTCATATCAGCGCAACCGTGAAGAAATACTACTTTGCCATAATCTCGTGGAAAAAGTCTGCGGCATAGAAATGAACCTCTTCGCTCCCCCGTCGGGAAGTTTCGGAGACGTTTGCCTCGACGTCTGCAAAGAAAACGATTACCGCGTGATTATGTGGAGCAAAGACACGATAGACTGGCGGGACAAAGACTATCAGGTGATTTTCAAACGCGCTACTTCCGACGTAAGAAGCGGCGACCTCATTCTGATGCACCCGACCGATCAGACGGTACTCGCTCTTCCTATGATTATAGACGCGATTAAAGCGAAAAACCTCGATATGACTACGGTAAGCGAAGTTCTCGACGGCACGGACGAAGCGGCTTCCCGTCCGGGCGGAATTATCCGCAGGCTGACGATGTAATAATCGCTCCCTCGTTATTTGCTTCCGCAATTTTCAAACTCTTTTTCCGTCCGAAAAACCGATAAATAAAAATCCGAACGTCGCGTTAAAACGAGTTCGGATAAATTTCTTTGGTGCCGTTGACCGGGGTCGAACCGGTACGATGTTGCCACCGAGGGATTTTAAGTCCCTTGCGTCTGCCTATTCCGCCACACCGGCACAACGGAAATATTATACCTTTGCTAAGTCGGATTGTCAAGTGTTTTTGTGATATCGGCAAGAATTCTGATGAATTGATGAAA
>JBJETX010000056.1:0-5515 GCA_051883535.1 Christensenellales bacterium | reverse complement strand
ATAATGTCGTATAACATTTCGGAAGAAAATTACAGCGGCACGCCGAACATAATAGTTTATAAACTGACAAATATTATAACCGAGGACGCGGACATCGTTTCCATCATAATAAAGAGCATATATGCCAACAAGAGGAACGTTCTTGCCGAAAATGCGGTTATAGTGTTCGGAGATCTCGTATTCAACGACGATTCCGAGAACTATTACATTGACGGCGATACGACGGGATTAACGTTCTTCGGTAACGTAATAGAACCGTTGAGAGTGACCGCGACAGTCGCCAAAAACTTAGGACACGTTTATAACGGTATGACTTACGAAAAAACCGTAGTATTTAGCGACGAGATATATCAGGTGGCGGATATCGGAGCGATTTCTTTGGGGAATATCTCTGAATTGTACAGCGACAGAAGCGGAGGAAACGTCACGGTAACCAATCGCTTTATCGTATCTTACGATATCGGAGGCGCGATATACGCCGGTTCTTACGACA
The DNA here is from genome assembly GCA_051883535.1 of Christensenellales bacterium. Taxonomy (GTDB): domain Bacteria; phylum Bacillota; class Clostridia; order Christensenellales; family DTU072; genus CAG-1782. The sequence continues at coordinate 5,022 of JBJETX010000056.1, read as the reverse complement.
TCAATTTCGCGGTAAATCTCGACATAGTGGACGGCGACGGCGCGCACAACTACGCTTTCCTCGACGAGGACGGTAACGTTATCGGTCGTGACGAAAGCGGCAATCTCCTGAAGACGAGCGTGTTAGCGCAGGGCAGACAGTATACGATTGCGCAGAGAAGGCTCGACGTTACGTACGGCAATCTCCTGCAGAGTTTCAACGACGCGAGAGTAAACGTCTCTGCTTCGGTAAATCTTGCGGCGTGCGACCTCAGCGATATGGAATGGGGAATTGAGGGATACGAAGAAATGAGCGAAGAAGAACGTATTCGCGCCAAAATCACGGCTTTGGGCAATTTGCTCATAGCGGACGGAATCGCTTCGTCGATAAGCGGTGATATCGTCAGTATCGACGATAAGATAAATAACTCCGTCTGGAAAGCGGCGACGTTCAGAGAATATATAAATATTACCGCTAACGAGACGGAAGACGGCAACGGAAACAAATATCTGACTACCGATCTCGGAGAACTCGGAGGCAACTACAATCCGGGAGATAATCCGATTCTGCAACTGACGTTCCTGTCGGTAAGAGACGCGGAAAACTGCGTGTTTAACGTTTCTTCCATGGACGACGTTGCGAATTTGCGCAGCGACTATCTGGGTATGAAAAACGCGTACGAAAATCTGGGTATCGGAGGAATTCCCAAATACGTACAGATCAACGATATAAGCGGACTTGCCGACGGAGCATACTACGTATTGAACGTGAGTGCGGACTGGGTTTTCGAAAGCGTTTACGACGGCGGCGGATATTCGATCGGCGACTTCGTTATCTCCGCGCAAAACACGGATTACGCAGGAATATTCGGTCGGATGAAAGACGCGGTTATTTCCGATTTGTCGATATTGCGCGTTAACGTAGCGATGAGCAACGTTCGTTTCGCGGGAGTATTGGCAGGGCTTGCCGAGAATACGACGATAAGCAACGTACTCGTTTCGGCTACCGTTTCGGTAAAAGAAACCGAAGAAACTTACGATACGCTTTACTTCGGTATGCTCGTCGGTAAAGCGGTGGATTCCGCGATAACGGGATGCGGAGCCGCAGGATATATCGACGCGCAGGCAAACGTCGTTTACGGCGGAGGAATAGTCGGAGAGTATTCGGAAGACGCGGTTTCCGGTAGGGAAGTGACGGACAGCGTGGCGTTCGTCGACGGAAAATATAAAGCGGCGACCGCTTACGTCGGCGGAATAGCCGGAAGTATCCTTGCCGAGAATTCGTCGAATAATATTTACCTTCTGAACGGCACGTGGGTTACCGACGGGAACAACGGGCTGATAGACAACGGAACCAATCAGGGAACGGGCTATACGTACTCCGATTTTGCGGGAGCGGAAAGCGAATCCCTTTGCAACAGAGTATTCGTTCGTGTGGTGAGGGATATGATGCGTTCGTACACGCTTTTGCCTGACGGAGTCGCGCCTGCGGACGGAGTGGTGGTTATTACTTCCTGCAGACAGTTGGCGTTAATGTCAATGTACGGATGGTTAAACTTCAGACTCGGCGCGGATATATATATACCTTCTTCGATAGGAACGGTGGTGTACGCGGATTCCTTCTACGGTAATTACGAAGAAAACGGATATCGTATTTACACGGGATCCGGGGCGACGTACAATTTATTTATGACGACGGCGGGAAGCACGGTAACGGTATACAGACAAGATGTGTAAAAACAGAATTGCTAACTTAATCATAATTTTCGTTACGGTATTGTTTGCGGCAATACTCGGCGTAAGCACGGTTCAAATTGCCTATGCGGAAGCAACGATAAATTATCAGACCACCATAAAAATAAGCGGTATAGAGGAAGGCGGATTCGCTTACGGCAACGACGGCGGACCGTATAAAGAGTCCGACGACTTGCAATCGATATTTGACGAAATAAACGCCAATATCGGAGAGACAGGGAAAAATCCCGAAATCGAATTTATAAACGTCGTTACCGATAAAAAAATAATTCTGAACTATTTTTCGAGGATATTCGTCCTTAACGGCAACGTCACTTACACCGGAGGGAACGAAACTTCGTTTATTACCGTAAACAGCGGAACTTTGCGCACTACGGGCGGAGATTTTCAGTCAATGCACGCAACTTTAATTAAAATCAACGAGGGTGCGACTCTGGAAACTTCGGGGAATTTTACCGTGAACGGAGCGGTAGGGTCGCAGAACGTGGCAACGGTAGTAAACGGCGGCGGAACGGTTAAAATGACGGGAGGGAAGATCGGTTCTCAAAACACCGATAATTTTACCGGAATAGCGTATTATCAGAGCGGGAAAGGAAGAATCGAGATGAACGACGGTTACGTCGTCGGACAGACAGCCATGGTATTACAAAGCGGAACTGCGGTTCTGAGCGGCGGCACGATAGACGCGATCAGACTTTCAAGCGAATGGGATAACGCGGGTATCTCGTTGCAGGTATTCAACGCCGCCAAAGTCGAATTGTCGGGAACCACGATTGAGAATTCGTCGGAACGTATAGCGGTTTCTTTCGAGGGAAACGGTGAAGGAGAAATCAGATTTACCGGCGGCGTTGTAAAAGGTCGTATTATGCTTTCAAAAACGAGCGCAGGCGGATACGGCGGATACGTTTACGCAAACGGAAGAAAAATTCGTCAGGTGACGCAAGGAAGAATATTCCTGTATTCCGACGACGGAGAATTAACCGTAGACAACGGGAGACTCGGGTTTATCGGAGATAATAAGGAAGGATATTATCTTTCTTCCTGGAATGACGATCCGACAAAAGGAAAAAATCCGCTTCTCAGTTCCTTTGCCGACGGAGAGTTGATTACGCCGTATCTCAGCAATACGTACGAAATAACCGTAGTCGTGGGGGAAGAAAGGAAGCGTTGCGACAGAGCGTACGGTTCGCTTATAGACCTTTCGGATGAGAACGACGATTGCTATATGGCGGCGCCGGACGGATATACGGTAGCATATTGGAGCGACGGCAGTAATACGGGAACGGCGTTCAGGGTTGCCGGAGAAATGACGCTTACGGCTACGCTGAGCCTTCTCGCTCCCGTTATAGGCGAGATGGAAAATCTGTCCTGTCCGTACGACGGAACGACGAAGACGATATCTGCCGCGGTAAACGAAATATCCGGTTTGGCATACGGGTATCTGTGGGAAAAATTCGACGAAAGCAGCGGAACGTGGACGGAATATTGCAATTCGGAAACCATGTCGGTGAAAAACCATAGCGACAGCGGAAAATACAGGCTGACGGTCGAAGTGGACGACGGGGAACGGAAAAATTCCGCACGGAGTTCTGAAATTATCGTCAACGTCGACAGAATAGACTATTACGGCATTACGCACGGAGGATTGAGCGGAACGTATAACGCTGCGTATACTTTGAGCGATTATCAACTCGACACCGGGTTTTATTGGGAAGACGAAAACATCGTTCCGACCGTGCCGCAAACCGAATATAACGCAAAATACTGTTTAGATAAGGACAATTATAACGAGTTTTCCCTGAAAATAAGTCTTATATTGAGTAAAGCGGCGTGCGTTGAGTCAACGCATCGGACGGTGACGGGAGATTACGTATACGATCCTGATAAGACTCTTGCCGATTATCCTTTCGAAGAAAGCGAATGGCGTTGGAAAGATACTTCGACCGTGCCTCGGGCAGGACAAAACGCATATGAAGCGTACCACAATCCCGACAGGGATAATTACGAGGATTATTTGATAGCGGTTCAGATCGATATCGCAAAAGCAAATTATAACGGTATAGAAAATCTTCTTATTTCCGTAAATTATTCCGAAAATATTACGGCTGGAAAAGCCTTCGACGATTCCGGCGCGTCGCGCGGGTACCGTATTAACGCCGAAAACAGATCCGTAAAATTAGAACAGGTAAAACTATATGAATTCGGCGGTTATTACAATGCGGACGCGGATAATTATAACGATTTTGCCGTAACCGTATTTATCGACGTGGGAAAAGGTAATTACAGCGAAATTTATTACGGAAACGACAATACCGTAGAAGGCGGAGCGTACCGTGAAGGGAAACGCCTGAGAGATATTCCGCTTAACGACGACTTTTATTGGGTTGACGGGGATTTGCTTGTCAGTATGGATAACGACGGTTACGAGGCGTACTATAACGCGGATCCGGACAGGTATAATAATTACCGTCTGATATTGAAAATAAGTATGCAAAAAGGCGAAGTCCCGCCAGAGGACAGAATAAGTATCGGAACGATAACCGGGGTATATTCTCCCGTAAAAACGCTTGCCGATTATCCGCTTCCCGACGGGTTTGCGTGGCAGGACGAGACTTACGTTCCCGTCGTATCGGACGACGAATATTGCACGGCGGTATTTCTCGAAACGGACCGTTATCTTTCTTATTCCGTAGACGTTAAGATAGAATTACGAAAAGCGGATTACGATTTAAGCAAAGCGGTTTTTGCGGATAAAACGGTCGCTTATGACGGGAAAGAACACGGTATCGTTATCGAAGGCGTTTTACCCGACGGAGTGTCGGTGCTTTATTACGAGGGGACGGGCAAATTCGTAGGGGAATATACGATTCGCGTTTTTCTTGCTCAGGAGGATACCGCAAACTACAACGTTATCGGCAGTTTGTCCGCAATTCTCGTTATCGAAAAGGGCGAATACGATATGTCGGGAGTGATATTTGCCGACGACTCGGTCGTTTACGACGGGAAGGCGCACACGCTCGTCGTTTCGGGAAGTCTGCCTGACGGGGTAACCGTAAGCGGTTACAGCGCGGAAGGTTATATAAACAGCGGCTCGTACGTGATAACGGTAGCCTTTTCGCAAGAAGATTCGGACAATTATAAAAAGGTAAACGAATTGTCCGCCACGCTGACGATCGAGAAAGCGCAATGCGTATTTCTGGGAGAAACGGAGCAACGGGAGATATACGACGGCACGAATAAAAAACCCCGCATGAGCGTGAACAACGACGAACAAACCGTTTTCGACGAC
>JBJETX010000055.1:0-5551 GCA_051883535.1 Christensenellales bacterium | reverse complement strand
CTATTTTCGGATTTTTGCAAATTTTTCATTAAAGAACATATTACTTTTATATCTCTCTCTGCAAAGCCATTAAGGTATCCTATGTTAATATCCCGACTATTTAATATGGAAGGTGCAATATAATTGTTCTCATCATCTATTCCCAAAGGAAGATACTGTTCTTCACTGAATCCGTATTTATCATGGTTATAGTTGAAAACATTCCCGTCTGAAAAAAAACATGCTCCTTTGCTTTTCAAAAGAGTTATCAACGAATCATTATTTTCTCCTTTAACATTCTGTTTAAGTAATCTGTCTATACATCCGCGATCATAAACATATAAGAATATTCTTGCCGAATTTAACAGCCTAACCCGGATTAAAAGATGCAACAAATAGTTGGCTGGAACAATCCACGCCCCCCCTTCCATAGATGAGAAATCAAATTCTGATATATCATATATTTTTAATTTGGAAGCCGAATATGGCTTAATATCCTGTTCAAAAACTTTAGAAATAAAAAAAACTTCATTTGGAGAATTATCAGCTAAAAATGCAGCAAACTTCAAAAAAAACTTTTGTCTTCCGCTTAACTGATTTGTATTCTCTATGAAAAACCCTATCTTTCCGTTACCTTCTCCTGTAATTATTGTTTTCATTATACCATTTTTCTCCCAGTAAAAGTCTTATTTAATTCTCTCCATATCCTTTTTATTTTTTCATAAAGATTTTTTTCCAAGTTGATTCTCTTTACCCTTGCGCAAAACTCATGAAAACTCTCGTAATCAGAGCGTTTCCTTATAAGCTGATAAATCGCTCTTCTCCTCATTTGCTTGTTCACAATAGAACATTTAAGGCAATCTTCTACTGTAAGCGTAGTTTTGCCTATCGCCTCAATGAACATTTCTGCCCCTTTGGCAATCGCAAATTCCTTCGTTACAAAGTCTCTATCTTCTTTCCCAATACATTCTTTTCTACCATATTTATAAACATCGTCAACCACTTGCTCCAACCCAATTGCTTTGCATCCAGACTGCTTAAAGTCCTTCAAGTCCCATCCTAACGAAAAGCCTTTTACATCGTGTACATATGTGTACTTATCATCATTAAATCTCACAGGAGACACAACCGGTATTACTGTAGGTATTCTCAAAACCGCTGAATCTATTGCCGATATCCCCATGGCAACCATTATATCTATGTTTTCCCTAATATAAGTATTTCGTTCTTCGCCATATAAATACGAAGTAAAAATAAACTTGATTTTAGGTGTGTATTCCGAAAATTTTATCAGATTTTTTGAATTGCCATCTCCTATAATATGAAATTCTATTGGTTTATCTTGCGTTAGATCAAGCAAGTTATCGGCGACATTCAACACGGAAAAAATTTTATCTCTGTCTAATCTTCCTAGCCACCCTATTCTGATAGCCGTTTCAGATTTAGGTTCTGGCTGAACATTGGCAGACAAATTATCACTCAAAGTTACAGGCACATATATTGGTTCAAAGTTAACCTTGCTCAATCTGTTCGCCGCAATATAATTGCTGCTGTCCATAAAACTACACGCATGATGTTCGCTCAAAAGTTTCAACAGAGGATCAAAGTCAACCTTTGCTTCCATTATTTGCATATTTATCCAATCAAAAATTTGCGGATGATAGAAATAAACGCATATACGTGCTTTTTTTAACTCTTTTATTTTATCCACAAGGTAAAAGATATAGTTAATCGGAGTAAAAAATATCGCGTCTTCAAACCGCGTATAATCTGTATTTACATCACAGAACACCATATTTGAATTACCGTATATATTTTCTACTTCTTTATTTTTGTAATTAATATAGAAACATTCGTACTGTTCATAATTTTGGGATATAAATGAAGCTAAATTCAAAAAAAGAACTTGACTCCCGCCTATTGGTTTATGTGTCTGAATAAAAAAAACTATCTTTTGTTTTGCCATATTCATTTTTCCTTATATTGTCAATATTTTCCCTTTACCGTCGTATCCGGCGGCACGTCTTTCGTTACGATTGCTCCCGCTCCGATAAGCGCGTTTTCCCCTATCGTAATTCCGGGAAGTATCGTGGCGTTCGCGCCTATCGACGCGCCTTTCTTCACGACCGTACGCATCAATTTGAAATCCTTGTTTCCGGACTTCGGGTATTTATCGTTGCAGAACGTCGCGTTGGGTCCGATAAACACTCCGTCTTCCACCGTCGTTCCGTCCCAGAGTTGCACTCCGCATTTAACCGTTACGTTATCTCCGACGACTACGTCGTTTTCTATGAACACCTGCGCGCATATATTGCAGTTTTTTCCTATCTTTGCGCCCGGAAGCACTACGACGAATTGCCATATTTTCGTGTTTTCGCCGATGTTGACGCTCTGAACGTCCGAAAGAGGATGTATCATCCGTCGTCCCTCCCGAACTCGTTGAGCGCGTCGATAAGGTAATCGACCTGTTCCTCTCTCATTCCGTAATACACGGGCAGGCTGAGTTCGTTTGCGGATATTCTCTCCGCAACGGGAAGCGCGCCTTCTTCTATCCCGAGATCGAGATACGCGCCCTGTCTGTGCATAGGCGTCGGATAATGCTTGTTCGTTCCTATCCCTTTTTCGTTCAGGTATTTTTCCAGTTCGTCGCGCTTTTCGCAAAGCACAGCGAAAACGTGCCAGACGTTTCCGTAAATTTCATCGCTCCCCGTCGGCAGCGCGATAAGCGGGTTGTGCACTCTTTCAATGATTTTATCCGCTATCCTGTTCCTTTCCGCATTCCAATCGTCAAGTCTCGGCAATTTGGCGGACAAAAACGCCGCCTGCATTTCGTCGAGACGGGAATTCGTGCCTTTCATAATATGTCTGTACTTGATTTTTGAACCGTAATTTCTGATACAACGCAGTTTTTCGGCAAGTTCTTCGTCGTTGGTAACGATTGCGCCCGCGTCGCCCAGCGCGCCGAGATTTTTCCCGGGGTAAAAACTGAACGCCGCCGCGTCGCTGTAAAATCCCGATTTTTTGCCCTTATAGGTCGCTCCGTGCGCCTGCGCCGAATCCTCTATGAGTTTCAGCCCGTACTTGTCGCATATCCCCTTGATTACGTCGAGTTCCGCCATTCTTCCGTACAGATTTACGGCAATAACCGCTTTCGTCGCGTCCGTTACGGCCGCTTCTATTTTGGTCGTATCGATATTGAAAGTCCTTACGTCCGGTTCGACGAAAACGGGTTTCGCCCCCACGTACGAAACGGCGAGCGCGGTTGCAATATACGTGTTGGACGGCACGATCACCTCGTCTCCGCTCCCTATCCCGAACGCTTTTAATATAAGATATATCGCGTCGAGACCGTTGCCGCAACCTATTGCGTATTGCGTTTCGCAATAATCGGCAAATTTTTTCTCAAAATCCGTTACTTCCTTTCCGAGAATATAATCGTTGGCTTCGAAAACGCGATTAAACGCGGCGGTTATTTCGTTTTTCAACTCGCCGTGCATGGATTCCAGGGATAAATACGGTATTTTCATCTTTTGCCCTCCGCTCACGCCCATGCGGACGTTAATCGTAGTATAAGGCATGTTGCGTTTTTTTGCAAGCCTTTTATCATATAACCGCCTGCGCGCTACGCCTTGCGTATATATAATATAATCTTATTTTCTTTCTTTTTTATGCAAAAAATGCCGCCAGCCCGGCATTTGCGCATGTTGACACGCACCCGTCAAAGTGGTATACTTATACAAATCGGCGTTCCTGCACCGAAACGCCTTTAATTCGATGAAACGGAGGGAGAAATGAAGGGAATCGTTCTCGCGGGCGGATCGGGTACTCGGTTGTATCCTTTGACGTTGGTTACAAGCAAACAACTTTTGCCCGTCTACGACAAACCGATGATTTATTATCCTATTTCCGTGCTTATGCTCGCGGGAATAAGGGATATTCTCATAATCTCCACCGAAACCGACCTGCCGAACTTCGAACGACTGCTCGGCGACGGAAGCGCGTACGGACTCCGCCTCAGTTACAAAGTTCAACCGAGTCCCGACGGTCTTGCTCAGGCGTTTCTTCTCGGCGAAGAATTCATCGCGGGCGAACCTTGCGCGATGATACTCGGAGACAACATTTTTTACGGCAACGGTCTCGGCAATAAACTCAAAAACGCAGTTCGCGCCGCGGAAAACGGCGTTTCCACGATTTTCGGATATTATATGAGCGACCCGCGCGCCTTCGGCGTGGTGGAATTCGACAGCCGCAAACGGATAAAATCCCTTGAAGAAAAACCCGCTTGTCCGAAATCGAATTATATAGTAACGGGTCTGTATTTTTACGATAAAAACGTATCGTCGTACGCCAAACGCGTAGAGCCCTCGGCTCGCGGCGAACTGGAAATCACCGACCTGAACAAACTCTATCTTTCCGAAAATAAACTTGCGGTGGAACTTCTCGGAAGAGGGTATGCGTGGATGGACGCGGGGACTATGGAAAGTCTTTACGAGGCATCGAGTTACGTCAAAATCCTCGAAGACCGTCAGGGAATTCAGATCGCCGCTCTCGAAGAAATAGCGTATTACAACAAATGGATAACGGCAAAACAACTTGCCGAAGCCGCCGCAAAGCACGGCAAATCAACCTACGGCGCTCACCTCGCGGGAGTGCTGGGACACAAAGTCAAACACAGATAATAAGGATTATTATGAATATTTTCGTCACCGGCGGAGCCGGATTTATAGGGAGTAATTTCGTTTTTTATATGCTGAAAAAGCACCCGTCGTATCGCATTGTCTGCATCGACAGCCTGACGTATGCGGGAAACCTGAAAACGCTTTTGCCCGTCCTCGACAATCCGTCTTTCCGCTTCGTCAAAGCCGATATTACCGACAGGGACGCGATGTACGCCCTGTTCGAAGAGGAAAAACCCGACGCAGTGGTAAACTTTGCGGCGGAAAGCCACGTCGACCGCTCTATTCTCTATCCCGACGTGTTCCTTAAAACCAACGTCCTCGGGACTCAGGTTTTGCTCGACGCCTGCCGCAAATTCGGAACGCCGAGATTCCATCAGGTTTCCACCGACGAAGTATACGGCGATCTGCCTCTCGACAGACCCGATACGTTCTTTACCGAAACCACGCCGTTACGCGCTTCGAGTCCTTACTCCGCGTCGAAAGCGTCCGCGGATTTACTGACCCTCGCATATTGGAGAACTTACCGTACGCCTGTTACGCTGTCGCGCTGTTCAAACAACTACGGACCGTATCAGTTCCCCGAAAAACTCATTCCTCTGATGATCGCAAACGCGACGGCAGGCAAACCCTTGCCCGTATACGGAGACGGAAAAAACGTACGCGACTGGCTTTTCGTCGAAGACCATTGCGCCGCGATAGATCTGATTCTGCAAAAAGGTCGCCTCGGCGAAGTTTACAACGTCGGCGGTCATAACGAGAAAAACAACCTCGAAGTCGTAAATACCATTATCGAAGAAGTGGGGAAAGGCGAAATCAGATTCGTTGCCGACAGAGCGGGACACGACAGACGGTACGCAATCGACCCCGAAAAAATATCGACCGAACTAGGTTGG
>JBJETX010000054.1:0-24124 GCA_051883535.1 Christensenellales bacterium | reverse complement strand
GACGGTTTCTACGTCTTCCGCTTTTTCTTCGACCGCTTTCTCCTCAACCTCGTTTCCCGCTTCCTCAGCGACCTCGGGTTCGACTTCTTCTACGATTTCGGTTTCTTCCGCAGGTTTTTCTTCTTCCATTTGCGGAACGTCTTCGATGACTATCACGTCTTCGCTTCCGTAAACGACGACGTCTCCCGAATTCGCGGCGAGAATTTCTTCCGTATATTCACGGCTCTTGTCTTTTTCGGGTTTTTCGGTTTCATCGGAAGAAACGTCGATGGTTCCGTCGGCTTCAACGTACTGTCTTTTGCCTTTTTTCGCCACTTTGGACGCTAAAATCGCAATAACGACGATTAACGCGACGAGAACGAGCATCGCAACGAGAACGTGCCAGTATGCGAACGTCAGCCCCGTTCCGAGTTTAGCCTCTCTCGTCAAAAAATCCACGAACGCGTTACTTCCGCCGCTTTCCGTCGCGGCAAGAGCAAATAAATTCATTTTTTCACCTCATAAATATATTCTTTTTACAAGTTTATAACATTTTAATTGCCGTGTCAATCCTATTTAAGATTTTACGAAGGCATAATTTGCTAAATTTTGCCGCGTTTACGACGGCGGAACGACCGTTTTTTCTTTTTCCGTTTATTTCGGTTTTTTATCCGCATACTACTTTTATGAAATTACGAAAAGCGGTTTTTTTTACCGTATTCGCCGCGCTCGTTGCGCTCGTCGCTCTGCTTTGCGGCTCGGCGTTCGTTTCGTCGCGGCTCGACCTTAGCCTTACTCTCGACGGCAAAGAGGTGTACTCAGGTTCTTTCGAGTGCTCCTCGTCCGCTTCCGTCAGGATACGCCTTTTTTACGGCGGCTCTCCCTCCGCTCTTTACGAAAGTAAATTTTCGGGTAACCCTACGGAGTTTTTTGAGTATCTTAACGGCGATATCAACGCGGAACTCCGCAAGGCGATCCGTTCCGCGGAACGCGACGCGCAAGAGCCTGCCGTCTCTTATGAGGGGGACGGCGTTTTCCGCTATACGGACGGCGTAAACGGAATTAAATGCGACGAACACGCAACCCTCGACAAACTCGCGCGGAGCGGCTCGTGTGAAATTGTTTACCGTCCCGTTTCCCCTCTCTCCACCGTCGACGAACTGAAAAAAATCACAGCCGAGGCTGGGAAATTTTCCACGGAATACGGCACTTCGTCCGCCGCGAGAAAAAAGAACGTGGAACTCGCCGCGTCGCGCCTGAACGGCGCGACGGTAATGCCGGGCGAAAATCTTTCTTTCAACGAAACCGTCGGAAAACGCACGAAAGAAAACGGATTTGCCGAGGCAAAAGTCATACTTAACGGGCAATATTCTTCGGGCGTGGGCGGCGGAGTCTGTCAGGTTTCCACTACCCTTTACAACGCCTGGCTTATGACGGGACAGAACGCCGTTTATTCGCGTTCGCATTCTCTTAAACCCGGATACGTTTCTCCCGGACTCGACGCAATGGTAAGCGACGCGAGCGACCTCGTTCTGTCGAACTGCGGCGATTATCCGATGTATATATCGGCAAAAGGGAACGGAACCACGCTGACGGTAACCGTTTATTCCCTGCCGCTGCCCTGCGACGTCAGGCTCGGATGCGAACTCGTGCGCACGATTCCATGCGACGATTACGAATTGGTCGACGGCGAATCCGACGAAATACTTTCGTACCCGCGTTGCGGAGCGGTATACCGCTCTTACAGGGAGTATTCCGAAAACGGCGAAATTATCTGCAAAGAGTATCTGCGAACTTCGACTTATCTCCCTCAAAAAGGAAAAAAATACCGTCGCAAACAGACGGGGTCGCGCATAGAACAACCGCAAACGGTACACAATAATATCAGAACGCTTTACAAGGAGGTAACAATATGAAAAGCAGCAAAATCGTAAGAACCGGAGAAAAACCCGGACGCGGTAAGTATTCGTGCACCAACTGCCATACTTGCGTTAATCTCGACGCGGGAGACAAAATGCCCCCCTGCCCGAAATGCACCAACAGCGAATTCACGAAGTCCGGCGACTAACGCCGAATAAAAACGGTTTCCGCTAAAAAACGGAAACCGCGTAATTCAAACAAAAACGCTCCGATTTTTTTCGGGGCGTTTTATCTTTCAGAGGTTTATTCTTCTTCCTCTTCGTCGTCGTATCCGTTTATAGCCTTGTAGATATCCTGCATTTCCTTGTCTATGGCTGTCAGTTGATCCGCGCATACGGTAAGCCTTGCCGCAAGTTCTTTCGACACGTTTTCGTCGGTTTTATATTTCAACTTGTGTTCGAGGCTCGCCCACAAATCCATCGCTATCGTCCTGATCTGTATTTCCACGGGAGTATACTCCACGCTCTCCGCAAGGAAAATAGGCACTTTGACTACGAGATGCAGACTTCTGTATCCGTTCGGTTTCGGATTGGAAACGTAATCTTTCATACGTATCAGCGTCACGTCGCTCTGTTTGAGCAACAAATTGGCAATCCTCGATATATCGTTGACGTAATTGCAGATTACCCGTACCCCCGCGATATCGAAAATGTTGTTTTTTACTTCCTCGACGCTGAGCGGAAGATTCTTCTTTTTCATCTTCCCGTAAATGCTCTGCGCGCTTTTCAGCCTGCTTTCGATATGGTGTATGGGATTATGGTCGTATTTGATATGAAACTCCGAATCGAGAATTTCGAGTTTGGTCGTAATTTCCTTTATCGCCGCCGCGTAGGTATGTTGCAACGCGATAAACTCTTTTGCGTTTGCTTTGAACTCTTCGTTATTCTGAACGGTTTCCGCAAAAATCTCTATATCCGTCTTTTTACCTTCCATTATTCGTTTTTTCCTTATGCGTATTGCGGGCGGACATCCGTCCGCCCGTTTCTCTTACAGTCCGTATTCCGAGGCGATTTCCGCTATCTTCACGGGTCTGCCTTCGGCTACCGATTTCTTCGCGGCAAGCCCTATAAGCACGGGTTTAAGTCCGCTGACGACGTCCGCCGACGGCTGTTTGTCGTTTACTACGCAATCGACGAATTCGCTTATTTCGTTGACGTACGCCTGCATATATCTTTCAAGGAAGAACAGCAGCGGTTTTTCCGCGTGTACGCCCGTTCCGTCGCTGATAACCGCGCTCGAATCGGTGTCGTTCTTTATCGCAACCTGTCCGAGCGAACCGAACGCTTCCACTCTCTGATCGTATCCGTAACTCGCTCTGCGGCAGTTGTCTATCACGGCGAGCGCGCCGTTATCGAGTTTCATCGTGATTACCGCGGTATCTATATCCCCCGCTTTGCCGATTTCTTCGTCGACGAGAACCGCCCCGTACGCGAATACCTCTTCGACCTCGCTTCCCGACATAAATCTCACCATATCGAAATCGTGTATCGTCATATCGAGGAAGATTCCGCCCGAAACTTTGATATAACTTACCGGCGGAGCGGCAGGGTCTCTCGAACATATTTTAAGCACGTTGAGTTCGCCTATTTTACCGCTTTTCACCGCTTCGCGCGCCGCTTTGAAGTTATGGTCGAAACGACGGTTAAAGCCTACCTGATACTTTATTTCGGGATGCTTTTTCAACGTTTCCATTACTTCGATAATCTTGTTTACGTCGTGGTCTATGGGTTTCTCGCAGAAAACGTGTTTCCCCGCTTCGATAGCCTCGATACTGATTTTCGAATGCGTATCCGTACTCGAACAAATAAGCACCGCTTCTATTTCTTTGTCGCTGAGAATATCGTGATAATCTTTGGTAAATTCGTCTATCCCGAGACCTTTCGCCCACTTTACCGTTTCGTCGTTAAGGAAAGGATCCGCCACCGTTTTGACGGTCGCGTCCTTAACGTAACGCATAATACTTTCGCAATGAACTTTGCCTATTCTGCCTGCGCCTATAATTCCGACTTTAATCATATTGTTTCTCCTGTATTGATTTATTAAAAACCGAGTAAATTCCCGATATATTTTCTTGCTTTAACCGCGTATTTGAACGGATTTGCCACCGCCGGGTCCTGCTCCGCTTCGACGAGAAGCCAACCCTTATAATCCGCTTTGTCGAGTTCTTCGAAAATCGGCGCGAAGTCGATACAGCCGTCTCCCGGAACGGTAAACGCGCCCAGTCTCACGCCTTTGAGGAAACTCAGTTTTTCGTCTTTTACTTTCTTCACGACTTCGGGTCTGACGTCTTTGAGATGAACGTGTTTAATCCTTTTCGCGTATTTTTTAAGCACGGCGAGGTAATCCTCTCCGCAATAAGCGAGATGTCCGCTGTCGAACAGCAAAAACACGCTTTCTTCGTCCGTTCCTTCCATCATTCTGTCTATTTCGGCAGCGGTCTGAACCACCGTTCCCATATGATGATGATAGGTAAGGGTTATACCGTATTCTTTCGCTATTTTTCCGAGAAGGCTGAGTCCGTCGCAGAATCTTCCCCACTCGGAATCGTTCATAACGTATTTACTCTCGAAAACCGGCGTATCGAACTGCCCCTGTACGCTGTAACTCTGTTCGCTTACGCCCACTCTTTTCGCTCCCACCGCTTGCAGAAACGCGCATTTTTCGCGGAATTCCTTTTCTACTTCGCCGAACGGCTTGGTAAGGATAAACGAAGAAAACCAACTGTTCGCCACCTGCAATCCTCTTACGTCAAGCGCGTCGAGAAGTTCGGCGGGATCCGTCGGGTACTTGTTGCCTATTTCCGTTCCCTCGTATCCTGCGAGAGCCATTTCGCTTACGCATTGAAAAAACGTGTTCTCCGCACCCAGATCGGGCATATCGTCGTTCGTCCAGGCAATAGGCGCGATTCCCAATTTTACATTCTCTCTTTTCATAGTAAAACCTCTTTGTTGTAATGATTTCGGTAACCCGTTTATATTACGGATAAACTTCTTAATACTGTCTTGCTTCGGAAAGTTTCCGCTTTCTTTCTTCGAGAGCGTCCTTTCCTCTTTCCGTTCTCGGCACGTCGCTGCAACCGACGTTCCACCAACCGCCGTATCCGTCCGTCATGGATTTCGGAAGAACTTTGATGTCGATAAGCGTCGGACGCGTCTCTTTAAGGCTCGCTTTGAGGGCGGATTCCAATTCTTCTTCCGTTTTCGCCGTGTAAGTGACGAATCCGTATCCCCGCGCGCTCATAGCGTAATCCACGTTCATAAACTCGCCCTTTCTTATCGGTTCGTTCCCTTGTCTGTACCTCGCCTCGGTGCAAAGGGATTCTATTCCCTGCCCGTTCTGCAGATTGTTTATACAGCCGAAACTCGCGTTGTCGAAAAGCAGTACGTTTATCTTCAACCCTTCCTGCAACGCGGTGAGCATTTCTCCGTGCATCATATTGTAACTGCCGTCGCCGCAGAAAGCGTATACTTCTCTGTCGGGGAAAGCAATCTTGCTTCCCACCGCTCCCGCGATTTCGTATCCCATACACGAGTATCCGTATTCCATATTATAAGAACCCGTACACTCCGTCGTCCACATTCTTTGCAGACAGCCGGGCAGACTTCCCGCCGCTCCGACCGCAATCGCGGTTTCGGGAATTATTTTGCGGATTATACCTATCGCCGCGGTCTGACAGATTCTTCCCCCCGTCGCTTCGACGAACGCCTCGACCGCGTCGGGCATTCCGTTTCTGATTTCGGGAACGTACCCTTCGCCGTACCTTACGGAAGTAAGCCTGCTCATTTCGTTTTCCCATTCTTTTTTCGCTATGGCGATTTCGTCTTTATACGAAGAAACGTATCCGTTCAACGCGCCGTCGAGAGCGGTTACGCCTTCTCTCGCGTCCGCTACGATTGCCGCGGAATCGAGTTTTTTCGCGTGAAACGCGCTTGCGTTTATCGTAACGACTTTACTCTTTGCGTATAGCCATTTCGAAGAAGTGGTAAAGTCGGTAAACCTCGTTCCCACGCCGATAACGACGTCCGCGTTCTTAGCGATTTCGTTCGCGCTCGAATTGCCCGTAACGCCTATTCCTCCGAGGTTGAGGTAATGCGAGGATTTTATCGCGCTCTTTCCCGCCTGCGTTTCCGCAAAGGGTATATTGTGCTTTTCGCAGAATTCGATCACGGCTTTTCCCGCTTCCGAATACCGCACTCCGCCGCCCACGATTAAAAGCGGACGTTTGCTCTTCGCTATGATTTCCGCCGCGCGTCCGATTTCGTACGCGTCGGGTTTCGCGCGCCTTATGTAATGAACTCGTCTGGCAAAAAACTCTTCGTCGTAATCGTAACTCTCGCCCTGCACGTCCTGACTCATTGCGATAACCGCCGCGCCCGCTTCCGCAGGGTCGGTGAGAACGCGCATCGCGTTCGTCAGCGCGCCCATAACGGTTTCGGGTCTCGTTATTCTCGCAAAATATCTCGACACGGGTCTGAGCGCGTCCGCGGTCGTTATCCCCGGATTGAAAGGCTGTTCAATCTGTTGCAGAACGGGGTCGGGCTGTCCCGAAGCGAACGTATCTCCGACGAAAAGCAAAAGCGGCACGTTGTTGACCGTAGCCGTCGCCGCCGCGGTGACCATATTCGCGCAACCAGGACCGATACTCGACATACAGGGAATGATTTTTCTCCTGTTGTTCATTTTCGCATACGAGGCGGCAGCGTGCGCCATTCCCTGCTCGTTTCTTCCCTGATACACTTTAAGCGAGTGTTCCGCCTGAGAAAGCGCTTCTCCCACGCCGAGCACGCAACCGTGCCCGAATATCGTGAAAAATCCTTCGACGAACTTCGTCTCTTTCACTTCTCCGTCGGTTTCGAACGCAACGAACTGATTATCTAAATACCTTACTACGGCTTCGCCTGCCGTAAGTCTGATTTTTGCCATGCTCCCTCCTCTAATTTTTCGGCACGAACGTGCACTTTTCTTCAAGCCAGGTATAACGCGGATCGACTATTCTCGTTTTCAGCCACGGGTCGCCGTCGAGATGCCGTATCATCCACACGTTGTACATAGGAAATCCCGGAGCGGTAACCTGTACGTGAGTTTTTCCGCCCGTAAACATTCCCACGCTTCCGCTCTTTACCGTATGCGCCTCTTCCCCGATGAAACACGCGCCGAACCCTTCGGGTCTGTCGAACTCGTAATAATACACTTCGGGTTGCGGATGAGAATGCGGAACGTAACTCCACCACCTTCCCTGCCTTGCCAGAACTTCGCCTATGACGAGATTGCTGTACGGCGCGTTATCGTAATCGAATATCGTGTTTACGTCGCGTACGGAAGTGTTTTCCCACAGTCCTTCGCCGCTTACCGTTCTGATAACGTCTTCCTTGCGGTAAATTTTCGCCGGGAAAGTCCTCTCGTTCGTCGTCGCCTGATACATGAACCGACAATCGGTCAACCCTTCTATTTCAAGGGGCGTTCCCTTGCAGACGTGTACCGTAGTCGGCAAATCGTCGAAAAGTCCGTGACGAACCGCCGTTTCGTCGATTCCGTCGGTTTTTATTCTTATTTCGCCGTCGATGAGCAGTACCACGCATTCTTTGTTTTCGTCGCAAAATACTTTTTTTCGCCCTTTTTCAAGACGGAAAACGGATATGTCCATAAGCATTTCTTTGCCTATTCCGTCCATTCGGCATAAAACTTTTTCTTCGCCTTCGAACTCGGGATATCTGAACATTTTATTCCTCTCTCTCCTCAATTTTGTTATCGTCGTTCTCGCATGCCGCCGCTTCCGCAACATCCGCGTTATCGCTTTCGTGCGCGTGCAGTTCCGTTTCGTATTCTTCGGTGAATACTTCGGGTTCGTCCTCGCCGTCCTCGATATGAATACCGCGTTCTTTCCTCGCCGCCGCAAGGTCGGCGAGCATCTGTTCTTTCTTCTTTCCCGTTATATCATAGAAGAACATCGGAATGCAACAAATCAGCAGGCAAATCGCGGGAATGAGCGTTACGAGCATATACATTCCGTTCCTTATGCCGTTGTCGAGGGTGGTGGGATTGACGAACTCAACCGTTCCTTCCGCCACCGTCATATCGCCGACGTTGAGTCCGACTATCATATACATTGCGATTATCATAGTCGTTGCGAGCGCGTTGCCGAGTTTGTTGACGAACGACTGACAAGCCGATCCGAGCCCGGTTTCCCTTCTTCCCGTTTTCAGTTCCATATCGTCGAGACAATCGCCTATCATCGCGTAACTGATAACGTTGATAACGCCGAGCGGCACGCTCGAAATAAACAGGAAAGGTATAAGCGCCCAGAGATTGTAACCCGTGGTTATACCGATTACGTACCCGATAAGTCCCGCCGCGCCGCCGCCCGCGCATGTCGAAATAATAAGGGACTTGTAACTGAATTTTTTAATGAGAAACGGACAAAGCAGCATCGCTCCGAACATTCCCGCGGCAGTGCATATACTGAACACGAGTTGAACGGTGCTCTGACTCTGCGCCACGGTCATACCTTCGATGTAGAACGTGTAACGCGAAACGTGTATCGCCGCCGCCTGCAACATATATCTTCCGCTCGAAAGAATACCCATTATTACGACGAGCATAAGTTGTTTGTGACGGAAAATGAGTTTAAGCGGATTGACGTAATTCGCGTCGCGCACGGGTTTGGGAATTTTTATACGCTCTTTGGTCGTAAGATAACTTGCCGCAAAAAGCAAACCGCCGCATATCGAGGCGACAACCGCCATAACGATATATCTCGTCTGATAGGAAATCGGCGAACCGTCGGAATTTTTGACGTAACCGAGCAACATAATTATCGCCATGGGAACCGCGCTGCCTATACCGTTGAGGGTACGCGCGAAACTTATGGTCTTTCCTCTTTCCGCGGCGTTGGGAGTCATCGCGTTGGGCAGACTCCAGAACGGCACGTCGCTCGCGGTATAAATCATTCCCCATAAAACGTATATGAACGCCACCCACACGTACGTTCCCGTTCCGTCGTAAGCGTCCGTTCCTTTTTTAGCGAAATCGGGGACGAAAAACATTAAAAACGTAAATACCGCTATGGGAATTACCGTATAGAGGATATACGGTTTGTATTTGCCGAACCGCGAATCGCATTTGTCGACGATTATTCCCATCATCGGGTCGTTGACGGCGTCCCATACGCGGGCAAGCAACATAAGGAGCATTACGAAAATCGGCGCGAGTCCCATTACGTTGAGATAGAAATCGGAAATGTAACTGCTCATCGCGGCGTAAATCATGCCCTGCCCCAAAGCGGCTACTCCGTAAGTCCAGAACTCTTTCTTGGTAATAAAATTCTTTTTTTCCGCGTGAACGGCGGAAGCGTTCGCATTCATTGACTTCTCCCTGTTCTTTGAAAATACTATATAAAATTATACTATACAAAGTAAATTTTGACAATACCGTTTTTTATTTGCTTTCATACGAAAATCCACCCGAAACCTTTCCTAAGGTCCCCGTCTCCGCCCGACGGATGAAACAATTTGTCCGCAAAATACGCCGCGCCTGACCGGATATTCTTTCTTATTAAATAAAATAAATAGAGTTATATATACCGTATATAATAAGGAAAGCGCGGCATATGCGTTTTCGCCGCGCTTTTACTTTCCGTCTTTCCCTTCTTTCCCTTCGTCGGGAACGTACTCGATAATATCTTCGATTCCGCAACCGAGCACCCTGCACAGCGTATCGAGAGTGTACGTGCTGACGGTTCCGTTTTTACGGAATCTGTCGAGTTGCCCCGTGCTTATTCCGTATTCGTGAATAAGTTTATATTGCGTAATACCGCGCTCTTTCATCGTTTTCCATAACTTGTCGAATACTATCATTTCTTTCTCCGCGATAATTGTAAAATGTTGTTCGCCTGTTGACAATTGCCCGTATTCGGGCTATAATGTGAAAAAACGAGGAGGTAAATATGTACACAAGCAGAATATGCCCGAACTGTGGCAAAGAAGTTACTGAAAACGACGTTTTTTGCCCACATTGCGGCAAAAAACTGACTGAATCCACAAAATGTCCCGTATGCGGCAATGAAATGAACGGAGCGAAATTCTGTTCCAAATGCGGTTATTCCGCCGCAAGGAACAACGGTGAAATTGTCGGTAAAATCAGTTCAAAATTAAAAAATGGGTTTTCTGCCGTTAAGAATTTTATCGTCGGGCATAAAAAAATATCTATTGCAATTTTAGCCGTAGTTCTTATTCTTTCAATAACTATTCCCCTCGTCGTTACATTCACGAGTCCTTTCCGTGCGGAAAAAATAAACAAAATAGAGTTAGGGAAAACAACGATTGAAGACATAGAAAAGAAATTCGGTAAACCTACGGAAGAATACGACTCGACTACAATCGGAATGAAAGCGGTTACCGCGGCGAAATTCATAAACGGCAGTTACGATAAAATATGGATATATTACGAAAGCTCAATAAGTAAAAAAATCGAAAAAATAAATAAAAAAGCGGAAAATGCAGAAAGTTTTGAAGAAATCGAAAAATTGTATAACGAACTCGAAAAAGCAACGAGTAAACCGTTCAAAAGCATAGCGGCGGCATTCGATAAAGACGGAATAGTTACTTTCATATCTCTCAATACGAAAACAGAATACAGCGAATCGGATTTATTCGCTTCCGCGGAAGATAAAAAGGTAAAATCAACCGAACTCAATAAAAACATTGCTTCGCTCGGAACTTACCTGCCGGAAAACAATATCGTATATACGGCAAAATTCAAAGACGGAAGCATAATAAAGTCCTATCTTCCCACGGTAAAGGGTTATGATTCTTCCAAAGAAGGCATACAAACAATCACTTTTTCCGACGGCTGGGCGGAGTATTCCCAAAATATCGAAGTATGTAACGTTTGTGTCTCCGCAGACTTAAAAGACGTATCCGTATGCGGCAGCGGATACTATGAAACCGGCGAACAAGTCACCGTGACCGCTCCCGAAACCTACGGCGAAACCTACGGGTTCTACGGTTGGAGCGACGGTGAAAGTAAAATCTCTACGAAATCGACTTATACTTTCACTTACGAAGGCACTCCGATAACTCTCACCGCATTGTATAAAGATAAGAGATTTACTTATTCCTATTCCGGAGATACGATAACGGGAATAAAAGATAAAACCGTCACAAGCATAGTCATCCCCGACAATATAACATCCATTGGCGGGTTCGCATTCGAAGATTGCTCCACATTAACGAGCATAACTATACCCGATAGCGTGACGAGTATTGGTTTTGCGGCGTTCTACGGTTGCAGCGGATTAACGAGCGTAACCATATCCGACAGTGTGACGGGTATTGGGGATTATGCGTTCTTGGGTTGCTCCGGATTAACGAGTATAATCTATAACGGAACGAAAGCGCAATGGAATACGGTAAACAAAATGCCCTGTTGGGATTATAATACAGGTGATTATACCGTTCATTGCACGGACGGAGATATAGCGAAGTAACGCTTCGCTATATCTTTCTTAAAAGAGGGACGATTTTACAATGAGAAAATCGCGTTTTCGCCCTTATACGAGGCTTAAAGTATGCCTTTCTCCCATTCAAAAACAGTAATGAATGTTGACAAAAAATATTTATTATTGTACAATAAGTTATCACTTTGAAAGCAGAAGGCGATAAAAATGATTGGCGCGTTTAATTTCACCGTACTCGACTGGTCGGAGGAAATAGTAAACTGGATAATAAGGATAATCGTGGCGGCGGCTTGCGGCTTCGTTATCGGTATGGAAAGAAAGAGTCGCTCGAAAGAAGCGGGTATCCGCACGCATACCATAGTCTGTATGGCTGCGGCTATTATGATGATTGTTTCTAAATACGGTTTTACCGATATGGGCGAAAAAGCCTCGGACTACGGCAGAATCGCCGCGCAGGTTGTAAGCGGTATCGGCTTTCTCGGCGCGGGTATAATCTTCTACAAACGCGATTTTCTGCACGGTCTTACCACCGCCGCGGGTATATGGGCTACTTCGGGTATAGGTCTTGCCATCGGCGCAGGAATGATACTCGTAGGCGTGTTCTCCACGCTCGTCCTCGTTCTTCTTCAGATCGTTCTGCACCGTCCGCTGAAATTCCTCAAAGGAAAAACCACCAACGTGCTGAAAATGTCGGTTATCCTCGTTTCTCCCGATATTATCGACAAAATCACGTACATTTTCGACGTAAAGAAATTCCTGAAATTCAAGACGGTCACCGGAGAAAACGGCGTCGTTACGGCGGACATAGAAGCGGCTACCGAAGTCAGTTTTTCCGCAAAAGAACTTTACGAGTTTACCAAAGCGTACGACTTTATCAAGACGCTTGAAAAAACCGACGAACTCTGATTCGTAAATATATAACGATTATATATGGTTATGAAAAAACGCCCGTTCAAGGCGTTTTTTCTTGCCGTTTATTCGGCGAAATATCTGTGAAAATCTTCGTTCGTAAGCGCGTTGATTACGCTCGTACGCGCTTTTTCTTTATTGAGTTTGGCTCGGAAGCGCAATCCTCCGAGCACTCTTGCCGCGGAAGATAACTTTTTCTCGTAAACCGAATACTCCAATCCTTCGTCAAGTATCGCGCTTTCCGCTTCTTCGGCATATTCGCCGTATAATCTTACGAACGGCGTATATCCTTCTTTTCTCAAAACTTTTACCGCCGCCCTTACGGCTTTAAGTCCGAGTTCGTCGTACGTCATATCCCACATCGAAAGCGCCTCGTTGTTATCCTTGCCGATATAAATCGCGGTCATTACCGCTCCGCAGTCGATGAATATCGTATTCTCGGGGCAGTCGACGGTTTCGCTCAGCACGTCTCCGCCTATATACGCGTTTACCGTCGGCAAAAAGTACACCGATTCCGTCGGCAAGTCGAAATTATGCGGATCGCTTATCGAATTGAAATCCGTTTCTTCCCCGTCGAGCGGCATTTTCGTAAGGATTCTTGCAAACAGTCCGTTCGTCGCTATCGCAAACGTCTCCGCTTTCGCTTTTCCGTACTTCTCGAACAACTCTATACTTTCTTTAGCGAGCGTGGCGCGCAACAGTTTCGTGAGTTGCTCTCCGCTCCGCTCGTACCTCTCGGCAATCCCCGCAAGACCGTCTTCGGTATAAAGCGGATTAACAAGGCGCACTTCTTCGGCGATTTCATCGTCCGCTATACCGATTTTTATCTCTTTTTCTTCAATTGACGCAACGATATTGCACGAAGTAAGTTCTCTTTTTTTCGCGCTCGCAACGGGCAGGGAACATTCGATTACGTAATCCCCTCCGATTTGTTTATCGCACGCGATACGCCATCCTTCCGCTATCGCGTTTTCCGTAAGAAAACGCCTGTCGTTGTCGGTCGGTTCGATCTCTCCGCAACGAATCCTGCATTTGCCGCATCTTCCGTTTCCGCCGCACGGAAAAGCCATTCCGTACTCTATAAGCGCGTCTTTAAGCGGCGCGCCGTCCGTCGCTTTATATTCCGTTCCGTTAATAACCAGTTTTTTCATTTTCGGTCGGAAAAAAACTCCTTTTTAATTTGCTCTATCGCTTCTTTTACCCCTTCGTCGTCGGTGACGTATTCGTCCAGCGCGGCAAAAGCCGCCTTTTTCAACTCCGCAAGATTTACCCCTTCAAGCGTTCCGAGTTTCATTTTTATCGTCCCGACAATCTCGTCCGCCGCGTCTCCGAGCGCGCTCAGCGCGTCGCCAAGAAACGCCGTTGCCTCGTTTTCGGTCAGTTTTTTGAAATAATCTTCAATATTTATCCTTTCGCCGTCATCGTTCTCCGAAGCGAACATATCTTCGTCTATGCCCTCTACCGAGCAATCGGACGCGGCGTAAGAATACGTTTCTTCGGCGGAAAATTTGACTTCCAATCCGATTTTACCTTTCTCGCCGTTTGTTCCGCAGGCATATTGCGACAGGAGATACGTCACGACGTTCATCGTATCCGCCGCTTGCGCAGACAAAACTCCGCTGTCTTTCAACGCGTTTACTCTGTCGCGGAAATCCTTTGCGCTGACGTTGAAAACAAGAACGGTCTCCGCGCGCGTTTTAGTAGGCAGTTTATCCGCTCCGACGGTAGCGGTAAATCTCGACGCGGATTTTTCGGTATCCAGCCAGGCGGCAAACCCTTCCGCGATAAGTCCGAGCGCCTCTTTCCCGGTTTCGCTGTCCTTACAGATGGCGTCGCCTGCTTTCTGCGCCAGATTCCCGATAAAATTCTTTATTCCTTCCGCCGTAAAATTCACGTCGTACTCGGCGAGCCCGTTCTTGTTCACGCGCTCGGACGCGACGTCTCTGCCTTTCTCGATATCGAAAAACGCGGCGGGATACAAACCGTCCGCAAAATCCGTCGTGGAAATATCGAATCCGAATATGCTTTTGATAAATTCGTCTCCGACCGAATACCAGCCTTCGCCTTTTTGCGGTTCGGAATCCGTCTTGCGATAAACGTAACCCGTTTTGAAATTCGTCACGCCGTCGCGCCTGCCGGCTCGCGCGTACAAATCGATTTTATCCTGCAAAAAACCTTGCATATACTCGACGAAAGACGATATATCTTTCAACGTCGCTTTGACTTCTTCGTCGAGTTTGCCGAAAATCGCGTCCGTCATATCGCCGCCGAACGCCTGTTTGACGATAGCGAGCAATCCCACCGCGCTTTCGCTCAGTTCGGTTCCCGGTTCGAGCGACAACTCCGCATACGAAGACTCGCCCGACGTACGCCTTTCCGCGTCCGCGGCTATCGAAACGACGTGTTTTTCGACTTTTTCTTCCGTGGTCAGCGAATTAAGATAAAACGTCACCCCGAGATACGCCGACGAATCCGCGCGCTTGACTTGCAGGGCGGAATATTTTTCTTCCGCTTCCGCGAAAGAAATCTTTTTCTCCGTTTTGTCTCCCGAGCCGCTCTGGTTGGAACTCGTGCTGTTTCCGAAACTAAGATCGCACGCAGTAAAAACGCACAGCGTTACGCCGAGCATAATCAAAGTAATTAAATATTTGATTTTACTTCTCATTGCGACCTCTTTTCGGTTTATTCCTTCATACTCACAGCGGTACTTTAGGTTTTATTTGCCCTCTATTACCGCTTTTATCCTTCTTACTCCGCTCGAAGACGACTGCTCTTTTACTATAGTAAAGCGTCCGAGTTCTCCCGTCCTCGCCGCGTGCGGTCCTCCGCATATTTCCATAGAATATTTGCCCATCGTATAGGTTTTTACCACTTCTCCGTACTTGGACGAGAACACCCCGACCGCGCCCATTTTGCGCGCTTCTTCGATAGGCATCTCTTTGCACACGACGGGAACGTCTTCCTCTATTATCGCGTTTACCGCGTCTTCCACCTTTTTGATTTCCTCGGGCGTGAGCGGTCTCGGGAAGTTAAAGTCGAAACGCAGTCTTTCCGCGGTTATATTGCTTCCTTTCTGCTGAATATTTTCGTCGTTCAGCACTTTTTTCAGACACGCGTTAAGCAAATGCGTCGCGGTGTGAAGTCTGCTCGTCGCCTCGCTGTTGTCCGCAAGCCCGCCTTTGAATTTCTGCTCCGCTCCGGCGTGCGATTTTTCCTGATGTTCCTTGAACGCGCGTTCAAAACCTTCCACGTCTACGGTTATTCCGTTGTCCTTGGCGAGTTCCACGGTCATTTCTATCGGGAACCCGAACGTATCGTACAGTCTGAACGCCGCTTTCCCGCTCATTCTGTTGTTCTGAATATATCCGAGCAGTTTCTCGAATTCTTTCAACCCCTGCGCGACGGTTTTGCCGAATCTTTCGATTTCGAGATTGAGTTCGTTTATTATTTTTTCCGAATTTACGCGCAATTCTTCGTAATACGGCGCGTATTCGTCGATATATTTCTTGCTTACTTCGGCAAGCAAAGCCGCGTCAAATCCGAGACTTCTCGCGAAACGCACCGCTCTTCTTATCAGTCTGCGGAGAATGTAGCCCTGATCGACGTTGCTCGGAGTAATGCCTTTCTCGTCGCCGAGCATAAACGTCGCCGTTCTGATATGGTCGGCTATTATTCTCGCTCCGCGCATATCGAAAGAAGGGGAATTATCGCGGATATATTCGATTATCGGCTTGAAAACGTCGATTTCGTATACCGATTCGTAACCGTTCAGCATAGCCACCGTTCTTTCCAGTCCCATACCCGTATCCACGTTCTTCTGCGACAGCGGCGAAAAAGTTCCGTCCGCGTTCTTGAAGAATTCCATAAACACGTTGTTCCATATTTCGACGTATCGTCCGCAATCGCACGCGGGAGAACAACTCTCGCAACATTTTTCTTTGCCCGTCATAAAGAAAATTTCGGTATCGGGTCCGCACGGTCCCGTTACTCCGGCGGGTCCCCACCAGTTGTTCTTTTTCGGCAGGTAGAAAATATTTTCTTTCTTTATTCCTTTCTTTTCCCAGACCGACGCGCTCAGTTTATCCGCTCCGCAGTCGTCGTCGCCCTCGAAAACCGTTACCGCCAGCCTGTCGGAAGGTATGCCGAGAACTTCGGTAAGGAATTCGTAACTGTACGATATGCTTTCTTCTTTGAAGTAATCTCCGAGCGACCAGTTGCCGAGCATTTCGAAAAACGTACAATGCGTCGCGTCTCCTACTTCGTCTATGTCTCCCGTCCTGACGCATTTCTGAACGTCGGTAAGACGGGTTCCTCCCGGGTGCTTCGCGCCCAGAAGATACGGCACGAGCGGATGCATTCCCGCCGTGGTAAACAGTACGGTCGGGTCGTTGTCGGGTATCAGCGACGCGCTCGGTATAACGGTATGTCCTTTGCTTTTGAAAAAGCCGAGATATTCTTTTCTGAGTTGTTCGGTAGTGAGTTCTTTCATTTTATTCG
The DNA here is from genome assembly GCA_051883535.1 of Christensenellales bacterium. Taxonomy (GTDB): domain Bacteria; phylum Bacillota; class Clostridia; order Christensenellales; family DTU072; genus CAG-1782. The sequence continues at coordinate 7,365 of JBJETX010000054.1, read as the reverse complement.
CCTCTTTTTTTAATTTATCTTTCGTCAACTTTTCATCATATATTGAATCAACGCTCTTCCGTTGCTTAAATACACGCCCTTTTCCCCTTCGCGTTCGGTATATTTCAATCCGCATTTAGCCGGACGCACGGAATTGTACACGATGAACGGCACGGGTTCTCCGAGGTGCGTCCTCGTGATAAGCGGAGTAAAATGGTCGGGCAGTATCGCCATACAGTATTCTTCGCCGCTTTCGTCCAACTTCTTCCTGACGTAACCGACTACTTCGTCGATTTTTTCTATGGAAAGTATCTTCCCTTGCGCGTCGCCCTGATGTCCGCATTCGTCCGGCGCTTCGAAATGAACGTAAACGTAATCGTGGTCTTTCAGCGCGTTTACGCACGCTTCCGCTTTTCCCATAAAATTGGTGGTAAGCGTTCCCGTCGCGCCTTCAACGTTTATTACGTCCATGCCCGCCCCTACGGCGATACCCCTCAGAAGGTCGGTCGCGCTTATCATCGCGCCTTTCAGTCCGTATTTGCTTCCGAACGATTCGAGATTCGGTTTGGTACCCTTTCCCCAGAACCATATCGCGTTCGCGGGTCTCTTTCCGTTTTCGATACGGGCAAGATTGACGGGATGATCTTTAAGTACGTCCACGGACCTCTTGATCAGATCGACGAAAACGTCGCTTCCGTCGCCCTTGGGGAGATATTCCCCTATCTTTTTCCCGCTTATGTCGTGCGGCGGAGTAAAATCTACCGCCAGATTTTTATTGCCGTGCAGAAGCGCGCAATGGCGGTAACTTACGCCGCTGTGGAATTCGATAATCCCGTTTCCCATAGCCGCGTCGACGGCTTTGATAAGTTCGGCGGCTTCGGGCGTGGAAATCTCCCCCGCGGAATAATCCGCCATAAGTCTGTCGTTGAATTCGTCCGCTTCGCTAAGCGTGACGAGATTGGTTCTGAGACACGCGTCGTCGTCGCCTACGTTCACGCCGATACTGAGCGCTTCCAGAGGCGAACGCCCCGTATAACAATCGTGCGGATCGTATCCGAGTACGCTGAGATTCGCTATGTCACTCCCGGGTTTGAATCCTTCGTCGACGGTAGCGACGAGACCCACCGCGCCTTTTGCGGCAAGTTCGTCGATGTTAGGTTTCTTTGCAAGTTCGAGCGGAGTGGCGTTACCTAAAGGACCTCTGTGCAGATCCGCCATTCCGTCTCCGAGTATAACTACGTATTTCACTTTTCTTCCTCTTCCGTTAAAATTTCAAACGCGTCGTCCACGCTCAGCATTATTGCGGGACGAACTCCCATAAACGTCGAACCCGCGCTCTCTCCGGAACGGCTGATCGAGTTGTGGTCGGATACGTAACAGGAACGATACGTCTTGTCTCCCGCCGTCGAAAGCCACCATCTGCCGTTTCCGTAAAGTTCGGGATAAACGCTCATCCAGGTCCCCCTGCAACGGGCGTAATCGCTGACGACAGCGTTAAGTTTCGTAAGTTTTTCCGCCTGATCGTAACTGAGGACGAACACCTTCTCCGTCGCGTCTTCGGGATCGTAATCGTCGCAGACTTCGCTCACGTTACGTTCGATAAGTTTGGCTTTGTCTTCTTCGGATAACGAAGAAAACGCCTTTTTGTAAAACTCGTTATTCAGCCAGCGGCGCAGTTCGCTGTAAGCCCAGTTGTTGGCAAGCGCGCCGTTTTCGTTGTTGTAATAATTGCCGTCCGTAGGACTTTCGGCATAATCTTTCTCTCCGAGAAAAGCGGAACTGTCGAGAATAACGTCGCTTATGAGATAAATATTCCTCATATTGCCGGAAAGATCGAGTTGCGCGAAAACGCGCCATTTGATAGGTTCTACTTTGAAGTAATAAGTTTCTCTGTTTTTAATAATGGTTTCGTCGGAAAACTCGTAATTGTTTTCGAACTTGGCGTAGACGTCCGCCGGCGCGATTTTTGCGTAATGCTCGTCGTCGTACGCGCTGACGTAGTACCCCGTCGCGTCCGTCGTCACGCTCATCTGCTTAACCGCGTCCTTATCCGCGATGGTCTGCGGATAATATCCGAACTCGATATAGCCGAACGCCTGATATACGACGTCGGTAATGTCGTCCGCGTTCTGCGCTCCTCCCGCGTTTCCGCCTGCGTTTTCTCCGAAATAATCGTCGATCACTCCGATTGCGTCGCCTCCGACGTTTCCGTCGTCGCCGTCTTTAACCACCGTCTTTATTTCGGTACAGGCGCTGAAACACAATACCGCCGAAAAACATACCAACAGTGCTACCGCTATTTTCTTCATAGAGCCTCGCAATAATTTTAATATATATATTATATATATTCTTTTTTTCATTGTCAACAACAGGCTTAATTTTAAGCGACTTTTATATTTCGTTTTTCCGCAGCCCTTTTCCTTCGGAAAAAACCGCCCGGTTTTTTCCCTCTTTTCTCCCTCGCCGCAGTCCTCGGCGCTTTTCTTCGCCGCTTCGCCGCAAACCACGAACGCGGCGCAATCTCCCCGTATATGCAAAAGCCTTCCGCTCGACGGGAAGGCTTTTGTAAAACATAGTTTTTCTTTAATAACGGGTATACCGAAATGCAAATCCGGGATACCTTAACGCCCGATTATTTCGCTTTTGCCTCGCGTTTAAGGCGTCTGCGCCAACGATAATAAGGAATCCAGATTATCAGCAGAGCGACCGAGCAGAGCGCGCTTACCCAGGTAAGGGACGCGATGTCTATCGTAGCGAGAGACGAGTACTGCGCCAGCATTTCGGAAACTTCCGGCATATTCGCTTTCGTCGCGACGAGTTCGACTATTTTATCGAGATTTTTCAGAACGAGCATCGGCAGTCCGACGAAAATGACGTGAGGCATCCAGCCGAAGAATTTCGGGAAGAACATTCCTACCGTTTTATTCTTTCTCGCAAACAGAGTTTTTACTATCAGTTTTATCAGGAAATAAGCCCACGCCGCGATTACCACGATGATGAAAATTCCGAGCGCTTTCATCGCCAGGGCAATGGGTTTTTCCATATCTTCTCCGACTAAAGAATTCACCTTAACCGAAAGATACGCTTTTACGTCGTCTATATTATTGAACTCGACCGCGTTGCCGTTTTCGTCTTTTATGTCGGCATTGGAAAGCATACTTACCACCGCGGCTTCTTTATTGAACTCGCCGTCGACTTTCATTTCGTCAATCATTTTCTCGTATTCGTCAATCGTTTCGTTTTTCAGTTCGGCGGCTTTCGCGTTGATCTCCGCCTCGGTTACCGTCTCCGTTCCGAGTTCTTCTTTCAACGCTTCTTCTGCGTATATCGCTATCAATTTGTCGAGGGTCGTGGATTCTTCGAGGCATTTCGTAGCGTCTTCGGTCTCGCCGTTAAGTAACGCTTTCATCGTATCGGAAACCTCGGTTTTCAGCGTTTCCACGTCAGCCTCGGTTACGTCGTAATCATTCTCCAGTTTTTCCTTTATCTGTTCCTGAGTTACGTTTCCCTCGCCCACAGTCTCGGCAAGTTTCTGCTCTATCTGTTCTTCCGCCTGCGCCACTACTCCGTCGACTACTACGGTTACCATCGTCACCATAATGTCGTCCGCCGCGGCAAGAACGGCGTCCACCGCTTTACCCGCTACGCTTTCTATCGTCGCGGAAACCTGCTCCGAAGGGTCTTCGAACACGCTTTTTATCAGGCTCATACTCGTCATCTCGAGACTGAGCGGCAGGGTGACTTTAACGTCTTTGAGCATTTCCCCTTCCGATCCGCTTCCTCCGGGCGTTCCCGTTTCCCCTGCAGACGCCAGTTTTTCTCCGTCGATATTGAGTTTTATGTCAATATTCATAAAACTCCCGACGATAAGCGTCACTATCGCCGCCACGGAAATCAGCATCATAATAACGTTGCAAATAACTACTTTCCCTTGTTTCATCGGTTTCCCTCTCCTTTTATTCGTTGTGTAAATTATATGATTACGCTTTGCTCGGTATATCTCCCACTCCGTCGAGAATGTAGTTGGGGCGGTAAGGGAACACTTTGATGTTTTCTCTCGTAGACACGCCGCTTAATACGAGTACGCTCGTCATACCCGATTCTATACCCGCGATAATATCGGTATCCATTCTGTCGCCTATCATAACGCTGTCTCCCGAGTGACTGTCAAGCATATGCAAAGCCGTTCTCATCATAAGAGGATTCGGCTTGCCGATATAATAAGCCTGTCTTCCCGTGGTTATTTCTATAGGCGCGACGAGCGCTCTGCACGCAGGCACGTTTCCGCCTTCGTCTGGATAGGTGAGGTCGCTGTTCGTAGCGATAAGGCGCGCGCCTCTTTCCACCATTCTCATCGCTTTGCACATACAGTCGAGATTGTAATTGAACGTTTCGCCTACCACGACGTAATCGGGATCGACGTCGTTAAGCGTTATTCCGGCGTTGTATATCGCGTTATACAATCCGGGTTCTCCGATAACGTACGCGCTGCAACCCGGCGCCTGTTTCGACAGGAATTTCGCCGTCGCAAGCGCAGACGTGTAAAAATTATCCTCCGCGACTTCAAGTCCCATACGGTGCAACTTGCGTTGAAGTTCTTTCGGCGATTTGCCGCTTGCGTTCGTCAGGAAAAGAAAGCGTTTGTCGTTTTTCTGCAACCATTCGACGAATTCTTTAACCCCGGGCAAAAGTTGATTGCCGTGATAAATAACTCCGTCCATATCGCATACGAATCCGTGTTTCGACCTTAACAAGTCCATTTCTGTTGCCATATATACTCCTTATTTTCTGTCGGGTCTGTTATTCGACAAAATATACCCGTTTGATTTTCTGTTCTTTTATCGGTCTGTCTCCGCGCGAAGTCGGCGTGTTCGCAATCGCGTCCAGCGTTTCTTCCCCTTCGAGAAGTTTACCGAAAGCCGCGTATTCGCCGTCGAGAAAACGCGCCGCTTTGTGGCAGATGAAAAATTGACTCGACGCGCTGTTGTACATCATACTGCGCGCCATGGAAATAACTCCTCTGTCGTGAGAAACGGGATTGTTGACTCCGTTATGCGCGAATTCGCCCTTTATCGTCTCTTTGCTTCCGCCCATACCCGTTCCCGTCGGGTCGCCGCCCTGTATCATAAATCCGCTGATAACGCGGTGAAAAATCAATCCGTCGTAGAACCCTTCTCCCACGAGTTTTTTGAAATTGTTTACGGTAATCGGCGCGCTCGCCGCGTCAAGACCGATTATCATTCTTCCCCCGTCGACCATCTCTATCGCAACGACGTCGGTAGGCTGTCTGCTTTCTTTATATTCCATAATACGGAAGTCTCCTTGCTTTTCGATTCCGACGCTTTCCGTCGGCTTAAATTATTCTTTATTTTATCAAAACGTTATATATATGTCAAATTCCCCGACGCACATAAAAAGAAAATCCGCGTTTGTCGCCGCGGATTCTTATTCCGTTTTCCCCGTCAGACGCCTTCTCCACCCTTCCGCGCCGCAGAGTTCGTCTCTCCTCGCGCGATACTCCGCGTTGACTCTTCCCGAAAGGAAAATCATTTTCACGCCGATACGAAACGCTTTCATTACCGAAGCGAACGCTCCCCGTTCCTTCGACGGCGCGTTTTTTACTTCTTCGTTTCGCTTTTCCCCGTCCGTTCTTTCGAGATAATCCGCTCCTTTCAGATAATCGTCGAATCCGTCGAAAACGTACGCCAACGCTTTCCTGTCTTTTTTAACGAACTTCGCCACGCTTCCCCAAAGTTTCAACGTCGCGTCGAACAACGACCCTTTCCCCGAAACCGCGTATGCGATAAGTCCGTTCCTTCTCAGATAGTAATACGTATACGGAGGCAGTTTCGTCTCGAACTCCTGATGCCATACTCCTATGCCGAGCGGACATACTACGGGCGCGGTTTCGTGCGTTCTCAATCCGAATTCTATATCGTCGTACTTGATGAAAAACGGCATCGAAAGCCCCTTTTCTTTAATCAGCGCAACGGGCGCGCAATAGTACCACCAACCAGAATAGTTGATTTCCGATTCCGCCGTATACAACAGCAAACCGCTCTTATTGGTTATCTCTATATTGCTTTTAGGGAACCTTAACTTCGCTTTCCCTGCCTGCGCTCCCGCTTCGTAAACAACCGAAGGAGAGGAAAACGCGAACATCGCGCCGCCTATGGATATATTCTTCTTTTCTTCACTAAGCAATTCGAGAATACGTATCGTTCTGAGCGCGGTTTCTCCGTCGAGCGCGACGTCGTCGTCGACGAGAACGAAATGCGTATTCCCCCTGTCGAGGCATTCGAGCATTCCGCGGGAAAACCCTCCGCTTCCGCCGAGATTGCGGTTGGGAATAAGAACCGCGCCTACGGGTAAATCCGATTGCGCGAGGGTGTTGCCGTTATCCACGACGTACACGTCCGCAGAAAGTCCGACCGCGGAACGTAACGCTTCGGCGTTGCGTAAGGCTTCTTTTTCTCTCTTATAAGTGCATACGACGAACCCGGGGCGAACGGTGTTCTTCTTGCAGTCGTCCGAACACTCCCAGCAGCCTCCGCGAACGGTTACTTCGCTCTCCGCTTTGAGGACGAACCCGAGAATGCCTCCGCGTTTTACGTCGGCGACTATCTCGCAACCGCCGTCGCTCACGCTCGCCGCAACCCGTTCGTAAGAATAGTTCCTGACTTTTTTCCCCGACTTTCCTTTACGGAAATACCTTATAACCACGACGCAGGCGCGACCGACGAAGTCGAGTTTTAACTTAACTTCTTCCACCGAGGTGTTTTCCCTGAAAAAATCCGCGTCAAGCGCGTTGAAAAACGTGGTGAAATCCACGGTCTCGCCGCAGGCGACTTCAACGCCCTCTCCGACGGCTTTCCCTCCGCTGTACGCCGTCGCTTCCGCTCCGGTAACGGGAAGCCTTAATTTTATATCGGATATTATCATAACCCTCTCCGCGCGCGTGCGCACGCCGTCAATATATATTCGTATTCAACGCGATTCCTTTCGCGCGCTCTTATTGTACCACACCGCAAGGTAGGTATGCAAGCGGTTTCTCGTCTTTCCCATCGCCCCGGCGACCTTTGTCCGGATTCTTTGTCGAAACGCCCTTGCTGAGGTTCGTTTTTCCCGTAAAAAGGTTCCCGTTCGCGCCACTTTTTTTCTACGTTCGCGCTGTTTGTAGCGAACGCTACGGACTACGCGCGTAAAATTACGCTTCGGGAACATTTTGTGGTGATTATTTCGCAACGCGCACAAAATGTTGTGGTTAAAAAAATTTCGGCAATTTTCAAATTGTGTGACTTTATCACTTTACAAGTAGCGGCGTTTGTGTTAAAATCCGTCTTGACCGTTAAAATTACGGCTACTTACGGGAGGACGAATGATAAT